>DATDHI010000376.1:0-13992 GCA_036521655.1 Pseudonocardiaceae bacterium | reverse complement strand
GCTGACCGTCGCCCGCAACACCAACCAGCGAGGCCGCTGGGACGGCACGCGATCGGTCTTCCCCGAGTGGTTTCGCATGTACGTCGACCTCGAAGACGGCGCGGAGGACATCCGCCAAGTGCAAGCGGAGATCATTCCGGGCATCCTGCAAGTCGAGCCCTACATCCGCATCATTCATGCGGACTGGCCACGCACTCTGTCAGACAGCTCGATCGAAGCCAGCGTCCATGCCCGACAAGAACGGCAGAAGATCTTCACTGAGGACGACCCACCAAACGTATCGTTCATTCTATCCGAATCGTGCATGCGCCGCGAAGTCGGCGGTCCCGAAGTCATGCGCGCCCAACTCGACTACCTCACGCGCGTGGCGCAACTGCCCAATGTCCAGCTCCAGCTACTGCCGTTCAAAACCAGGACCTACACCGGTACCGTCTCATTCAGCTTCTCGCTGCTCACCCTCGGCGCACCGGGAATCGCCTCACCACTGGATTTCGTCTACGTCGAGGACTACGACGACGCTCGCTACCTCGACGACAAAAATGCCGTACGAGCATATGGCGATCTCTGGCGACGCCTCACCGCCGCCGCATCAGGACCAGCAGAATCCATGGACATCATTCAGGCCATCGCGAAGCAATACCACTAGTTACGAGCCCCGAAAGGACAACCAGCATGACCAACTCCGATCTCACCGATCCCCGGTGGATCAAAAGCAGCTTCAGCGAACCCAGCGGCAACTGCCTTGAACTAACCACCACAGACGGGCACATCAGCATACGTGACTCCAAGCTCACAGACACCAGCCCAATCCTGACCATCACCCCAGCCCAGATGAAAGCATTCCTACATGCCACCAAAGGTGACTACTTCAACCACCTGCCCTAACCGCTAAGGATCACAGCACTCCTTAGCAATGCCCGGCACACACAAAAGATCAAGAACTCGTCGTGCTGACGCGCCAACTCGCCGCGCCGCAGGCCTGACAGACGAGGGAAGCAGCTCCCGAACAGGCCAACCTTTCGACGAGCGCCCACGTCGAATGCAACCGGGACTCCAACACACCCAGCTCAGCCAGCAATCCCGCATCACTACCCTGCCACACTGGCCGGCACACTGGCCGGCACACCGGCGCCGTCGACATACCCCAATTCTAGAACCGGGCACCGACAAAAACCGGCGCTACCAACCGGACCCAAACAAGAATCCACCACAGGAAGATGCAGCCGAACTCCCCAGCGGGACAGCGGCAATGGCTTACCCGGACGTCTTTGTCGCGGCCACCAGCCGGCCGCCCGATTCCAGGATCTGCTTGAGGGTGTCGAGGTTCGCAGCCACCGCCGACTTGACGCGGGGCGCTGCCAACTGCGCAACGAGCCGCAGCGGACCCGAGGGCTGAAGGTCCACGGTGTTGGTGAGGGTGGTGCCGTTTCCGGTCGGCGCGAGCAGGTAGGCGACCTCGCCGTGGAAAGGTCCGAGAGCACCTCGGATCGAGAGCCTGCGGTCCGGCTCGAACTCGGTCACCTCGAACGTCTCCTCGCTCCGGGTGGGAAGCGTCCGGGTCTGCCGGCAACGCGAACCGGCACCCACCGGACCACCGGTGATCCTCCGGGTCTCGCTGATCGCGTAGTTCCACAGCGGCACGTTTCCGAAGTGGGCGAGGAACCCGAACACCTCGGCCGGCCGGCGGTTGATCGTGATCGTGTTGGCAAACTTCATCTGAGCCGATCTCTTCACTGTGCGCTCTGCAGCAGGCGCTGAGGCGCGGTCGGGTCGTGGGCCGGCAGAATGACCAAATCAGGCATCTGCTGCTTGAGTGCGAGCACCTGGTCGGTGGTCTTGGCGAGTTGGTTCCGGTCGCCGACGCCGGGAACCTGTCGTTGTTCCAGCAGCTGCGCTGCGTAGGTGAGGTCGCCGACCAGCAGAAGCGGTGACCTCCCCCACCGCCGTATGAGCAGGGAGACCGAGCCAGCGGTGTGACCGGGTGTGGGGAGCATGACCCGGTTCCCTTCTCCGCCTGCGATGTGGCAGCCAAGATGGACATGTGGCCTCCTCTGGTCCGCTCGCCCACCTGATCGGGCGAGTTGGCACCAGCCTTCGCCTGGTCCTGAGGAGTGTCAGTGACTTCGGTGGCGAGCCACGTAACGGAAGTCACGGGGCGGTCGGGTTCCAGGATTGATCGTGCAGCCCTGCCGGGTCGAGGATGTGGATGCTGTCCGGGGAGGTCGCCACCAGCCGGTCAAGGCGGAATCCCCGCAGGACCCGGGCCACCACCTCGCGCACCGACCCGACAGCGTCAGCCAGTTCTTGCTGCGCCACGCGCGCCACGAGCTGGCCTCGCGGGCGCTGCTGAATCGCGGTGCGCCGCCGTCGTCAACGTCGGCGAGTCGATCCGGAACAGGCTCGACTCGGCCAGCGTCTGAACGCCGACGTCGGCCGGCCCTCCGACCAGGACCGCGATCCCCAACACGTCGCAAGTGCGCGCATACCGGACCGTGACCTGCCGGCCCTCCGGAGAGGTCATGTAGACCCGGAGCAACCCACCGACGACGAGCGCCGTCCTCGGATACGAACCCTCCCGATAGATCGTGCTGCCCGCCGGATAGTCGATGAGCTCCCCCACCTTCACCAGCGCGTCGACCAGGTCCGACGGCAGCCTCCCCAGGAAGCTTCCTGCCACGGCGTCCGCAACCGCTCTGTCGGCCACTGTCTAAGGATCCGGCATGAGGATGACGAGCGTGAACAACCTAGCCGCTCGCCAGCGCCCTTATTCCCTGCCCGGGCCGCCCCTCCCGGTCCGATGGGCACTATCCAGCAACAAGATTCGGCACGGGAAGAGGTAGCAAGGGCTCATCCGACGACACGTAGCCAGAGGTTTGTCGCTCCCGGCGCTTGGGTCAGGCTGAGGCGTTCGAGCTTGACGTTGGTCCCGCCTGGGCGGTCGAACAGCCGGACGCCGTCGCCGAGCAGGACGGGCGCAATGCACACGAGGATCTCGTCGAGCAGGCCCGCGTCGAGGCACTGCCGGGCAACCTCGGCGCCAAGGATGCTGACGTACTTGTCACCTGCGGCGGCCTTGGCCGCGGCGAGGCCGCTGTCGAGGTCGCCGACGAAGGTGACACCCGGTACCGGAGTATCCGGGGGGTGGTGGGTCAGCACGAACTGTGGCCCGGTCCACCCCCCGCCGTACGGCTTGCCTTCGTTGGTCGTGCCCTTGTACGGATCGTCACCGCCGAAGGTGCGGTTGCCGACGAGAAGGGCGCCGACCTTGCCGATAACCTCGTCCACCGTCGGATTGGGCCCGAGGTGCTCGGTCAACCAGGACATGTCACCACCTGGACCGGCGATGAAGCCGTCCAGCGACATGGTGCACTGCCACTGCGCCTTACCCATGCATGACCTGCCTCCGTCGAGATCAATGTGACCCTGTTGAGACGGCGGAGCGCGCAGATACTCATCGGGAGTCAACCCGGTCAGCTGATGCGGCGGTGGACGTTCTGTTTGGTGGATGGGCCTGGCTCCGCGACCGCGATCCATGGGCCCTCGATGGACGGGTCCAGCACGCCCTCCTCAAGCCAGGTGAAGCGGTCATCGAGCACCTGCCGCGCCACCACCCGATCGCTGGCGTCACTATTGGACCACAGCCTGGTGAACAGCTCCTCCACTCGGACGGTGGCCTGCGCGCAGAAGGCGCCGGCGAGTTCGACGGCGGTGCCGCCCTCGGGGTCACGCTGGGCCTGCACGCAGGCAGCGCTCATGGCGAACAGCTCAGCCCCGATGTCGACGATCCGAGCCAGGAACCGTTGCCGCCGTTCGAGTTTGCCCTGCCACCGGGACATCCCGTAGAAGGTCTGACGCGCCAGGCGCCGGCTGGCTCGCTCGACGTAGCGTAGCCGCGGCGCGAGCGGGCCGAACTCGGCGAAGGTGTTGGGCAGCTGGCCCTTGCCGACCACCAGGGTGGGCAGCCAGCGGGCGTAGAAGCCGCCCGCTCGCGCTGCGGCGCGGGCCCTGCGCCCCAGGTCAGCGTCCGGGTCGATGATGTCGCCGGCCACCTTCAGGTGCGCGTCCACCGCCTCCCGGGCGATCAGCAGGTGCATGATCTCGGTGGATCCCTCGAAGATCCGGTTGATCCGCAGGTCGCGCAGGATCTGCTCGGCGGGCACGCCGCGCTCGCCCCGGGCAGCCAACGACTCGGCGGTCTCATAGCCACGGCCGCCGCGGATCTGCACCAGCTCGTCGGCGATCCGGCAGGACATCTCCGAGCTGTACAGCTTGGCCAGCGCGGCTTCGATGCGGATGTCGGTCCGCTTCTCGTCGGCCATCTCGCTGGACAGCTCCAGCATGGCCTCCATCCCGTAGGCGGTCGCGGCCATGAAGGCGAGCTTGCCGCCGATCGCCTCGTGCTCGCCGATCGGATGGCCCCACTGCACCCGCACCTGGGACCACTCCCGGGCGATCTTCAGGCACCACTTGGCGGCACCCGTGGAGACGGCGGGCAGCGACAGCCGGCCGACGTTGAGCGTGGACAGCGCGATCTTGAGTCCCTGGCCCTCCTTGCCGATCCGGTTGAATGCGGGCACGTACACCTGGTGGAACCGGGTGACGCCGTTCTCGATCCCGCGCAGACCCATGAATGCGTTGCGGTTCTCTACGGTGATCCCGGGCGAGTCGGCTTCCACCACGAACGCGGTGATGCCTCCCCGGTGCCCGTCGACCTTGGGTACCTGGGCCATCACCACTACCAGGCCGGCTACGACGCCATTAGTGGTCCACAGCTTGACTCCGTCCAGCAGGTAGCCGTCCTGGGTCGGGGTGGCGGTGGCGTGCAGCCGCGCGGGGTCGGAGCCCACGTCGGGCTCGGTGAGCAGGAACGCGGTGATCTCCCGCGTGCACCGGGGCAGCCACGTGCGCTTCTGCTCGTCGGTGCCGAACATCGCCAGCGGCTGGGGCACCCCGATCGACTGGTGCGCCGACAGCAGCGCACCCAGCGAGGGGTGCGCCGAGGCCGCCAGCATCAGCGCCTTGTTGTAGTACACCTGGGACAGGCCCAGCCCGCCGTACTCGGTCGGGATCTTGATTCCGAACGCGCCGACCTGCTGTAGACCCTTGATGACCTGGTCGGGGATGCGGCTCTCGCGCTCGATCACCATCCCGTCGATCTCAGCTGTGCAGAACTCTCGTAAGCGGGCCAGGAAGGCGTCACCTTCCGCGCTGGAGGGCGCGTGACCGCGCGGGTGCACCAGGTCCAGCCGGAAGCGGCCGAGGAACAGTTCCTTGCCGAAGCTGGGCTGGCGCCACTGCGTCTCCCGGGCAGCCTCAGCGACCTGCCTGGCCTGCCGCTCGCTCACCCCGCCCTGCCGGATCGCGTTACTGGTAGTCATCACCGACCGTCCCTTCACCGAAGTTACTCCACGGTAACCCGGACCCGGTGTGCGCGCATGAGGCCGTTCGGGGATTGTGGGTGATCGCACCTGCGCTGGATCGACGGCTAGGAGGGTCATCGTGGACGCCACACGTAAGCCGGCGGAGCTCTCGGCGGAGCAACGCCAGCGACTTCATCGAGCCCATCAGCGCCTGCGCAATACCTCGCACGCTCTTGAAGCGTTGACGGTGGTCGAGCCGGTCCGAGGCCGATGGGTGGCCACGCCCGTGCCGGTCGAGGCCCTTGAGGCGGCGCAGAACGACCTCCATGAGGCCTGCCAGGAGTTCTGGCGAGCGCAGCAGGAGGTGTTGTGCTGCGAGCCTCCCGCCGGTGCTCTCGGTGCAACGTCCAGCGGCCGCTGAGAGGATGGGTCCGTGAGTCAGACCCAGGTCGTCATCGTGCTGGTTGTCGGCGCGTCCGTATTCATCCTATTCTGCTGCTTGATCTTGATCGTGATATTGCGGCTGCGCCGCGTTGTCACCTCGCAGCTCGAGACCCTCGACAGCCAGCTCAGCACCCTGCAAACCGGTGCCGGTCCCGACACGCCCAGCCAGCGCCCGGACGAGCAGTAAGCTGCGGGCATCGCTGCTCAGCCCTGCTCTTCCGTCCATTTCTTGAGGTACGCGTCCGCCTCGTTCGTGATCCCTGGCAGCCGTGTTGTGCGGCCTTGCTCCTGGTCACGGTGCGGATGCCCTTTCACGCCGACGTACCACGAGTGCACTTCGCCGGTCGCCCGGGAGACCCGGGCGAAGTGGTCGATCTCCAGCTCTGCGCTTTCATCGATGCCGTCGCCGTCGCAGAGTGAGACTCTCAGCTCACTGTCGAGCCCCAGCGGGGTTGCCGCCGCAGCGGTGCGGAGCGCTTCGATGGCCTCGCGGACGGTCACGTCGCCTCCCGTAGCGAACCCGTAGCAATTGGTGTCCCACCCTATGTATTCCACCAGATGGTAAGACCGTTGGGTAGTGTGGAGTAAAGGCTGGATTGCTACCGCCGACCATTCCTGTAGTGGCCGCTGGGCCAAGGCACAGGGATATCGATGGTACGACTTCGGCGGCCTGCCCGAGCTGGTGCTGCGCGACATGGTGGATCTCGGCATCCGGCACAACGCCGAGTAGCCCAGCACTGCCCAGGCCAAGCGTTCCGGCGCTATGATCACGACCAACGACTGATCACCAGCGCCCGCCGGCTGCTCCGCGGACACTGAGACCAGGGATTTTACCTCCAGATAACCGACGTTAGGCCGGACCGTAACCACACGATCCGTAGCGTCTGCGCCATGGCCCCCCAGATGCCCCCCGAGTCTGGCCGCGAGGATGACGACCTCCCGTGGAGCCTGACCCCATCCCGCGACGTAGCCCAGCTGTCGGGGGAGTCGAATCCGCGCAGCTACTCCGACGCAGATCTGGCGCTTCGCAGCGAGTGGGGTGCGCGGCCGGGGGAGTCGGACCCGGGACGCATGCTGTGCTGGGTGTTACTGATCGTGGCGGCAGCGATCATTCTCGCGCTGGTGTGGTGGCTGGTGTTGCCCGCTCTGGGATAACGGCTCAGCGGGACAACGGCTCAGCTGGACAACGGCGAGGCGGCCCCTTCAGCGCGGGTGGTCCCGGTTCGGCCGCGGCCGCTCGCCGCCAGCGGTGCGGCGACGTCCTCGAGAGACCGGCCTTCGGCGGCCACCCCGAGCGTCGCCGCGACCAGGCCGCCGGCGATCATCATGAGCGCACCGAGCAGGTAACCGAGAAACAGCAGGAATGGTTGGGTGCCGTCACCGATGAGCGCGCCGTAGATGACCGGGCCGAGCGCACCGACGCACTGCGCGATGGCGAAGAACACCGCGATCGCCTTCGCCCGCACTTCGAGCGGGAAGATCTCGCTGACCGTCAGATACGCCGCGCTGGCCCCGGCCGAGGCGAAGAAGAAGATCACGCACCAGGCGATTGTCTGGGTTAACGCGTTGAGCAGCCCCGCGTTGAACAGGACAGCGCTGACGCCCAGCAACACGCCGGACGTGATGTACGTGCCGGCGATCATCGGCTTGCGCCCGATCGTGTCGAAAAAGTGCCCGATGGTCAGCGGGCCGAGCAGGTTGCCGACGGCGAAGGCGAGCAGGAAGACCGGCGCCGAGGTCGCGGGCACCCCGTAGAACTTGGCCAGGACAAGTGTGTAGGTGAAGAAGATCGCGTTGTACAGGAATGACTGGCTGATCATCAGTGACGCGCTGAGCACGGCCCGGCTCGGGTAGTCGCGGAACAGTACCCTGGTCAGCGCCGCATAGCCGATCTGGTTGGTGGGCCGCAGCTCGATCGCCTTGCTCTCGTCGACCGGCGGCAAGCTCACCCCGGACTGCTCCACCTCGTGCTCGATGTAGGAGATGGATCCTTCGGCGGCCTGCTCGCGGCCGTTCATGATCTGCCATCGGGGGCTCTCCGGCAGGTTGCGCCGCACCAGCAGGATCACCAGGCCCAGCACCGGGCCGATCAGGAAGCCGATCCGCCAACCGATGCTCGGATCCATCGCCTTGAGCAGGATGAACGTCCCGATCACGCCGATGATCGCGCCAGCCCAGTACGTACCATTGACCGCGATGTCGACCCGGCCGCGGTAGCGGGCCGGGATCAGCTCGTCGATCGCGGAGTTGATCGCGGCATACTCCCCCCCGATTCCGGTGCCGGCGATGAAGCGGGTGGCATAAAGGAACACGATCCACCCGGGGCCGTTGCCGAGCGTCAGTGCCGTGAGGCCGCTACCGACGAGATAGACACCCAGCGTGACCATGAAAAGGTTGCGGCGACCCAGCGTGTCCGACATCCGGCCGAACACCAGTGCACCGACGACTTCCCCGGCCAGGTACACCGACGCAATGAGCCCCACCGCGGTCGAGGACAGGTTGAGCGTTGTGGGCTCGTTCAGCACGGCGCCGACCCCGCTCGCCACCGTGATCTCCAGGCCGTCAAGGATCCACGCCACCCCGAGCGCGACGACCAACCGGGTATGGAACGGCGACCACGGCAACCGGTCGATCCGCGCGGGGATTAAGGTACGCACCGTACCTGGCGTCGCGTGACTTGCGGTTGTCATCGGTACCTCCCGAGGTGAGCGCGCCCCCGGTAATACTCATTCATATTACGTCGGTCAACCCGATGCCCACCCGAACTCCTCAGCGATGCGCCGAGGCTGGGATCCTTGAGGTGTGAGCGAGATGGGCGAGGGGGGGTCGGGGCTGGTCGGCACCCGATCCTCAGCGGTACGCCGGTGGCGGCGGCGGTTGGCCGACGAGCGGGAAGAGGCCAAGGTCTACCGCGACCTCGCTGGCCGGCGCAGCGGGGAGGAGCGGGAGATCCTGCTGGGGTTGGCTGAGGCCGAGGAGCGTCACGCCGCCCATTGGGAACAACTGCTCGGCGACGACGTGGGGCCCGCCCGCCGCGGCGACGTCCGCATGCGGCTGCTGGCATTCCTGGCCCGCCGCTTCGGCTCGGTATTCGTGCTCGCCCTGGCCCAGCGGGCGGAGAGCAGGTCACCCTACGAGGCCGACGCCGACGCGACCCGCGCGATGGCGGCCGACGAACGCATCCACGCCGAGGTGGTGCGCGGTCTGGCTGCCCGGGGCCGGACCCGCGTGTCGGGTACCTTCCGAGCCGCCGTGTTCGGCGCCAACGACGGCCTGATCAGCAATCTCGCCCTGATCGTGGGCGTCAGCGGGGGCGGGGCGACCAGGAATGCGGTCGTGCTCACCGGCTTGGCCGGGATGCTGTCGGGGGCGCTGTCGATGGGGGCCGGCGAGTACCTCTCGGTGCGCTCCCAGCGGGAGTTGCTCGCGGCCTCGACCCCCGACCCGGAGACCCGGCGGGTGCTGCCCCACCTCGACGTCAACGCCAACGAGCTTGCCCTGGTTTACCGGGCCCGGGGGATACCTGCCGAGCAGGCCCAGCGCCACGCGGAGGCGGTGCTGCGCGACTACCCCGCAGACACCACCTCCACCGACACCCATGAGGACGAGCACGAGGTTGTGGGCACCGGGCTGGGCGCGGCGCTGTCCAGCTTCGCCTTCTTCGCCTCGGGGGCGGCGGTGCCGGTGCTGCCGTTGCTGCTCGGGCTGCCGCGCACTAACGGGCTCGTCCTGGCCGCGGTGCTCGTCGGGCTCGCCCTGATGCTCACCGGCGCCACCGTCGGCGTGCTCTCCGGTGGCCCGCCCGTCCGCCGAGCCCTACGCCAACTAGCAATCGGCGCCGCCGCCGCCACCGCCACCTACCTCCTCGGCGTCCTGGTCGGCGCCGCGCTCGGCTGATCGCATTCAGCGGGCTCAGCGGGCCTATCAGGGCGGCCACACCCCGTTAAGCTCGCTGAATGGGGTAGCAGGCCTTGCTTGTGCCGAGCTTTGGGGGGATGGTTGTGGTAGTTGCGTGTGGCATGCAGTGAAGGTGGCTTGATGCCTGCATCAGTGGCCGATGAGCCCTCAGCAGTCGATGACCCCTCAGTAGCCGATGACCCCAGTATCGCCGATGACCCCAGTATCGCCGATGACTCGGGTGTCGCCGATGACTCGGGTGTCGCGGGGCGGATCGGCACCGGACTGGCCCGGCTGATCCGGCTCCTGGAGCGGGCCGCCGCAGCTCGCGGGGAGACCCTCGATCGCCCATCGTTCCTGCTCCTGCACACGCTGGTCTGCGTTGGGCCCTCACGGGTCACCGCGCTCGCGGCCGCGGTGCACTCCGATCCCTCCACGGTCAGCAGGCAGACCGCTCATCTGGTCGGGATGGGCCTGCTGGAGCGGCGGGCTGATCCCGGAGACGGACGTGCGTCGCTGCTGGCCGTCACTGATGCCGGGATCGCCTTGCTGGCGCAGGCCCGGCAGCGTCGCGACCACCGGATCGCGGCAATCACCGAATCGTGGCAGCCCGCCGAGCGGGCACAGTTCGCCGAGCTGCTCGACCGCTTCATCACCGGTTTCGAGGAGGACTGGTGCAGCCGGTCTAGCGGGCCTTGACGACCAGCAATGCCATGTCGTCCCTCGGCGGGTCGGGGGAGAAATCTCGGACGGCGGTACGCAGCGCACCGGCCATCGCGGCGGCCGGTACCCCGGCCAGCGTGGCGGCCAGCTCGGCGAGCCGCGCGCGGCCGAAGAACTCGGTGTCGCGGCGCCGTTCGGTGAACCCGTCGGTGTAGATCACCATCGCCTCCCCGCGCTGCAGCGTGTGCCTGGTGGTGAACAGCTTCATCTCGGCAAGCGGCCCGACGACGGTGCCGTACTCGCCGATGAACTCGGTCGATCCGTCCGCCCGGAGCACGATCGGCTGGTCGTGCCCGGCCAGCACCAGTTCGACGTCCAGCCCGGAAGAACCCAGGTTCGTGACCACCGCACCGGCAAGCGTGCAGAACTGCTGCTCACCGGCCGGTTCGCCGAGGGCCTCGTTGAGCAGCCGCACGGCGGGCTCCAGCTCGCAGCCGCTGCGCACCAGCGCCCGCAGCATGTCGCGGACCCGTCCGGTCTGGGCCGCAGCCGGCGCCCCCTTCCCGCAGACGTCCCCGACCGCGACCAGCCAGCGGTCGCCGGGCAGCGCGAGGACGTCGTAGAAGTCGCCGCCGACGTCGGTGCCGGCGCTGGCCGGCAGGTACGCGGCGGCGAACTCGATGTGCTCCGACACCGGCAGCGCGCGTGGCAGAAGCGCCTGCTGGAACGCCTGCGAGATGGTCACCTGCGTTGCGTTGAGCTGGGCGTTTGCGATCGCGAGCGACGCCCGCCGGGCGACGTCGCAGATCAGCGCGACGTCTTGCGGGGAGTGCGAGCGGTCACCGGGGCGCCCCACCGTGAGGGTGCCCACGGTGCGCTGGTGGGCGACCATCCCGACGGTGAGACCCTCGACCGGCGCGGCGAAGGTCACTGGACGGGAGCCATGCAGCGCCTCCTCGATCCGGGGCCGCAGCGCACCGTCGGTGCTGGGCCGCTCCGCGCTCCGGCCGTCGGCATTCTCGCCGTCCAGCCAGGACCGTAGCGCCGGGAGCGCGGACTCGTCCGCGTGCCCCCAAGCCGCCGAGACGATCTTGCCGCGCTCATCGGCCAGGTGCACCGCACACCAGCTGCCCAGCCGGGGAACGATGATCTGGGGCACCAGCGCGATGGTGAAGTTCACGTCAAGGGACTGCGCCAGCAGCTCGCTGGTCTTCGCCAGGTAGGTCATCCATGATCGCTGGAGGCGGTCGGCACCGCGCAACCAGTCGAACTCGATCGCCAGTGCGATCCGCAGCGCGGACAGGCCGGCCAGCTCAAGCTCGATGGCGCTGGGTGAACGCCGGCTTACTCGCAGCAGGCCGCGCAGCGGGGCGATCAGATCCAGCCGGATCTCTATGGGGATGCAGCCAGACGCGAGGATTGCACCGTGTGACGCGAGCAACTGCTCGCCACGGCCATCCCCGTAGTCCACTGACGCCCAAGCGCCATCAGCTCCGATCACCTCACACAGCCGCCACAGCAGCTCGGTGACCAGTGACGGCACGTCGAATCGCGCGGCCAGGGGGCCAGGCATGTGGAGCAGCCATCGGCATGCCTTCGGGCCGGGCCAGCCGGCCGGCGCCGGCGCGGGCAGTCGCCGGGCCGGACCGGCAGGGGCGGCGTCTGCCACATCGGTGGCGGCCGCTGCGCGGTGGTTGGGGGAATGCAGGATGAACCACACCTCGTGGTGCCCGGTGGAGTCGTACCGGGTGCCCCAGGCCGACGCCAGCGCAGCGACGACCTTCAGCCCGTGCCCGCCGCTGGAGCCGCCCCGCACGGGAAGTCCAGGGGCTCCGGCGAGCTCGAGCCCGACCGGCCCGCGGTCGGTCACCGTGACGGTGAGGCCAACGTCATCGACCCGCAGCGCGAACTCCAGTTCGGTGCCGGCGTGCATGACTGCGTTAGTGCACAGTTCGCTGGCCAGTAGCAGTGCCACGTCGGTCAATTCCTCGAGCCCGGCCTCGACGAGCGCGCTGCGCAGCACGGCTCGAGCCACTGAAGGCGAGCTGGCGTTGGGGGGGAGCTGAACCCGCTGCTCCCAGCGAGCAGTCACGCGCCCAGTGTGCCGAACGGGTATCGCACCCCGCTCGGCTCTCGCATTCGCGTCGCTGGCACGGTAAACATTATCGCGGTAGCCGGACCTAAACCGGCGGGGCGGGCCCATTGAATCATCAGCAGCATCATCGTCCGGAGATGGACGAGATGGGAGGGCCTCGATGACCGCTGCTCCACGTAGTGGAACGCGCGCGAATTCCGGTGAGCGCCCACCGTCGGGCGTCACCGCGACGGTGCTCACCGAACTCGCTGAGGCGCTGTCGCAGGTGAGGAGGGGCCATTTCGGCGTGCGGCTGACCCGCCGCAGCGGGCTGGCCGGCGAGGTCGTCGACCGGTTCAACGAGGTCGTCGCCATCCAGGAACGGCGCAACCGCGACCTGCTGCGGATCAGCCGGGTGGTCGGGCGGGAAGGCCGGATGCTGGAGCGGCTCGACGAGGAGGCCTTCGACGGCTCCTGGGCCGAGGACGCGCAGGCGGTCAACTCCCTGATCGACGACCTGGCCCGTCCCACCAGTGAGATCGCCCGCGTGATCGTGGCCGTGGCCGAGGGCGATCTTTCCCAGCACATGGCACTGGCCATCGAGAACCGGCCCCTTCGCGGCGATTTCCTGCGGATCGGTCGCACCGTGAACACGATGGTCGACCAGCTGTCCTCGTTCGCCGATGAGGTGACCCGGGTGGCCCGGGAGGTGGGCACCGAGGGCAAGTTGGGCGGCCAGGCGGACGTCCGGGGTGTGGCGGGGACCTGGCGGGCGCTCACCGACTCGGTGAACACGATGGCGTTGAACCTCACCAACCAGGTCCGGTCGATCGCGTCAGCGTCCACGGCGATCGCCGAGGGAGACCTGTCGCGACGGATCACGGTCACCGCGCGCGGTGAGGTGGCCGAGCTCGCCGAGACGATCAACTCGCTGACCGACACCCTGCGGGTGTTCGCCGACGAGGTGACCCGGGTGGCCCGGGAGGTGGGCACCGAGGGCAAGCTGGGTGGCCAGGCCGGGATGCCCAACGTCGCCGGCACCTGGAAGGACCTCACCGACGCGGTGAACCTGATGGCGTCCAACCTCACCGCCCAGGTGCGCAACATCGCTCACGTGGCCACCGCGGTGGCCAAGGGTGACCTGAGCCAGAAGATCACCGTCAGCGCGCAGGGCGAGATCCTGGAGCTCAAGAGCACGGTGAACACGATGGTCGACCAGCTGTCGTCGTTCGCCGACGAGGTGACCCGGGTGGCCCGTGAGGTGGGTACCGAGGGCAAGCTGGGTGGACAGGCGACGGTGCCCAATGTCTCGGGCACCTGGCGGGACCTGACCGAGAGCGTCAACCAGCTCGCCGGCAACCTCACCGGGCAGGTGCGCAACATCGCCCAGGTCACTACCGCGGTGGCCAAGGGTGACCTGAGCCAGAAGATCACCGTCGATGCGCAGGGCGAGATCCTGGCGCTGAAGAGCACGGTGAACACGATGGTCGACCAGCTCTCGTCGTTCGCCGACGAGGTGACCCGGGTGGCCCGTGAGGTGGGTACCGAGGGCAA
>DATDHI010000375.1:0-2019 GCA_036521655.1 Pseudonocardiaceae bacterium | reverse complement strand
TGGATGCGCAGGGGGTGAACTGCCTTCACAGCTCAGGCCGGTAGGTTCTGTACCAGGGAAAATAGCCACTGACGCCGGATCCCGTTCCAAAACCCTCCGCAGCCCGGTGCGGCGCCCGCAGAAGCGGACCCTGATGGCCTTGCTTGATCTGTACGGGGTGGTCGATCCGCACCGCGCTGAGCTGCTCGAACTCGGCCGCGAGGCCGAGCAGCAGGGTTGGCTGCAGCCCTACCACTCCGAGCTGCCCGAGGAGTACACGACCTACATCGGCTTCGAGGCCGAGGCCCGATCAGTGAACAACTACGAGTCGCTGCTCGTACCCGGACTGCTCCAGACCGAGACCTACGCCCACGCGGTGATCACCGGTGGGCTCCCGATGGCCAGCGAGTCCGAGGTCGAACAGCGTGTTCGAGCGCGCATGGAGCGGCAGCGTCTGCTCAGCAAGCCCGACCCGCTCAAGCTATGGGCCATCATCGACGAAGCCGCGTTGCACCGGCAGGTCGGTAGTCCAGGCCTGATGCGCGCCCAGCTCGTCCACCTGATCAAAACAGCTATCGAACCGAACGTGACCCTCCAAGTCATCCCGTATAGCGTTGGTGCCTACGCTGGCATGCCGGCTTCGTTTGCGCTGCTCGACTTTCCCAACCCTGCCGACCGGACGTGGTCTACACCGACACGATGGGTGGCAACCTGTTCCTGGAGAAGGAGGCCGACATCCGGCGGTACCGGCTGGTGTTTGAGCACATGCGCGCGGTGGCGTCCAGCCCTGATGACACGACTAGGATGCTGGCTACACTGGCGGACGAATGAAAGGGGGCGATCGATGCCCGAGATCGACCTCTCCGGAGCAGTCTGGCGCAAGAGCACCAGGTCAAGCGCTGACGGTCAGTGCGTCGAGGTGGCGGCGCTCAACGGCGCGGCAGCCGTCCGGGACTCCACGGACCCCGCCGGACCCGCGCTCACCTTCACGCCCCAGCAGTGGGCCGCGTTCAGCGCCGGGATACGTGTCGGCGAGTTCACCTGACCCGCATAATCAACAACCGGCCAGCGGATGAACCCGGGTCGGTTTGCATCCTTGCGGCGTGGCCGGCGCGGATGCACCGAGCCGACCACGCCGGGGTCGTCCAGGACATCGACCCTGCCGTGGTGAGCGAACCAACACGCGTCGCACCTGTGTCGGTCACAGCGCCGAGGGCCCGCCCGAGTAGTGCTCCGTCTCTGATACCCCATCGACCGCAGCGTGCGAGGCCTTGGGGAAATTGGAGTGACACAATCACACCGCGGTTCCGCCACACGGTCGCTGCGCCACCAGATCGCGCAGCGACCGGTGTCTGTGTGTCAGAGGTCGAGCGCTGCGCGGAGGGCACCGTCGAGGCGGGCCAGCGTGGTGGTGTCCAGCTCGCCCACCCGGTCGCCGGTCCAGGCCCGGTAGAGCTTGGACAGGTCGCCCGCATAGGCCCAGCCGTGGTCTGTCACGGGGACGGCGAGGATGTCGCCGGGGTCGCGGTCGCGTAATTCTATGCCCAGCAGCCAGGGGCGGGGTGATTCGTTGATGCCGTCGCTGGACATGATCGCAACGGTTCGCAGACGCTCGGGTGTACTGGGTCGGATGTAGCGGCGTAGTTCACCCCGCCGCACGCAGATCCTCCTCGGCTGCGGCGAGGTCGGCGTCATAGGCCAGGGCCTCTGCCTCTACGTCGCCCCAGTCCGTGCCTGCGCCGAGCCGGACCGCTTCACGCCGGGCGGCGGCGGACAGCCAGGCCGAGGGGGAGATGCCCGCTCGGGCGGCGGCGGCCTCGGCGAGCGTCCACGCGGTGTGGTCGATCGACAAAGTGACCTTACGAGTTGCCATACTTTTGATCGTACCGCATGCCGGTTGCCGCAACGGGCAGTGATGTGCTCTCGCCGCTGTGCGCGCGGCGAACGGTGGGTTTATGAACGGCTACGGATGCGTCGCGGCCGGCGTTGGCTTCGTAGCTTGTCGAGGGAGTGGGGGTCCGGCGGACACCGGCGGTGTGC
>DATDHI010000374.1:0-2200 GCA_036521655.1 Pseudonocardiaceae bacterium | reverse complement strand
CCCCCCCCCACGGCCGCGTGCCCTACCGGTCCTCGCCCAGGAACCCGAACCGGTCCAAGCTGACACGATCGTGGAGTTGTATCGGTGGCTGATCCAGGGCCACAGCTTGTTCGCTGCTCGACCGGTTCGAGCCCGACCGGGTAGCGCCGAGTCGGCAGCCCCGGCCAGCATCCGCTCCATCGCCATCCGACCGAGGACTCTCGGTGTCCGAGAGAACCGCTCGTAGGCCGGTACCGCCAGCTCACCCGAGCCATCAACGCGCGCATCCTGGGCTGACTCACCGGTACCCGCGGCCCGCTCAGAGTCACCGACCCGGCGCCGTGGCCATGCCGGGTCGCCGTGCGCGCCGGGTCATGGCGGCTTTCGCCCCACGTCCCCGGTCACGTCGGCTTCCGTCATCGCGGACATCACCTGCAGGTCGGTCCCGACCGCCGGGGCCAACAGACCCTCGCGGACCTCATTGGCCAGCTCGGTCAGTGTCACGCTTATCGTCTCGAGCACAGCGGGCTGACTCGTGTCGATCTTATTGTTTGGTAGTTGTTGCGCCCGGCGATCCCCTTCCTCGGGTCGTTCTTGGTCGGACACCGAGTACCTATCGCATGGCAGGACTCAGGCGGGGGCCGCCGCCTGTTGTGGGACAACCTCGTAGTGCGTCGGCTACCGCCTACCTGGTGGGTCGGCGGTTGGGGGAAAGCGGCCACTGTGACCTCATGACGTCTCTGGAGGTTGTTCTGGTTATGGCGGGTGTCCGCTGGCCATTATGGTCCTGCTGGGCTGTTGACGCTGGGTTCGCAGTTCGCCCGGGCTTGCCACTACCGCCCCGTGAGGAATGGAATTAGCCGCCGGTGTTGTGGACGGCGAACCCGCAGGCGCGGCGCGGCGGCGCGGCCAACCATCGGACCGGTGGAGGAGGGGGAGCTGCTCGTAGCGAGTGCCAACGAGCGGCATGCCACAGTCGCGCTGCGGGGCCAGGCATGACCATCCCAGCAGGGCTATAGGTGTCGTGGACGGCGGGGCGGACACGGGTATCTTGGGCCACGTGGGTGACTCACCACCCTGATGCTGGGCCTCGGGGCCGGCCTGGTGCGGAGGCCGCTGGAAGCACCTGAGTCGGTCATGCCGATGTGGTGGCCGCGCCGTGGTGTCCGGCTCACCGGTCACGTCCGGGCCGCTAATACGTCGATCGGGTTCGGGCGTGGTAGCTAACCGACCTCGGGTCGGGTGGTGAGCACGTTGCTTGTTAACGTCGGTTCCATGGTCGATGTTGATCCGCACCTCCGTGGTGAGGCTGGGTGTGTGGCCAGTGGTGCTGGGCCTGACGGGAGTGCTGTACCCAATGCCAGTGCTGGTGCTGCTCGCGATTGCGGTGCCGATGGTCATGGTGGCGCTGGCGGTGTGACCAGCGCGCGGCGCCTCGTCGGTGGCCACGCGATGGTGTTTGGCCTGGCTCGAGCGGTGTTGTGCTGGTCGGCTCCGGTGCTGGGCGTGGCGCTTCTCGCCGCCGGGTGCGCCACGTCCCCCTCGAGCCAGGGGCCCTCGGCCACCCAGCGCCACCAATCGCTGCCGCCGGACTGTACCCGCACGATCACCCGGGCTGAGGACGTGCCGGCGGCCTTAGACGCCGCTGCCCCGGGAAACACGGTGTGTTTTTCCGGGGGTGGCCTTGCTGACGCCGATCTGACGATGACCAGGTCGGGTACCGCCGCGGCGCCGATCAGGTTGGTCTCCGATGGGGGCAGCGTGCACAGCGTCGAGATCTCCGCCGATCACGTGATCCTGGAGGGGTTCACCGTCGCCGGTGGCGACGGGGTGCTGCTTCGGGGCGCTGGGCTCACCGCGCGGGACAATACTGTGCATGACACGCAGAAGGGTGGGATCACCTGCGGCCCGTGCACCGACTCGACGATTGAGTCCAACACCACCACGCACAACGGCACCGACGGCATCGATATCACCGGGCAGCGGATCACCGTGCACGCCAACACCATCAGCGATGCGGTGCCCGCGCATGATGGCGATGACACTGACGGTATCCGGTTTTACGGTAACGGGCACCGGATCACCGACAACACCATCTTCGACCTCTCCATGAGGGGCTATGCCAATCCGCCGCACCCGGACTGCTTCCAGACCTGGGACAACAACGCTCCACCGACTTTTGATGTGGTGATCTCGGGTACCACCTGCCGCAACGCCGACG
>DATDHI010000373.1:0-7600 GCA_036521655.1 Pseudonocardiaceae bacterium | reverse complement strand
GGTCTTGCTGGTCGAACAACGACAATTGCAGGGGCCCGTCGTCGGCGGCGAGCGCGGCGATGGCGATGGCGGGGGCGGGGGCGGGGGCGGGGGCGGGGGCGGGGGCGCGTAGCGCGGTCAGCCATCCCATGCCACCGAGGTCTTTCAGCGCCTCGATCCGGGCGCTGGTGATCATGCCGCGGTCCCCGACCATGACCATCTCAGTGAGCCCGAACGTGGTCCGCACCACCTCCACGGCCTCGATGAACGCGGCTGGGTCGGCGGTGTTGCCGGGGAGCACCCGCACCGCGACCGGCCGACCGGCCGGGTCAGTGGAGTGTTCCCGATTTTATTGACACCGGTTTAGGCTGCCAGGTCGGTTAGTTTCCTATATCCTAGCTCGTATTCGAGGGGTGTCAAGTATCCGAGGGTGGAGTGTCGCCGGCGGCGGTTGTAGTAGCCCTCGATCCAGAGGAATGTTTGTTGCCGGACGTCGGTGAGGTTGTTCCACGGTCGGGTGTGGATGAGTTCTTTTTTGTAGGTCGCGAAGAATGACTCGGAGACGGCGTTGTCGTAGCAGGTGGCGCGTCGGCCCATTGAGCGGCGCACGCCGTTGATGGCGCAGAAGTCGGCGAATTCTTTGGAGGTGTATTGGCAGCTGCGGTCGCTGTGGAAGATGACGCCGTTGGGGGGTTTGCGGGTGAGTAGCGCGGCGGCGAGGGCCTCGATGATCAGGGTGGTGCGGAGGTGGTCGGCGACGGCGTAGCCGACCACCTTGCGGGAATGCAGGTCGATTACGGTCGCGGTGTAGACCCAGCCGTCGACGGTCTGGATGTAGGTGATGTCGCCGCACCAGCGGACGTTGGGTTTAGCGGCGGTGAAGTCCTGTCCGATCAGGTCCGGCGCGTCGACGGGCCGCTGGCCTGCGATGGTCGTCTTCTTCCAGGCCCGTGGGTGGCGTCCGCGCAGGCCAGCGGCCTTCATCAGGCGCCAGACCCGTTTGGCGGCGACCCGGACGCCGCGCACGATGAGCTCGGCCCAGATCCGGCGCACGCCGGGGTGGCCGTGTAGGTCGCGGTGGATCTCACGGATCGTCTTGGTGAGCTCGGCGTCGGTGCGCTCGCGCTCGCACGGCCCGTCAGCGCGCCACCGGTAGTAGCCCTGGCGGGCCACTCCGAGCTGGTCGCACATGAACGTGACCGGGAACTCCTTGGCGTTGGCCCAGTCCGCGATCGCCGCGTATTTCACGGCTGTTCCTTCGCGAACCAGGCTGCCACTTTTTTCGCGAAGTCCCGCTCCATTCTCAGAACGACGTTGTCCTTGCGGAGCCGTTCCAGCTCGGCGGGTTCGGTCTCGGACAGATCCTTGTCTGGGACCCGCCCGCCGTCTTTCGCTTTCTTCACCCATTTACCTAACGTCATCTCGTGGACGCCGATACTTCTCGCTACCTCGGTGATCGATCGGCCCGAATCGAGATGCAGGCTAACGGCCTGCTCCCTGTATTCTTGGGTGAAGCTTCGGCGTGGCAAACATTCAGCCCTGAGTACGCGAATGTTTGGTGTGGTGGCGTTGTGTGACGACCGGGGGCTCGGGGGGTTCCGGTCGTGTCTGGGTGGGTGTTGGGGTGCTAGGTGGGTGCGGGTAGTTGGGGCATCCATGGTCGGCCTTGCATGGCGTCGCCCAGGACGGTGATCATGTTGAGGCCGTGCTTGGCGGCGGTGGAGAGGACCCCGCGGATGGTGTAGCGGTCTTGGGTGCGGGCGGCGCTGGTGAGGCGCCCGGAGATGTTCTGCTGCACTTTGGCTGGTCGTAGGTCGCGTTCGGCCTGGTTGGAGGTGGGGGGCACGTTGAGGTCGTGGGCGAATCGCAGGACGTCGGTTTCGCGGTCGCGCAGGACTTCCAGCAGCAGTCGGGCCTTGCGCTCGCCGGGGCGGGTGCCGTGGCTGGTGGTGGCGGAGAGCCCGACGCGCACTCCCTGCCGGAACCGTGTGATCAACTCGGTGCGGGTGGCGTCGGTGATCGCGTCGCGACCGGTGTCGCGGGCGAGGTTGGCCTCATGGATCAGGCCGCGCAGCGCGTCGGCGATCTGGGTGGGCCAGTGCTCCTCGGGGTACACCTCGGCGGCCCCATCAAGATCACGCAGGAGGTGCTGGCAACACAGCTGGTGGGTCAGTGTCCCGAGTTCGGCGGAGTCGTAGTTCTGGTACCGGTCGTGGACGATCACCGAATCGATCAGGTCCTTGAAGATGAACGCCTTGAAAGTGTCCAGGTCACGGTCGCCCAGCAGGTAGTGGGTGTACAGCTCGGTGCAGGCGACCAGCAGGTAGCGCTCAGCCTTCTTCTTGCCCGGCTTGGGTTTTTTCGGCCCGACTTTGAGTGGGGTCTCATCACAGCACACCGCATAGGCCAGGGTGATCAGGGTGCGGATCCGCTGGTCAGCCTCGGCCAGCAGCCTCGCGGTGCGAGCGAGCATGCCGTGCGCGAACCCCACCGAGGGGGCTGCCCCGGTCAGCGACTCCAGCAACGCGACACAACGGTGCGCGGGAATGAAGTGCACCACCATCAGGTACACCGCGAACGCCTGGAGATTCGGGCCATACCCGACGATCCCCGACCGGGCCCCCTCAGGGCGCTTCGCGGTGTGCACCCGCCCGCACCCGCACCGCACACTGTGCTGATCATACTGGGTGACCTTCACGCTGACCCGCGGGATCTCATGCTGCTGATAGCAGTCGACCACCCCCAGATCCCGCGCCTGCGCCAAGTCATCACCACACTCACAATGGCCCTGCGGGAACCGGTCGGTGCGCTCATCCGGAGTATCGGTCCAAGCCAGATTCGATCCCGGCGCGCCGGGCTGCTTGCCCTTGGACCGCTTGAGCTCACCACCGCGACGGCTCTTGTCCCGCGGTGGCGTCTTGCCCGGATCCTCATCACGCGAGGGAGGGCTCGAGGAGTTCTTACTGTTACGCGACAGCAGATGCTCCAACCTGGCCAGCTTCGCCGCCAAGGCCTCGTTCGCCTCGCTCAAGTCCGCGATCTGCCCGGCCATCGCGGTAATCTGCCCAGCCTGACGACCAACCAGAGCGATCAGCTCATCGCGGGACATCTCCTCCGGCGCGGGCACTCCAAGATCCCACCGCACCCACGACGATCACACCGGGACCGACACGCCCACCTCACCCACCGTCACCGACCCTCACACACGCGAAAGTCCTGTTCAGTACACGGGGTGAATGTTTGCACTTTCGATCCAGGCCGTAAAATGGCCGTTGAGTTCAAGCAACGCCGCGGCCGGGGTGAGCTGCTGTTCGGTCAGCTCGGCGGCGCTGGTGTCGGCGACCTCGACGAGGAACTGGTCCCGCACGCCGCGAGGTAGGCTCGGCCGAGCGGCGAGGTACCAGTGTTGTGCTGGTCCTTTTCTAAGAAACAACCCTTGGGTTCATTGAGGTCTGGAGTTTGCCTCGCGCCCTGGACCAGGGGCTCTGGCTCATCTGGGTGATCTTGTGGCTTCTGACCGTATCTCGATGGTTCTGAGCCGTTGACGGTCATGTCGAGGTTTTGGTGATCACGCTGAAGTCGGGGGTGTCGCGGTGGGGTTGGCGGTCGTGCGGGATCTGCGCGAGGTGCGTGCCCCTGCTTGTGCGGAGGAGATCGAGCGGTTTGAGACTGATGTGGTCGCGGGGTTCGTGCTGGCCCGGGCGGCCGCGGGGTTGTCTGATGGCACGATCCGCGGTGATGTGAGCCATCGAGCAGGTGCGGAGCTGGTTTGGTCGGCCGTTGTGGGACATGGCGCCTGGGGATGCTGATGCCTACTTCGGTGAGGTGTTGCGTACGGCGCCGTCGGGCACGCGGCTGGCGCGTGCGCAGGCGGTGAAGACGTACTTCGAGTTCGTGGGGTTGCGGCACAAGGTCGAGATCCATCAGATGACCGGTCGGGTGGTGGAGTGCCCGATCGATGAGATGAACCGGCCCCGTGGCCGGCGGGTGGCCCGGTTGCGGATCCCGCCCACGGCCGAGCAGGTGGGGCAGCTGTTCGCTGGGTGGCGTGGTGAGCTGGCGACGTGCCGCAAGTTCGGGCCCAGCGCGCGCAATTACGCCGCGGCCCGGCTGATGTCGGAGGTGGGGCTTCGGATCAACGAGTTGCGTCATCTGGATCTGGTCGATATCAAGTGGGATCTGGGCCGGTTCGGCAAGATCCATGTCCGTCACGGTAAGGGCGCCCGTGGCTCGGGACCTCGGGAACGGATGGTGCCGTTGATCAACAATGCGGGGCGGACCCTGCGCTGGTTCGTCGAGGACGTCTGGGGTCAGCTCGGTGATGACCCGGGCCGGCCTGGTGCTCCGTTGTTCTGTTCCGAACGTAAGAACGTCGATGGTAGTGCTGCTCGGGTGGGTAGTGAGGTGGTGCGTGCGGGCTTGGCCGAGGCCGCCGCCGGGCATCTGCCAGCCTGGCCGGACAAACTCACGCCGCATGTGCTGCGCCATTATTGCGCAAGCCAGCTCTATTTTAATGGAATGGACTTGATCGCTATTCAGGAAACACTCGGGCATGCCTGGATAGCGACAACCATGAATTACGTGCACGTCCACCGGACCCATATCGAGGATGCCTGGATCACCGGCCAAGACCGCGCCGCCGCGCGACTGGAGGGGCTGATATGAGGTGGAGTCTGCGGCTGGCCGCTGCTCATCGGGGCGTTTGGAAGGCCAGCGAGCTGCAGGCCAAGCTGGCCGAGCACGGGCTGGTGATCAGCGCCGGCAAGATGTCCGGATGGTGGTCGAGTCACCCGGCCAGCCTCAAGCTCGAGGACCTGGACGTTCTGTGCGCCGTGCTGGATTGCGGTGTCGAAGAATTGCTGATCCCCGAGCCGGGCACAGTATCCCGGTCAGTCTCCGAATGCGAACCACCAACCGCGACGGGCACCGGAGTAACGGTCACGCCAAAACGCCGCGACGGCCGCTGTTTGCCGCCAGTGTGACCGGGCGGCACGCACGAGCGTCGATGGTGCCGCGCAGGTTGGCCGTTCCCAAGCCGGCATCAAGCTGTCCGACGTGTCTGTCCTGGGGAGTGCTCTATGGCGGGTACTGCCGTGCTTGCTACGACTTCCGCCGCCGGCACCCCAGCGCGTGCTGTGCTGGTTGTCGCCGCGATGTGCCGGTGAAGAACAACTACTGCCGGTTGTGCTGGTTGCAGGCCGCGCTGCAAGCCGCGAACCCTCCGGTGGTCACCGAAGCCGACCTCGCCGGTGTCACCCACCACCAGCTCGTCTTCGCCGGCACCACGAAGATGCGCGGTCCTCGCTCCGGCGCACACCGACGCGCTCCGCGACAGCCTCCCACGGCGAGCCCCAGCTCCACTGGTGTCTCCAGATGCGCCGATGGCGGACAGTTGCAGCTGCATCTACCCGGACCCGGGCGAGCCTTCGACTGGGCTGCGCACGCTGAGCCGGCCAACCCGGCTCTGGTCCGGATGCGTCAGATCGCCCAGATGCTCAGCCAAGCCCAGGGCTGGAACACCAAACTGGCCGCCGAGTGCGACCGTGCGCTGGTCATCCTGCTCTCCGGGCATGCCGATGACCAGAAATTGCGGTACTCACAGCTGGTCGACGTGCTACACCGTTATGGAGTCAGCATCACTCGCGTCGCGGAGGTCCTCTCCCGCGGCGGGCTCCTCGACGACGACCGCGTCCCCGCCTTCGAGTCCTGGCTCAAGGACAAACTCGGTGACCTGGCACCCGGCATCGCCGCTGATGTGCACGCCTGGATCCGCGCTCTGCAACACGGTGGGCCGCGCAGCCACCCCCGCCACCCGCACACCGTGCGCCGCTACCTGCGCCCCATCCATCCGGTGCTCATCGAATGGTCGACCCGCTACCAGCACCTGCGCGAAGTCACCACCAGCGACGTCACCGCGCTGGCCCAATCCCTGCACGGTCATCCCCGCCGGCACGCGCTGGGCGCACTGCGCTCGTTGATGCGCCACGGCAAAAAGACCGGCAGCATCTTCACCGACCCGACCACACGGATCCGTACCGGCCACCGCGACGACCCCGTCCTGGTGCCGCTGGCCCCCGAACAGCTCGAGGACACCGCGCAGGCGGCCACCACCCCCGCCGCCCGAGTTGCCCTGGCCCTGGCCGCCGTGCACGCCGCCCGCCCTAAGGCCATCCGCAACCTTCAACTCGGCGACGTCGACCTGGACAACCGGCGCCTGACCATCGCCGGCCTGACCCGACCACTCGATGAGCTCACCCACCGCCTGCTGACCGACTGGCTCACCTACCGCCGCCGGCGCTGGCCCCATACCGCCAACCCGCACCTGATCATCAACAAACAAACCGCGTCGAACACCCACCCCATCAGCGACAACGCGCTCACCGCGCCGTTTCGCCGGCGCGGGGCCACCCTCGAAGCCCTCCGCGTGGACCGCCAACTCGACGAAGCCCTCACCCACGGCGCCGACCCCCTGCACCTGGCCGTCGTCTTCGGACTCGACGAGACCACCGCCATCCGATACAGCACCGCCGCCCGGAAACTCCTACTCACCCCCGCCGAACAACAGCACCCAGGTTGAGCACGAACCCAAGAACACAACCCCCAAAACAGGCCCGACCACCCTCGAGTTCCCGGCGAAGACCCTTCAGTTCGGCTGAACTCCGGGCAGAGAGCGTGACCCCCCACCGAACCGGACGTGCCCCGTTAAAGGCATCCGGCTCTCCAGTGACTACTCCGTGTTGGGTGTCGCGGTTGGTTGCCGGTGATGGATGAGGTCATGGCAGTTGGCGCAGACTATGAGGGTCTTTCGGCGCTTTCGTGCCGTGAGTTCGGCCCATGGCGGCTGTGGCTGCCCGGGTTTGCCGAGATGGGCGAGCTTGGCGACGTGGTGGGCTTCCACCTCGCCGGTGCGCTGGCACATCTCACATTGTCCTGCCTGGAGCCGTTGGATGAGCTCTGTGCGGCAGATGATGCCCGGGGATGGTTGACGGTCGGTGAGGACCGCGTCTCGCTGCCGTTTTAAGGGGATGCCACCGAAAGTGGCGGTCAGCGGTTTCCTGCCGGTGCGTTCGACGGTTGCTTGCAGGCACGTGCGTGGCCCGTGCGGGGTGGTGATGGTGGTCTTGTAGCGGGCCGCCATCTTCGACACCGACGAGCCGTACTTGCAGGCCAGTGTCTTGAGCAGTGAGTTCTGCATGATCCAGCGCACCCGGTTCAGTCTCCAGACGTCACCGGCCAGCAGGTAGTAGTTGACCAGGCCTCGGTACTGGGCCCCGTAGGTGGCGACGATGGTGTGGTCGTCGTTGTTGACCAGACGGGTCCGGGTCTCGGGTTTGCCGAGCTTGCAGTACGGGGCGCACTTGGCTTTGATCACCTCGGTGGGCACGTGGAGTCCGATGACGCCGTTGATTGCTCGGCGGTGGTCGGCGTGCTGGACGGTGATCTCGTAGCCGAGGAATCTCGCCGCGCCGGTTCTGGCGTGGGTGATCAGCGTTTTCTCCTGCGACAGCTCCAGCTTGAGATCATCACGAAGGAATGCCGCGAGGCGGGTCTTGATCTGCTCGGCTTCGGCCTTCGGCCCGGTGAACCCGAGGAGTTGATCATCTGCGTACCTGGCATAGCG
>DATDHI010000372.1:0-3886 GCA_036521655.1 Pseudonocardiaceae bacterium | reverse complement strand
CGTAGCGAGAAACACCGGAGGCGCGCAAGCCGAGTTCACCAGCCCCCGACCGTGCCAAATTCGTGCCAGATGCAGCGGTGATTGACGGAGCACAGCGGGGAGTCACGGGGACACCGCCGGTCACCTCTCCACGCTGACCCTGGCCTATCACCGCAGATCAAGGGCCCGTTGTTGCTGGGTGGCGGGTCAAGGATTCGAACCTTGGAAGGCATCAGCCGACGGATTTACAGAACAACACCCGCGACGCGCTGAACAGCCGCTACTCATCCTCAGCGCCGGTTCGGGGACCGAATAGTGCCCGGTCCTCCTCAGCCCAGACCGAGCACCTCAGCTGATCCGCTCACGCACTGCTTGCCCGCAGGGCTGACGGAACAGAGGCGGTCAGACCTAGGCGCATAAAGTTGCTACCTGAGCAAACAAGCACCATAGGCGTCCGATAGTGGTCATGAGAGGCAGTATCAGACCACAGTTCATGCCCACCCTATCCACAGTGGAGTTACTTGACCGGTAAGTTTGGTATCGCTGGTTTACCGTCGGCACGGTGACGGTCTGCTGGCTGATCACGGTGCGGTTCGTGGGGGTGTTAGTGGGCTGTGATCTCGTGCGATGACCGATTCGATGGTGGGACTGATGTTTGTTGGTGTGGCGGGTGGTGGGCTGGCGGGGTCAGGTGCGTAGTGCCGGCCGTAGCAGCGGGCTACCGCGATGATGTCGATTCGGCTGCCGTCGGCTCGGCGGAGTACCTGCTGCACGTCCCGGCGTAGCCAGGGCGAGGCCGGGTCGGTGGGGCTAGCGTCGGCTGGCGGGTCGAGCACCGGTGGGTCGGATGCGGAGAGCAGGTCGTCGACCAGGGTCGGGAACCGGACGAGCATGATCGCAGCACGGGCGATGGTGTCCTCGTCTTCGTGGTGGCCGAGGTGTAGCCCAAGCGCGAGCAGCATGCCGAAGGCATTGGCGACCCGCTTGACTAGTCGCGGGTTGGCTGGCATGAGCGGGGTGTACCGGGTGAGGAGATCCTCGCTGAACGCGGAGAGAGCCTCAGTGGTCGCGGCCTTAGCGGCGATGGTTTCGGCCAGCCGTTGCCGCTCCGTTCCGGTGGTGTTGTCCAGGGCGGCCCGGACCGACTGGCTGTGTACCTCGCCGGGCGCGGCCTCGTCGATCAGGCGCTCGGCCCGCTGATTGGCCGAGTCGGCCGACGGCGGCTCGGGCGCGGCCGACGCTGGTTTCGGCACCGCCATCGCGGCGGGGGTTGGTGGGGGTTCCGGTTCCCCGACCTCGCCACGAGGGGCCGGTGCGTGGCCGTTGGTGTCGACGACGGGCTGTCCTGAAGTGGAGAGGGCTTGCGTGGGTGTGAGGTTCGGGCCTTGGTTGATGACGGTGCGGCCATCGATCGCCCACTGGGAGGTGCCTGTGAGGTGGTCGATGTAGGTTTGGACCTGGTCAGCGGCCAGCGCGGGCACCAGCACGGTGTGGTCAAAGATCTTCTGCAGGAAGTCGGCTCCGAGCCCGTGGACCGGCGAGCCCAGCGTGCCGAAGGACTCGTATGAGGTCTCGAAAGCGGTACGTACCCAGCGGCCGTCGGCAAGGGCGAGCACGATTAGCGGTGCGGGTCGGCGCCAACCGGGCAGCAGCCGGGGCTCGGCGGGTTCGCGGAGCAGGGTGTGCACCGTTTCCATCAGCTTGACCACCCGCTCGGAGGAGCACCGGTCGAGATCGTCGATGACCAGCAAGATCGGCCGCCGTGGCTCGCGTCGGCGGAGGGCCGTCCACACCACGTACAGCGCTACGTAACCGAGCACGACGGCCAGAGCCCACCCGCCCGGATGTCGCGAGATCGTCCGCAACGGCGGCAGCCACCCAGTGGCAAGCCTTGGCGAGAACGCCACGTACGCCCCCGCTGCAGCCATCGCGATCAGCGCTGCTCGCAATGGGCGCGGGGCAATCCGGCTACGCTGGTTGGTCGGCTGGGTCCGGGCAGCGACGTGTGCCGCAGCCGGGCGCTGCGGAGCACGCTGCCAGCAGCCAGCGACCAGCAGCGCCGCGATCGCAGCGGCGCCAAGGCCGAGGCCGTGCGCAGCGATCCAGCGCGGTTCGGCGAGCGCACTGGGCCGAAGGGTCCGATCTTGCAGGACAGCGAGCAGGTATCCGGTGACCGTTGCGCTGATGAGCAGGGCGAACAGGGTGTCGGCAACCCGGTGACCCCGGATGCCACGCGGCGACCAGCGGCGCAGTGACGCCACCGTGGAGGCAATCTCGCCCAGCGGGTTATCGTTGGCGCGTTGGTGCAGCTGGCCGAACGCGGGAGAAGCCCAGAACAACACCCGGCCCAGGGCCAGTCCGAGGGTGGCCACGGTAACCGCCGTGGTGATCCCCTTGCCTACCGTCCCAATGTCGCCCTTCCACACGCCGGAGGCCCACGCCACCAGCATCGCGACAAGCACCGTGCCAGCCACCAGCACCGGCCGGGACCGCGCTATGCGAGCCACCGCCCCGGCGACGGTCATCGCGACCCGCGTAGTCAGCGCCCGCTGGGACCGCACCGCCATGTTGATCGACCGGGCCAGTGACCACCACTCCGGCGCGACTGTGCTCTCCCGCCAAGCGTCGTACCAGACCACCACAGGATCGTTTAGCCACTCCTTGGCGGGCTCGTCGGCAGGCTGCTGTGAGGAACCGAGCCGCTCAACGAGCAGGTTGACCAGGGTGCTCTTACCGGCGCCCCACCTGCCGTCGACATGCACTACCGCGGTACCGGCCCGTTGCTTGGTGGTGAGCTGGACCAGCAGACCTTCCAGATGTGCAGCCAGCACCCCCCGGTTCAGTGCATCGCCCACGGTTTCGTCGTCCACCACGCTCAAGGCACGCACTCGTGGCGTGAAGGTCGGCTCGTTCGCGATCTGGCCGTTAGGCCGCAGCGGCCACAGGATCAAGCTCCCGTCGTCGCCGCCGGAGATGATCAGGGTGCGCCCGTCGTCGAGCCGGGCCGTGGCCACTCCGTGGATCGGACCGGAATGGACAGACCCGATCCGCTGCAGAGAAGACCTGTCCCAGGCTGCCATCCCCCACCTCCCATCCATTGCCATGTCGTAGCGAGGCCGATTTTGCCACCAGGCCCCAACGGTCACAGTCGCGGTCGATCGGGGCACCCACCCACAGAAACGTTCGGGAAAACGAAAGAATGCATCGCTGAACCACCCCGGCTCTGATGGAGGCTCTGTCCTGAGCGGAGGATGGAGAGATGGTCCGGTCTTCGAGGCACCCTGGTAGCTCCACCGCCGCCGAACCCGTCGTCAGTCCGCCGAAGCGGCCATGAGCACCGCACTGCGACCGCGGGTCCGCATCCCCGTTATCGCGGGACACCCTCAGTCCAGGCCGAGTGCTCGGCCGATCTGGTCCAGCGCTGCCTGCCCCTGGCCGGCGATGCATTTGGCGTAGACCCGTAGCAGTACAGCCACGCTGTGGCCTGCCCATTCAGCGACTTGGGTGGGTGGCACCCCGCCGTTCAACCACGTTGACACCGCTGCGTGCCGGAGGTCGTAGGGGCGCCTCGCGAGCGGCGAGACCACCTCGTCGGGAATGAGCGCCCGTTCCCTGGCCCTGTGCCAGACTCGGCCGTAGGTGCTGTCGGACAGGTCGCCTCCCCGCACTCCTCGGATCAACCGGCCGTCGGCCGCGGTCCCGAACTCGGTGAGGTGCTGGTGTAGCAGTTGTGTGAGCGGTGGTGCGCACGGCACGGCGCGGACTTCCTCGCGGGGGCGGTGTTTGAGTCCTCGCCGGTCGCGCCGCTTGCCGCTGTCGCCCCACGCGGCGCCGGTGGTCGGTGCCGATCGTGGGAGGTACAACTCTCCCCACCCCTGGTCCGGAAGCGTCAGGTCACCTTTTCCTA
>DATDHI010000371.1:0-4335 GCA_036521655.1 Pseudonocardiaceae bacterium | reverse complement strand
GCGGCCAGTAGGCGCTCCGCTGATGTACTCACGATGTCCTCCAGCCGATGGTGACCGGGACCGTGCGCCGCGCCGTCCGGAGGTCGGTGCAGGCCTGCTCCACCAGCTGGCGATCCTGCTCGGGCAGCGTGGCGAGGTCGGCCTCGAGGCTGCGGATTAGTGTGCGCAGTCGAGTGATCTCTTCCATGGGCACCAGCGCCCAGTCGCTGGCGCCCATGGCCTCGCCGCGCTCCCGGGCACGAAGCAGCTCGTCGAGGTGCGCTCTGAGGTCGGGCAGAAACGACGGATCACTGGTGAAGGAGTCACAGCCCAAACAGCGGTAGCGGATCGGGCAGTGCTGGCCGCCGGCCTGCACGTTGGCCGGCTCGGCGCACAGTCCGAAGGGCACCGCGATCTGGGCCACCCCGTCGCGGAGATGACCCACCTCGGAAAGGGCGGGCACCAGCCGTGGATCATTGTCAGCACCCCGCCGCATTCGGGCCAGCTGCTCGGTGGCCTGGCGCTTTCGTTTGGAGGTGATACGGAAGTACCCCTGGGTGGTTTTTATGTCGGTGTGGTCCATGAGCGCCTGGAGGACCTCGACGGGCGTGCCGGCATCAGCATGGCGTTGGGCGAACGTATGGCGAAATGCGTAGGGATGGATCCGTTGTCGATCGAAGGGCATCGGTCGCCCAGCGCTGTCCCGATCTGGCCCGTCGATCCGCTCGAGGCCGCCAACCCAGTCGCCGAGCTTGTGGCTGAGTTGATCGGCAAGCATCGGCTTGGTGCCGTCCCGGTTCCGGGTTGGTCGGGGGAACAGGGCCAGCGTGTCTCGGGGGGTGTCGGGGAATCGGGCCACTACTACCTGTTGCCAGGCCCAGAGTTTGGCGTGCAGGTCCTCACCGATCGGGAGGCGGCGGCCGTGTCGGCGGCTTTTGCGATTGTCATAGACCAGGATCGGGCCGCCGTCGTGGTCCCGAGCCACAGCGTCAACGCCCAACGAAGTCAGCTCGGCTGGGCGGCGGCCCGTGTCGCGCAGCGTCTCGAAGAGGACTACCCACTGCTGGCCCACGTCCTCGCCCATGACGCCGGGCAACTTGGCGGCCACCTCGCGGAGCGCATTGAGCCCGCTCGGGGTCGATAGCTGGGCAACGACCGCGTCGGGCAGCGCCTGACCGGGTTCCTCCTCGCTGGCCACGTATGAGGGGATCAGGTCCTTGGTCAGCGAGAACGTGTCCGCGACGCCTTCGAGCAGACCCACCGCCCGTGCTTCCTCCAGAACGCAACGGACATCTTTCAGCCAGTCCCGGCGGGTCTCGGTAGTGACCTTGCCCCGCAGCACGTCCCGGTTGAGTGCCACCGCGAAGGCCTCGACGTCGGCCCGACCGACGGTGGCCGCGTCGTGGCCGCCGCCCGGGCGGCGGGCCATCTGCGAGGAGAACCGGGCAACGGACCGCAGACGGGCCTGCACGGTGAGCGGGCGGATGCGGGTCTGTGCCACGAACGCCCAGTCCTTGGCCACTTGGCGAAGCCAACCCTGCTCGATGCCCGAGAAGTCCCACGTGGTGGCCTGCTCGTGGCCGAACACCCGAGCGTCCCACACGTTCCGGTCGCGTTCGCTCTGCGGATCGGAGTAGGCAAGCCGTACTCGGTCCCAGATGACCGGCCCCACCCGGGATCCGCGGCTCCAGGCAACGATCGTGGCTTTATCCTGATCGACGATCGAGGTCACTTGATTCGCCCGGAGCTGGTTCACGAAGCGGGTGACGTGTGACGGGGTGGTCTTGGACTGCTCCCGATCTCGGGCCTGCAGCCCGTAAAGGACCTCGGCGCGCGCCAGTGGGTGCAGCCCCCGCAGGCATACCGCTCGCCCGTCGCGGTTGGGGGCCACCCGCGCGGCCCAGTCGGAGAACGCGCGGTCCTTCGGTCGACCGGCCGCAGACCATTGGCTGTAGTGGCGGGCGCAGAGCCCTTGCAGGTGGACGGCCTCCTCGCAGACCACCGCCGCGCACGTCCCCAGAGCTGGCATCGGGCGAGCACGAGCAAGGAACTCCGCGAAGCTGTGCCCCGCGGCCTGGACACGTTGCCGCTGGGCCTCGTGCACCAGGCACAAGTCCGCTCGGTTGGTGGCCGGCCGGGGGCAGTGTTCGCCGTGAGCCGACACGCAACACCCCCGCCCGTGCAGCTGGCGCAGCGAAGGCCGGGGACGAGGTTGGCCCAGGAAGCCGTCCAGGTCGGGACTTCCGGCGTTGCGCCAGCGGATCGTGCAACCCAGACACAGCCCTGCGGAGGCCGAGGTTGTGATGTCGCAGCCCACCACCGCGCACCAGCGGATCGCCGCCAGCACGCCGTCGGGATCGTAGGTGATGATCTGCGCGGCCGGATCCCACTCACCTTGGCGCCAGGTGTCCTCCAACAGTGCGCTGATCCGACCCATGCGCCACTGCAGTACCGTCGCCTCTGGCGTCGCCGCGTCGGGTTCGGCGACGACCCGCAGGCGAGCCTGCCCGACCGTCATGACACACCCTGAGACGCCGTCGATACCCGCTCGACCGCGCAGCGCATCTGCTCCCAGCTGGGATGCAGGTAGACCTGCGTCGAGGTGATCCACGCATGACCGAGCAAATGCTGGATCACGTCTACCGGTGTCCCGGCCTGAGCAAGGGCGGTCCCGAAGGCGTGGCGCAGCATGTGGGGGCGAGCTTTGAAGCCGACCAGGGCGGACTGGCGCACGAAGAGGTCTTCTACGGTCGCCGGGCGCAGAGCCCGCCCGACCGTGCCGCCCCACAGATTCACGAACACGAAGTCGCTGGCCGCCGCGGCCGGCACCTCGGCCCGCTCCCACCGGTAGGCGGTGTAGGCATCCACGACCTCTCGCGGTGCTGGCACGTAGCGAGGCCAGCGAGACTTGGCCCACGCCCCGTTCTCGTTGTGGTCTCGGCGGATCACATGGACATGGGCGCCGGGGACTCGGCAGCCCACATGTTCCGAGGACGGCAGGAAGTGGAGGTCTTCGCGGCGAAGCCCCAGCGCCTCGGACAGTCGAAGACCGCAGCGCCACAACAGCTGCACCAGGAATCGGTCCCGGGCGTTGCTGCACACCTCGAGGAGCCGTTGCACTTGGTCGTCGGCCAGCACCTCGGGCCTTCGCTGGGGGTGCTTCTTACGGACCCTGGTGGCTGAGAGCCGACGGGCAATCGCCGTATCGACCTGGTCGTGGACGGCCAACCAGCCGTAGAGCTCGCGCACCGCCGTGGTGATCCCGTTCACCGTAGACGCGCCCCGGACCGGCTCGTCTAGGGCCAGTCGGGTCCTCGCGGGCTGCCGCCGAGCTCCGCCATTACGGCCTGTTCGAGTTGGCGTCCGCTGCAACCACAGCACAAACGAGGCCAGATCCGCGGCGCCGACATTGCGCCAGTCGCGACGGCTTTCGGCCAGCCAGGTGAAGTAGAGGCTCAGGTGCCGGGAGTAAGTGCGACAGGTTCCCTCGGCCCGATCGGCGGCAAAGCGCAGGGCGTAGAGAAACGCGGCGGCCTGGGGCTGCACCTGGTACTCGTCGTCCAGCACGGTCCAGCCGACGCTGCCGTCCACCGACGACACCGTCTTCAACGCCCAGAACGCCGAGCCCGAAACCGGTTCCGTGGACGACATGAGCTCCATGACCGACAGACCATAGAGATCACCGTCGCTACAGAGCGGGAACCTCCTCGTGGCACACGTGAATACATCCCATTGGGTGGCTAGAGAAAATCGCCGCGATGACCCTGGTATCCAAGGTGGCATGCTGATCGGACACCGCGGTGTGAGTGCTGACCCCAGCGCCTCGCGCGAAGTACCGCGACAGATGCCGGGCGGTGATCGACTTACCCTTGACCGGGAACCGTTGCCCGTCGGTGGAAGCCAGGCTGCCGGTGCCGAACGCGGCGGCCAAAGGCAGCCGGTGGTGATAACCCACCAGCGCCGCGTTCGCCGGCTCCAGGGTCTCTTCCCGGAAATACCACTCCGCGGTCCAGGCCAGCACGTCGTAAGAGACCCCGGCCGAGGCGGCCATCTCGGCCAGGTCCAGGTTGGTGGCCTCAGCGATGATCACGTACAGCAGGTTGCGTTTGAGCTCGGGTGGTCTGGCGATTTTCCCGCCGGCGTGCACCAGATGGTCGGTGAACCCGGTGCGGGCGTCGATCTCCACGAGTACCGAGGCCAGCGGGACCCGGGGCAGCATCGCCGACAGCTCATCACGCAGCACCTCAGCCTCGGTGGGCACATCCTCCGCGGACAGTGGCGGGATGATCAGCTCGCCGTCCTCGTTGAGCCGGATCTGCCCGGGTTTCCCGGCGACGAGCTGGGCGTCTAAGTCGG
>DATDHI010000370.1:0-3594 GCA_036521655.1 Pseudonocardiaceae bacterium | reverse complement strand
CCAGTTCTTTTCCGGCACGGTACAACTAGGTAAAAAGTGGGGGGCCGCCCTGGATGCGCCGAGTTCGACGTCAGAGCTGCGTGTCCGGCGTCGAACAGCTCCCGTGTCGAACTCGGCGCGCTCAGGACGGGACAATCTCTCCAGATCGATTGCACTCTGTGTCGGAAGGACGAGGGCGGCCATGGGTATCTCGCTGGGCTACAACCAGTACGGCAAGGCCGAGGTCCGGCTGGTGCACATCGACCGCTCGACCCCGGTACACCAGATCAAGGATGTGAACGTCACCAGCCAGCTGAGCGGTGACTTCACCGCGACCCACCTCACCGGCGACAACAGTGCGGTCATCGCCACCGACACGCAGAAGAACACCGTCTATGCCCTGGCGCGGCTTCATGGTGTCGGCGCGATCGAGGAGTTCGCGCTGCGCATGGCGCGTCACTTCGTCGACAAGTACCCGCAGGTCACGGGCTCGCGTCAGGAGATCGACGAGTACTCCTGGAACCGGATCAGTACGTCGGAGGCCGGCCCGCACGACCACGCGTTCACCCGCGGCTCGGCCGAGGTGCGAACCACGGTCGTCACCAAGCACGGCGCTGACGAAGCGGTCATCTCAGGGCTACAGGACCTCACCGTGCTCAAGAGCACCGGCAGCGAGTTCCACGGGTTCCCCCAGGTCGAGTACACCTCGCTGGTCGAGACGACCGACCGGATCCTGGCCACCGCGGTGCAAGCGCGGTGGCGCTACCTCGGTGTCGAGCACGACTGGGACAAGACGTTCGCCGGGGTCCGTCAGCTGATGCTCGACCGCTTCGCCTCGACCCACAGCCTCTCGCTGCAGCAAACGTTGTACGCGATGGGCGAGGGGGTGCTCGCCGCGTATCCCGAGATCGCCGAGATCCGGTTCTCGATGCCCAACAAGCACCACTTCCTCGTAGACCTGTCGCAATGGGGCCTAGACAACCCCAACGAGGTCTGGCACGCCGCCGACCGCCCCTACGGCCTGATCGAAGCCTCGATCATCCGCGACGACGCACCACCCGCCGCCGCCCTCTGGGACCGCTTTCCCCATTCAGCGGGCTGAGCGGGGGTAAACGAGACCGAATAACCCCGCTGAGCCCGCTGAATGCGGGCGACTAACGTCGAGATTAATAGCCGGGATTAGCGTTGCCGCTATCGCCGTCGAAGCCTTTGCTGTCGATCTCGAACCGGTGGCCCGTTCTGATGTTGTTCTCATTGTGGCCGCTGCCGGGTTCTCCCTGGCCGCCGGCGCCGGGAGTGCCAGGGCGCCCGCCGACGCCGAACAGGGACATAACGGTACGGGCTGGTAGCAGCTCCACATGCTGCCCGCCAAGGTCGGCAAAGCTTGCGTGAGACATCAGATCCTCCCCGGGGAATACTTCATCGGCTGCAGTGCCGTTCACCATCACATACGGTGCCAGATACAGCGTCAGTGGCAATCGGTAGCCCTACGCAAGTTCCCTCGGGACCTACTTAGTGCGAGGCGGGCTACCGGGATCCCTGCCGGTAGACCCCGCGCAGCGCGCTCCCACCACTTGAACGGCGATTCGGCTCCGAATGGTGGGTGCAGGCCCGGTGCGAGTCCAGGATGGCTTCGGGTCTGTCGACTTGGACGTAGTGGCGGCGTTGTCGATCAGGTCGAGTTCCGCGGCCGGGAATTGGCGGGCGAACCGGCGGGCGACGTGAGCGTGGAGGTAGGGATCGGATCGTCGGCGCCCAGCTGACTCTTAACTCCGAGGCCCGTTCATGTCTTGGCTCCGCCGCCACGGCGAGCGCGACGGCTAGGTCTCGTCAGCCGGTGTTCACAGATCGCAGGCCGCCGGCGAGCCGATCCAACCCTGCCGAGGTGGTGGTGTCGGCCGGCAGGTAGACCACCAACCGCTGGCGGTCGGGATCGGGGAGCTCCAGCGTCTCGAAGGCCAGGCGGAGCAGGCCGACCTCCGGGTGTGCCAGTCCCTTGACGCCGGTGCGCTTGCGGGCCACCTTGGGTCGCTCCCAGCGGTCGGTGAACTCGGCGCCGGCGGTATGCGTGAGCCGGTCGGCAAAGAGGTGAACGTCGCCCCCCGGGCTCGCGCAGCTCCGCGCGGAGGTTGGCGACCTGCTCGTCGGCGACATCGTCCCAGTCGGGGAAGGCGGCGCGGGCGCGCTCGTCGGTGAAGGTGAACCAGAGCAGGTTGGGTTCCTCGCCGTCGAGCACGCCAAGGGGGCGGGTCAACCGGTCGTACCCCTCGGTCCAGGCCAGGAGATCGGACATGTGGTTGATGACGAACGCCGGGGCCGGCTCGAGCTGCTCGAGCATGGCCCGCACGGTGGGGCGTACGGCGCGGGCGGCCGCTCGTGCCTGGGGGCACAGTTCGGTGCCGTTGCTGATCAGCGCCAGGCGCCGCAGGTGGTCGAGGTCGTCCTCGCTGAGCTGCAGCGCCTCGGCCAGCGCCGCCAGCACCTGAGCTGACGGGTGGGTGTCGCGCCCCTGCTCGAGCCGGATCAGGTAATCGACGCTGACGCCGGCCAGCGTGGCCAGCTCCGCCCGGCGCAGGCCGGGGGTGCGTCGGCGGGGACCCTCGGGCAGGCCGACCTCGGCGAGCGTCACAGCTTCCCGCCGGCTGCGTAGGAACGAGCCCAGCTCCCCGTCGATCACCTCCCCAGTATGCCCACCGACGGTGCCGTTCAGGGTCCGCGACGCCCATGTGCGCAGCCCTGAGCTTCTCGACGTCGAGCACCGGCCGACGATGTCCTACCGGTCGACGCAGGTACGAGGCGAAGAGCCGCGGTGGACAGTCGAGGGAGAGCTCACGATCGGCGACGTCACCCGGCCGCTGACCTTGGCCGTCGAGCTGGGCGGCGTGGAGCCGTTCTTCGACGGGACCCGCCACGCCGGGTTCGAGGCCACTGGCGAGATCCGCCGCAAGGACTTCGGTCTGGGTTTCGGCGCACTCGGCGCGATGCTGGGCGACGTGGTGAAGATCGAGATCGACCTCGAGTTCATCGAGCCGGACGCTACATCTGGATGAGCGACCACCGGCCTTGCTCCGCCCGGCAGCCAGCCGCCGCCGACTGAACAGCTATGAGGTCCTACTTGGCGGATTCCGTGTGCGGGATCAATTACCGGGATTAGCGGTGCCGCTGTTGCCGGAGCAGCTCCACGTGCTGCCCGTCAAGGGGTGCCGGAGCAGGATGGATTTGGCGACTGCCTCGGGCTCGTCCACTTGGACGTAGTGGCGGGCGTTGTCGATGAGGTTGAGTTCCGCGGCAGGGAAGAGCCGGGCGAACCGGCGGGCGACGTGGGCGTTGAGGTAGGGATCGTCGGCGCCGAACACGATCCGCACCGGCCGCGGGAAGGCGCGTAGTTGTGCGGTGCGCCTGGTCCGGGAGACGAGGGTGCCCAGCAGATCGGCGTTGAGCCGCCAGAACGCGGGGCGAGCGGTGCGGAACCGGTCGTAGTGTGCGCCGGGCGGCGCAGAGAGCTAGCTGGTGAAAGTCCAGTCGGACCGGCCCCAAGCGGGGTCCGTAGCCGAAGGCGGGGGTAATGCCTCGCTGGGCGTCGTTGGGAGGCACGGCACGGTGGTGATGGTGGTC
>DATDHI010000369.1:0-19208 GCA_036521655.1 Pseudonocardiaceae bacterium | reverse complement strand
GCCGACCTGACTCTGGCCGATCTGGTCATGCTGCTCGGTGCCGCTCCCGCTGACGAGGCGCCGCCGGAGATGCGCCGCCGCTATGTCGAGATCGTCCTCACTGGACTGAGCGGCGGAGAGTCCAGCTAGGCTACGACGTGGAAATGTCCAGCACGGCGGTAGTCGCGGTCAGTCCGCTGATCTGGACAGTGACGGTTTTCCCGCCGGACCGGCTGAACTTCGCCGTGCCTCCGCCGCTGAGCCGGATATAGCCGGAGTCGTCGACGATCGTCACGCCCGTGGAGCCGACCGAAACCGTGAACTTGACGCCGCTTACCGTGATGTCGACCGGCGCGGACACCTGGACCTGACATTTCCCGCTCTGGCAGGCTCCGACATCGGCGCCGTTGCTCGCCGCCGGTAATGGTGTGGCCGCTGTCGACGGGGCGCCGGGTGGCTTGAGGGGCTCGCAGTTCGGCGCGAGGCTGTAGGAGGCCGCGAGCGCCGGATTGTGCGCGGCGGCAGTCGGCAGGTCCGGTCCCTGAGGTTTGATGGCAAGCACCTCGGCCACCTGCTTGGCCTCGGCCTTCAGCTGGTCAACCGGGAGCGAGTCGAAATTGCCCTGGTCCCGCTGCGGTAGTTTCGGCAGGACGGTGTGGATGGTCGAGAGCAGGCTCGACCGGTACTCGTCCGCTTCCTTGATGCCGGTCGGGGCAAGGGCGGCCAGCTGTTTCTCGATACTGCTCACCTGGGGGCCAGCACCGGCGATGTACTGCGCCAGCTCCGGGCGGACGAACCGGGAAAAGCGTGGATCACTCCGCACGACATCATCGAGCGGAGCTTTCGGCAGCGCGTCTACCGATTTCGTGGCCGTGCACATATTGTCGGACCAGACCACCAATGCCCGGGTCGGTGCCGATGCGACGGGCTGACCGGACTGCTTCACCGGTATGCAGTTCGGCGCCAGGTCGTAGGAGGCGGCCAGCTCGGGTCGCCCTTGACCAGGCTGGTCAGATTCGGCCCTTGAGGTTTGATCGTGGCGATCACCCCGGCGATGTGCCTGGCCGTGGCCAGCTTCTGATCGTCCGGAACCGTCATGATCGTGCTGTGGCTGTCCTGGGGCAGCTGCGGCCGGATGCCATCCAGGGCGTTCACCAGGCCCAGGACAAACGCGTCCGCCTCCTTGACTTCCGATGGCGCGATGGCCTTCAGCGACTGCGTGGCAGAGTCGATTCGGAGGTCACCCGGCTAATGTAGAACTCGGCCTCCATGCCGACGAAGGCGGTCTCGCTCGGATCGTTCGCATCCTTGTTGACCGAGTCGATCTGTGCCCGCAGGCTGTCTACCGACTTCGTGTTCGTGCACACCATGTCGGACCAGGCGACCAGTGCCCGGGTGGGCGGCGGAAATTGCGGCGCGGCCATCGGCTGCTCGCCCGTGGAACACCCAGCGAGGACGATCAGCCCCAGGCCGAGCACCAGCACGGCCTGCCCACCCGTTCGCTGTCCGGCATGCATGCGAATCATCCCTTCCCGGTACTCGCCAGAGAATAGCGATGCGGGCTCAGGACGGGTCCCGGTCACCATGGGGCTCGTCCGATCCGCATCTCGGCCCATGGTTGGACGATGAGCTCGATATCACTACCAGGAGGCGTTGAACGAGGCCGGGCGGACGCTCGATCTGGAGGGCGTCCACGACACGCTGAAGCACTGGCGGATGGCATTGTCCACTACGACGGGTACACGGCGGGTACGATGACGCTGCTCAGCGGTGACCTGCTGCGGTTTGTCATCACCGACCCGCAGGTCGTCGGTGACGGGGACAGTGTCGACTTCACGCCGCTACCCGGCGCGGCCCATCCCTCGCCGCCATGCGCGTGAGGAGCCAGCATGACCGAGATGAGGATCCGGGCCGTCGACGAGCCGATCCGGGCTGATCAGTACCTCTACATCTCCACCCACGGCTGGGAGATGGGCTCGATATCACTGCTGCGCGGGCGCTCCGGCGCGCCCGTCACGCAGTTTCGCTACCTGGCGGAGCACCGCAGCGACCAGTGGGTGCCCGCCGACCGTCGCCGGGACTGGCTGATCGACCGCAGGCCGACCGGACGCCGGCAGTGGGTTCTGGGATCGGAGGAACAAGCCCGCGCTGCCGGGTACGACGTCGGGGACCCCGGTCCGGTCGGCCGGTTTCAGGCGCCGCGCGGCGACTTCGACGGCTACCTCAACGGTCAACCCGGCTGTTGGCAGATCCCCGATCCCGCCTTTCTCAGGGCACTGCCCCGCGACCCCGAGGCGTTGCTCGCAAGGCTGGACAGCGACAGCCCCGACAACGGACCCGCCTACTGCGGTCCGTTCACCTATGCCAGCGACGCGCTCCGCAGCGGCCTCGTCCCGGCCGACCTGCGCGCCGCGCTCTATCAGGCCCTCATGCGCCGTTCCGATGTCGGCACCCTCGACGGGGTGACCGACCTCGACGGTCACGCCTGTGTCGCGCTCGTCCACGAGGCCGCCGGCCGACGCCGCGAGCTGCTGATCAACCCGCAGGACGGGCAGTACGCTGGACGCCGCGACACCCGCACCACCGATGGCGGCCCCGGACTGGGAGCCGGAACAGTCACGAGCTCGACGAGGGTCCGCACCGCTGTCGTCGACACGCTTGGCGAGATCCCACCGACCGTCGCGCCGCGGGACAGTGGACCGCCCAACTGAACGGTGTCAGCTGTCTCGTGACGGGCGGCGCTGCACCAGTTGCTCCACGTCGTCGACCGCGCGGTGGACTGATGCGAGACGTCGAACCAGTGCCTCGAGATCGAGCGGCTCGTCGCGAGTGGCCGCGGCTATCGCGGCCTGGCGAATGAACGTGGAGACCTTCATGCCCGCCGCTTGCGATGCGGCGGCAACCTGCTCAGCTTCGTCTTCACGCAGCCGGACCGACACCACGAGGGATAGCGGGAGCGCTGGCTTGATGTCGACCGGCTCACCCGGTTCACGCTCGATCTCGTCGCGATGTCGGTAGTAGTGCTCGGCAGCCTCTTCGTCGGTCATGGCGTCCAGCTCGTTGCCGGTGCTCATCCACGCTCCCATGCGGCGATCTGTCGAACTCCGTTCTCATCGATGAAGCTGAAGATCACCAGGATACGGCGCCCACCGTCGGTGATCCCGAGAGCGATCTGTACCGCGAAGTACCGCGCCATCCTGCCTTCCCCACTGTAGTACAAGTTGAGCTCAAAGTCATACTTGTTGCCTGGGGCTCAGGACAGGCGCAGGGTGCGGGCGGCTAGCAGGCCGGCGCCTGAAGCCCAGGCCAGTAGGACGGCCAGCGCGCCCCACGGGGTGGCGCCCAGCACCAGGGCGCTGCGTAGGCCCTCGGCCAGCGCGCCCGACGGCAACGCGGCGGCGAGTGCGGACAGCGGATGAGGCAGGGCGCTGACCGAGAGCACGATGCCGCCGGCCACGACGAGCAGCAGCCACACCGTGTTGGCCACCGCGAGCACCACCTCGGCCCGCAGTACCCCTCCGAGTAGGACCCCGAGGGCGCCGAACGCGGCCGTGCCGGCGAGCACCAGCAACGCGGCCGGGGCGACGCCTGCTGGTGCGGGGTGCCAGCCCAGTGCGGCGGCCACCGCGCCGAGCACGATCAGCTGTACCAGCACCACCCCGAGCACGGCGAGCATCCGGCCGGCGACCAGCGACCAGCGTGGCAGCGCGGTGGCGGCCAGCCGTTTGAGCACGCCGTAGCGGCGGTCGAAGCCAAGCGCGATGGCCTGCCCGGTGAAGGCGGTCGACATCACGGCCAGCGCCAGGATGCGCGGAGTGACGTTGTCCACCCGCGGGCTGGGCACCGGCAGCACCTGCAGCAGGGTGAGGCCGACCAGCATGCCGAGCGGGATGAGCAGGGTGAGCAGCAACTGCTCCCCGTTGCGCAGGGTAAGAACGAATTCGGTGCGGGCCTGGGTGAGCAGCATCCGCGCCACCGAGCCCCGGCCAGGTGACGGCGTGAAGGTGCCGGCGGCAAAACGGGTCACGACCGCAGCTCCCGTCCGGTGAGCTCGAGGAAGACGTCCTCCAGGCTGCGCCGGGACACTCGCAGATCCTCGGCGAACACCCCATGCTGGGCGCACCAGGCCGTCACGGTGGCCATCACCTGCGGATCGATCGCGCCCTCGACGAGGTAGCCGCCGGGGCGCGGTTCGCTGGCCCGGCACCCTGCGGGCAGTGCGGTGGCCAGCGAGACGAGGTCCAGGCCGGGCCGGGCCCCGAATCGCAGCTGTCGCTCCGTACCAGAGGTGGTCAGCTCGGTGGGGCTGCCCTGGGCCACCACCCGGCCGTGGTCGATGATCACCACCTGGTCGGCCAGCGCCTCGGCCTCCTCCATCGCATGAGTGGTGAACAGCACGCTGACGCCGTCCGCGCGAAGCCTGGAGATGATGTCCCAGACCAGCCGGCGGGCTTGTGGGTCCAAGCCCGCGGTGGGCTCGTCGAGGAATACCAGCTCTGGCCGCCCGACCAGGGCGCAGGCCAGCGCGAGGCGCTGCTGCTGGCCGCCGGACAGCCGCTTGTAGGGCACCCGCGCGACGCCGGTGAGGCCGAGCACGTCCACGAGCCACCCGACGTCCAGCGGCCGTGCCGCGCAGACCGCGACCAGAGCGAGCATCTCGCCGGCCCGCACTCCTGGGTAAGCCCCGCCGCCCTGCAGCATCACCCCGACTCGGGGGCGCAGCGCGGCACTGTCGGCGAGCGGGTCCAGTCCCAGTACCCGGACCACCCCGGCGTCGGGGTGCAGGAACCCCTCGCACACCTCGACCGTCGTGGTCTTGCCAGCCCCGTTGGGCCCGAGCAGTGCCACCACTGTGGCCGGCTGTACCAGCAGGTCGAGCCCATCCACAGCCCGGACGGTGCCGAAGGTCCGGACCAGGCCGCGGACCTCGACAGCAGCGGGCGGGTTCACGCTCGTAGAGCCTAGGTCGCGGCGCCGGATGAGGATGCATCGGCCGACGGAGGTGCGATGGCACCAGGAGCTTCGGGCCGCAGGGGGCCGCCCCACAGGACCCCCGTCAGCGGTGGCGTGCGTCCCCGCACCAGCAGCAGCGGCAGCACGATGGTGACCGCCGCTGCCACGATCGCGGAGGGCAGCACCCAGGCCCGGAACAGGAAGTCCGATCCGGTGGGAGCCACCAGCAACGCCAGCGCCGTCGAGGCCACCGTGGCGATGGTGCGAAACGCCGGATGGGTGGCCGAGGCCGCCAGCGGAATCGCGGCCCACAGCAGATACCACGGATGCACCACGGGCCCCAGTAGCACCATTGCACCCAGCCCGATCCCGAGTCCGGCCAGCGGCTCTATCCGTCCTCGCCAGCAGCGCCACAGCAGCAGCAGGCAGACGCCGCCGGCGGCGGCCAGCCCGACGGCCCGGCTCAACACGAGCGCTGAGGTGGTGTGATCGCCCAGCCCGAGCCAGCTGCCGGCCCAACCGGCCAGCAGCCCGAGCTCGGTAGCTGCCGACATCCAGCTACGCACCGCGTTGGGCGTGCCGAGTGCACCGGTCCAGCCGAAGCCCAGGCCGGTGCCCAGCCCGATCGCCACCGTGGTGGCCATGGCCACCCCTGCGACGAGTGCCGCCGACGAGGCCAGATCGCGGGGCCGGCCACCACGATGGCGGGCAAGCCAGACCGTGACGAACCCCAGTGCGAGCGCCGCAGGGACTTTCACCTGCGCCGCGGCCGCGATCAGTACCGTGCCACCGAATAGCGTGGGGTCGACCGCCGGCCGGTGCAGCGCGAGCTCCAGCCCCACCAGCATCAGCCCAATCATCAGGGCTTCGTTGTGCACCCCGCTGACCAGGTGGAACAACACCAGCGGATTGGCGACGCCGAGCCACAGGGCGAACACCGGCGAGACGCCGACCCGGCGGGCCAGCCGCGGCAGTGCCCAGACGATCATCACGAGACCTGCCACCGCGAGGGTGCGGTGCAGTAACACACCCAGCACGACGTCATCGCCGGCAATCCAGTCGATCGGCCGGCCCAAGGTGAGGAACAACGGCCCGTAGGGCGCCGGCGTGTGACGCCAGATTGTGGGGACCCCCCGGACCAGCGGGTGGTCTACGCCCAGCGCGTCAGCCGGGCCGAGCACATAGGGGTCCAGCCCGCGGTTGACCATCGCGCTCTGGGCCAGGTAGCTGTAGACGTCCCGGCTGAACATCGGGGGCGCGACCAGCAGCGGCACCGCCCACATCGTCAGCGTGCGGCCCAGCTGGGCCGGCGAGATCAGCCGGGTCCGCCCCGGAGCGGTCAGCGCACCGAGCCACAACCAGGCCAGTACCAGCATGAAGATGCCGGTGTAGGCCACCGCCAGCGAGGCCGTGGGCATCCGGTTGAACAAGCCCAGTACCGGGCGGCCGACCACCGGGTTGCCCAGCACCGGAGCCGTCCCGGCACCGAGCGAACCTAGGCCCATGAGCAATGCGCCGACGGTACCGAACCGGCGCAGGGTACCGAGCTGGCGGACCTCGGCCTCACTCAGACCCACGGACTGAGCGCCGTTCTGCATCGCCGGTGCGGGCTCAGGTGCCCAGAAACGGACACCCACCCGATTCACCCTGCCGGCCGTCACGCCAGGAAGGGTAGCGATGCTGGTCGGGCGCGTCGGTGCCGCCGACTTGCGGGCGTCGCCACCCGGAAGAGGGACACGATCAAGGCCGGTCTTTGCGCCAGGCCGGGGAAATACGTAACATCAACGTTGTGAAAAACGTCGGGACGGACCAGACGCCGGTGGCGCAGGCCGCCGGCGGGGACGGCCGCACCCGCGAATCGGTGGCCCGGATGTTGCTGGAGCATGGGCCGGTCGCGGCGGCGCAGGTCGCCAACGCGCTCGGCCTGAGCCCCGCGGCGGTGCGTCGTCACCTGGATGCCCTGCTCGCCGACGGGCAGGCCAGCTTCCGGTCGGCGCCACGCAGGGGCCCTCGCGGCCGTGGTCGTCCGGCCAAGTTGTTCCTGCTCACCGCGGCAGGGCGGGCGCGGTTTGAGCACACCTACGATGATCTGGCAGTGGCCGCGCTGCACTTCCTGTCCGAGCGTGACGGTGAGCACGCGGTCCGCTCGTTCGCCGAGCGGCGAATCGCTGAACTGGTCGAGCGGCATCGTGCCGAGGTGGCTGCGGCGGATGACCCGGTGGCGCGGACTGAAGCATTGGCGGTCGCCCTGAGCGCCGAGGGTTACGCGGCTTCGACTGAGCACGTCGGTGCGGGTGCGCAGCTGTGCCAGCACCATTGCCCGGTCTCGCACGTCGCCGCGGAGTTCCCGCAACTGTGCGAGGCCGAGACCGCGGCCTTCGCTGACCTGCTCGGCACGCACGTACAGCGGCTCGCCACCATCGCCCGCGGCGACGCGGTGTGCACAACGTATGTTCCCGAGGCTCGGACGCCGCACGGCGCCCGGGCGACTGATCTCACCACTGAAACTGGATGGAGCGTCTTGGCATGACCACTGCTCCTGAGCGCAATGCCCTCACGGCACCACTCACCCAGGAGGAAACGCTCTCCAGCCTGGGCCGCTACGAGTACGGCTGGGCCGACTCTGATGCGGCCGGCGAAAGCGCTCAGCGCGGCCTGTCCGAGGCCGTGGTGCGCGATATCTCGGCCAAGAAGAACGAGCCGGAGTGGATGCTGGAGACCCGGCTCAAGGCGCTGCGCCTGTTCCGGCGTAAGCCGATGCCGCACTGGGGTGCCGACCTTTCCGGTATCGACTTCGAGAACATCAAGTACTTCGTCCGGTCGACTGAGAAGCAGGCCACGTCCTGGGACGAACTGCCCGAGGACATCAAGGCCACCTACGACCGGCTGGGCATCCCCGAGGCGGAGAAGGCCCGGCTGGTGGCCGGCGTGGCCGCGCAGTACGAGTCCGAGGTCGTCTACCACAAGATCCGCGAGGACCTCGAGGAGTTGGGCGTCCAGTTCTTGGACACCGACACCGCATTGCGCGAGCACCCGGATATCTTCCGGGAGTACTTCGGCAGCGTGATTCCCGCTGGGGACAACAAGTTCGCTGCGTTGAACACCGCGGTGTGGTCGGGTGGGTCGTTCATCTACGTGCCGCCCGGCGTGCACGTCGACATCCCGTTGCAGGCCTACTTCCGGATCAACACCGAGAACATGGGCCAGTTCGAGCGGACGCTGATCATCGTCGACGAGGGTGCCTACGTGCACTACGTGGAGGGCTGCACCGCGCCGATCTACAAGTCCGACTCACTGCACTCGGCCGTGGTGGAGATCATCGTGCGCAAGGGTGGCCGGTGCCGCTACACCACGATCCAGAACTGGTCGAACAACGTCTACAACCTGGTCACCAAGCGGGCCACCGCCGCTGAGGGCGCCACCATGGAGTGGGTCGACGGCAACCTCGGCTCCAAGGTCACCATGAAGTACCCGTCGGTCTGGCTGATCGGCGAGCACGCCAAGGGTGAGGTGCTCTCGGTGGCGTGCGCCGGGGAGGGCCAGCACCAGGACGCCGGGGCGAAGATGGTGCACGCCGCACCGCACACCTCGAGCACCATCGTGTCCAAGTCGGTGGCCCGCGGTGGCGGCCGCACCTCCTACCGCGGGCTGGTGCAGGTCAACGAGGGCAGCCACCACTCCCGCTCCACAGTGAAGTGCGATGCGCTGCTGGTGGACCAGATCAGCCGGTCGGACACCTACCCCTACGTCGACATCCGCGAGGATGACGTGTCGATGGGCCACGAAGCCACCGTCTCCAAGATCAGCGACGATCAGCTCTTCTACTTGATGAGCCGGGGGCTGACCGAGGACGCCGCAATGGCCATGATCGTGCGCGGCTTCATCGAGCCGATCGCCCGCGAGCTACCCATGGAGTACGCCTTGGAACTCAACCGCCTGATCGAACTGCAGATGGAAGGAGCCGTCGGCTGAGATGACGGCCACCACAGGCCAGCCGACCCAACACGGTCTGGTCGCGCACTCGCACGGCGCCGCCAAAACTGCGCAACGCAGCCCGATGGTCTCCCGGGGGCAGCGGTTCACCTCCTACGACGTGGATGCCTTCGAGGTGCCCACCGGACGCGAGGAGGACTGGCGGTTCACCCCGTTACGGCGGTTGCACGGGCTGCACCAGGGTGTCCCGGCCACCGGGACCGCGCAGGTCACCGTACAGGCGGCCGGCGGGGTCTCCGTCGAGGACGTGGGCCGGGCCGACCCGCGCCTGGGCGAGGGCGGTACGCCCGCCGACCGGGTCGCCGCCCAGGCCTGGGGCGCCGTCGAGCGGGCCACCGTCGTGACCGTGCCGGCAGAAACACGGGTTGAGGACCCGGTGATGGTCACCGTCACCGGGCCGGGCCTCGGTGAGGTCGCCTACGGGCACCTGCAGCTACGCCTGCTGCCGTTCGCCGAGGCGGTGATGGTGCTCGACTACCGTGGCAGCGGCACGTACGCGGAGAACGTCGAACTGGTGCTGTCCGACGGGGCCCGGCTCACCCTGTTCAGCGTCCAGGACTGGGCCGACGACGCCGTGCACGTCGCCGCACAGCATGCCCGGCTGGGCCGCGACGCGGTACTGCGAGCCACCACCGTGAGCCTGGGTGGCGACCTGGTCCGGCAGTCACCGACGGTGACGTTCACCGGGCCCGGCGGCGACGCGGAGTTACTCGGACTCTATTTCGCCGACGCCGGGCAGCACCTGGAACACCGGCTGCTGGTCGACCATGCCGTCCCGCACTGCCGATCCAACGTCGCCTACAAAGGCGCGTTGCAGGGCAGTCCTGGCAAGCCCGACGCGCACACCGTGTGGATCGGGGACGTGCTCATCCAGGCCGCCGCCGAGGGCACCGAGACCTTCGAGGTCAACCGCAACCTGGTGCTCAGCGACGGCGCGCGGGCCGACTCGGTGCCCAACCTGGAGATCGAGACCGGGGAGATCGTCGGTGCCGGGCACGCCAGTACCACCGGGCGCTTCGATGACGAGCAGCTGTTCTACCTGACCTCCCGGGGCATCCCCACCGAGCTGGCCCGCCGGCTGGTCGTCCGGGGCTTCTTCGGCGAGATCCTGCAGAAGATCATCGTCCCGCAGGTGCGTGAGCGGCTCGAGGCGGCGATCGAGGCTGAGCTGGAGGCGGTGGGGGTATGACCGCGATCCGTGTCTGCAGCCTGACCGATCTCAAGGAAGACGTGCCCGCCGGGTTCGAGGTCGATGACGTGCCAGTGGTGCTGGTCCGCCAAGGGGAGCAGGTGTACGCGCTGGCCGATGTCTGCTCGCACGCCGAGATCGCGCTGTCCGAGGGTGAGGTGACCCGCAAGGGCCTGGAGTGCTGGCTGCACGGTTCTTGCTTCGACCTGCGCACTGGGGCGTCGTCCTCACCACCGGCCTCCGAACCGGTGGATACCTACGCCGTGACCGTCGAAGGTGACGACGTCTACGTCGATCCGTCTACCTCCACCAACCGCTAGCAGGAGCTGAGAACACACCGATGGCCACTCTGGAGATCAAGGACCTGCACGTCGCGGTCCGCGCCGACGACGAGCAGACCGCCGACAAGGAGATCCTCCACGGCGTCGACCTGGCAGTCCGGGCAGGGGAGACCCACGCGATGATGGGCCCGAACGGGTCCGGCAAGTCCACCCTGGCCTATTCGATCGCCGGGCACCCCAAGTACCAGGTCACCTCGGGCGAGGTACTGCTTGACGGCGTCGATGTGCTGGCGATGTCAGTGGACGAACGTGCCCGGGCGGGTCTGTTCCTGGCGATGCAGTACCCGATCGAGGTGCCCGGCATCTCGATGACGAACTTCCTGCGCAGCGCCGCCACCGCGATCCGCGGCGAGGCGCCCAAGTTGCGTACCTGGGTCAAGGAGGTCAAGGCGGCGATGTCCGAGCTGGACATCGAGCCCTCCTTCGCCGAGCGCAGCGTGAATGAGGGATTCTCCGGCGGCGAGAAGAAGCGCCACGAGATCTTGCAGCTGGCACTGCTCAAGCCGAAGATCGCGGTACTGGACGAGACCGACTCGGGCCTGGACGTGGACGCGTTGCGGGTGGTCGCCGAGGGTGTGAACCGGTATCGCGCCGGCGGGGATGTCGGCGTGCTGCTGATCACCCACTACAACCGGATCCTGCGGTACATCGCGCCTGACCAGGTCCATGTCTTCGCGGGCGGGCGGATCGTGGAATCCGGCGGGCCGGAGCTGGCCGAGGAGCTGGAGTCCGGTGGCTACGAGCGTTTCACCGTCAGGACGTGACAAGGGGTGACCACCGTGACTGAACCGCTGGCTGCCAGTGAGCTGGAGAAGATCCGCGCCGACTTCCCGATCCTGTCCCGCACGGTGCGGGAGGGCCGGCCGCTGGTGTACCTGGACTCCGGGGCCACCTCGCAGCGGCCCCGGCAGGCACTCGACGCCGAGCGCGCCTTCCTCGAGCAGCACAATGCGGCGGTGCACCGCGGTGCGCACCAGCTCGCCGAGGAGGCCACCGACGCCTATGAGTCGGCGCGGGCCCGGATCGCCGCGTTCGTCGGCGCACAACCCGGAGAAGTGGTGTTCACCAAGAACGCCACCGAAGGGATCAACCTGGTCGCCTACGCGCTGAGCAATTCGGCAGTCGCCGGAGCCCAGCGTTTCGCCCTTGCGCCGGGCGACGAGATCGTGATCACCGAGATGGAGCACCACGCCAACCTGGTGCCCTGGCAGGAGCTGTGCCGGCGCACCGGTGCCACGCTGCGCTGGTATGAGGTGACCGAGTCCGGCCGGTTGGACCTGGACTCGCTGGAGCTGTCCGAACGCACTAGGGTGGTGGCATTCACCCATCAGTCCAACGTGATGGGCACCGTCCCACCGGTAGCGGCGCTGGTCCGCCGGGCTCGGGAGGTCGGTGCGCTGACCGTGCTGGATGCCTGCCAGTCGGTGCCGCACAGTCCGATCGACTTCGTCGCGCTGGACGTCGATTTCGCGGTGTTCTCCGGGCACAAGATGCTCGGACCGTCGGGGATCGGTGTGCTCTACGGCCGCCGCGAACTGCTTGAGGCCCTGCCGCCCTTCCTCACCGGTGGGTCGATGATCGAGCTGGTGAAGATGGAGGGCTCCACCTACGCCCCGCCGCCGCAGCGCTTCGAGGCCGGCGTCCCGATGACATCCCAGGCGGTCGGTCTGGGTGCGGCCGTGGACTACCTGTCCGCGGTGGGCATGGACCGGATCGCCGCGCACGAGCAGACACTGACCGAACAGGCCTTGACCGGGCTGTCGGAGTTCCCCGGCCTGCGGATCATCGGTCCCACCGACATCGAGCACCGGGGCGGCGCGGTGTCCTTCGTGCTCGAGGACGTGCACGCGCATGACGCCGGGCAAGTACTCGACGACTTGGGGATCGCGGTGCGGGTGGGGCACCACTGCGCCTGGCCGCTGCACCGTCGATTCGGCATCGCCGCCACCGTGCGGGCCAGCTTCGCGCTGTACAACACACCCGCCGAGGTTGAGGCGCTGCTGGCCGGCGTGCACGAGGTACGCCGTTTCTTCAAGGTGCCCGCATGAAGCTGGAGCAGATGTACCAGGAGATCATCCTGGACCATTACCGCAACCCGCACCGGCACGGCCTTCGCGAGCCCTTCGACGCCGAGTCCTACCAGATCAACCCCACCTGCGGGGACGAGGTGACACTGCGGGTCGCGCTGGACGGCGACCGGGTGGCCGATGTGTCCTACGAGGCGATGGGCTGCTCGATCAGCCAAGCTTCGACCTCGGTGCTCACCGATCTCGTGGTGGGCCGGACCGTGGCCGAGTCGACGTCCACGCTGGACGCCTTTGTGGAGATGGTGCAGAGCAGGGGCAAGGTGGAGCCCGACGAGGACGTGCTCGCCGACGGGGTCGCCTTCGCGGGTGTGGCCCGCTATCCAGCCCGGGTGAAGTGTGCCTTGCTGGGCTGGATGGCGTTCAAGGATGCCGTCGGCAGGGTGGACGCCGGCCGCTCCGACAACGGTGCCGAACGAGCGGAGACACGATGAGCCTGAACGAGGAAACCGAGGTCGAGCGTGGTGCGGCCGGGATGCCCGAGGTTCCCGCGCCCCCGGATGGTGAGCTGGCCGCCGTCGACGACGTCGAGGAAGCCATGCGCGACGTGGTCGACCCGGAGCTGGGCATCAACGTGGTCGACCTGGGTCTGCTCTATGACATCCACGTCGATGACGGCAACGTCGCCACCCTGGATATGACGCTGACCTCTGCGGCCTGCCCGCTCACCGACGTCATCGAGGACCAGACCCGCGCCGCACTCACCGGTGGCCCCGGCGGGGGACTGGTCGACGACGTGCGGATCAACTGGGTATGGATGCCGCCGTGGGGCCCAGACAAGATCACCGAGGACGGCCGGGAGCAACTGCGAGCCCTGGGCTTCACCGTCTGATCGGGCTCATCGGGCTGGCTGCGAAGGGGCGTGCCCGCGGAACAGCCGGGTCTCGTCGATCTCGTAGATCACCCGGTACTCGGCACGCGGAGTGTGATGCGCAGCGCATGTGCTTGTCAGGCCCACAGCGCACTGATCGGGAGGCTGATGATGCGGTCGCCAAGGCGTGCACTCTCCGCTCCGCTGTGCAGTACGACACCGACGACGAAACGCCCACCGAGCTGATCGCGCAGCGAGATCAGGTTGCGCACTGCTGCTGGCCCGGCGCCTGGGCCAGCTTTGACCTCGATGGCCGCTACCCTGCCGTCAGGGTTTTCGACGATGATGTCGATCTCGGTGGCGTCCCGGTCGCGATAATGGGCGAGCTCCGGCGGATCCGGTGCCGAGCTGGCCTGGCGTAGCAGTTCGGTGAGTACGAAGCCTTCGATGATCGGGCCGTCCGCGCCGCGGGCGAGCTCGGGACGGAGCAGCGCAGCGACCTCGGCTCGACGGAGGTAGCCCGCCAAGCCGGGATCTGTCAGGTACACCTTGGGGGCTCGGATCTCGCGCTGGCTGAGATTGGCCGCCCATGCGGGGATCCGCACGATGAGGAACAGGGCCTCCAGAGTGTCCAGGTATCGCAGCACGCTGGTCCGTGGCAGTTGGGCATCGGCCGCCAGGTCGCTCACGTTGAGCACCCCGGCGTGTCGCGCGGCGATGAGCCGCAGCAGGCGGGGCAGATCCGCGGTCCGTGGCGACGCGGAGATTCCGGGCGCTTCCCGCTCGATCACCGTCTGGACATACGCGCTGAACCACGCACGGCGACGCGGCCCCTCGCGGGCGCGCGCTTCGGGATAACCGCCGGCTAGCGCTCTCTCCAGATAGTCCTGCTTGTCCAGCTCGCTGATCCAGTCGGTGGCCAGGTCGGCATCGAGCAGCTTGCTGAGGAAGGTCTCCGACCGACGCTCGATCTCACCCTGGCTCAAAGGCCACAAAGTGTGCCGCTCGATGCGGCCTGCGAGCGTCTCCGATACTGCCCGGTTGGCGCTGAGCTGCGACGAGCCGGTGATCAGGAAGCGGCCCGGTTGGGGTTGACGATCGACGCTGGCTTTGATCGCCAGCAGGAGCTCGGGCGCTCGCTGAATCTCGTCGATGTCGACCTTCGACGAACCCCTGGGGATCGGTGCTCGCCAGGGCTCGTACGTCGGCATCGTCCAATGAAGCGTAGGTGGCGTTCGGCCGCTCGGCGACGATCTGCCGCACGAGCGTTGACTTGCCGGCTTGGCGCGGCCCCACCACGCCGACGACCCGGGTGTCGAGCAGCGCAGTGTTGACGTTGTCGAGTAGCTGACGCGGAAGGACCGAGGAACCGCTCTCGGATTGTAGGGACGTCACCAGGCAAGCCTGGCATACTCCGCCCCAGAGATGGACAATCCGCGATATCTCTGCGGACAATCCGCGACGCTGATTCGGACGATCCGCGAAGAGTGTCCGAACTCAGCCGGGGGTACGACAAACTGTATGCGTGCGTTGGCCTGGGCGCATCGGTCCTGAGCGCAGCGATGAGTCTCGGGTTCCCGGCTCGTCTGCTTTGGTGGGTTCAGCCACCGGAGAGAAGATCGAGATGCATCGTCCGCAGACTGGGAGGCTGCTCGCGTCGCGCTGCTGGTCAAGGAGAAGGAAGCCACCCGTTCGACGGCCGTCACCAGCTCATCGTCTATCACCACATGCTGAAGCCTGGTGACGACGACCCTTGTTCGGGCTGCTCAATGTTCGTCGACAACATCGGTCACCTCGCGCACCTGCACGCTCGCGACACCTCACTGGCTGTGGTGCCACGCGCTCCGCTGGCGGAGATCGAGGCCTTCAAGAAGCGTATGGGCTGGACAATCCCGTGGTTCTCTTCGGCTGGCAGCAGCTTCGACGCCGACTTCGGTGTCACAACAGGCTTCGGGCTCAACGTCTTGCTCCGCGACGGCGACGAGGTCTTCCGCACCTACTTCACGTCCGGGCGGGGCGTCGAGGCGCTGGGCAGCAGCTGGTCCTTCCTCGACCTGACCCCGCTGGGGGCGCCAGGAGGACTGGGAGAAACTCGCCCGAAGGGTGGCCACAGACGCGGCCGTACCAGTGGTGGCGCCTGCACGACGAGTACGCCCGCGGGTAGCCCCCCAAACCCACCGCGACGTCGAGGTCTCTACACACCGTAGCTGAGAGTCCCGATCTTCCTGAAACCGACGAGTAATCGAACCGGGCGGGCCAGCCATCCGAAGGTTAAGGCAGACAACGGTCGCGATCATCCCGGATGTCAAACCCCCCGGGGTGCCCAACGGACGGAGTACCGAAGTGCACGAGTTCAATTGCGGGCACCAGGAGTGCGGCAGCCAGTTCAGGGCGTCCGACAAGGATTACCTGATGCGCCAGGTCGCAGAGCACCTGAAGGAGGCGCACAACGTCGACCAGGCCACCGAGACGCTGCTGAGTTACCTCGCGTCGACGTGCGTGACGACGCGGCCCTAGCAGTGGCAGGGTGCCTCCCGCCTAGGCCGTGAGCGTGTCCAGAATCTGCTGCCCGTACTTTGCCAGCTTGTTCTCGCCGACACCGTTCACCGTGCCCAGGTCGGCCAGGGTTGATGGGGTTTCGGTCGCGATCTGGCGCAGGGTCGCGTCATGGAAGATCACGTACGCGGGCACGCCCTGCTCTTTCGCCGTGGCGGCCCGCCAGGCGCGGAGCCGCTCGAATACCGGGACGGTCTCCTCGGGCAGGTCGACGGGGGCGGAGCGTCGGGCTTTCTCAGCTTTCGTCGCTTTGGCGGTTCGCGCTGCCCGCTCGGGTTCGCGGCGGAGCAGGACCTGGCGCTGCCGGCTCAATACCTCGGCACTGGACGCCGTGAGCACCAGCGTGCCGTAGTCGCCCTCGACGGCGAGCAGACCCTGGGCCAGCAGCTGGCGTACCACGCCCCGCCACTGGACCTCGGGCAACTCCGTGCCGATGCCGAACACCGTCAGAGCGTCATGGCCGAACTGGGTGACCTTGGCCGTCTTCTTGCCGAGCAGGATGTCGATCACCTGGCCGGCGCCGAACTTCTGGCGACGTTCCCGAGCGAGCCGGAACACGGTCGACAGCAGCTTCTGCGCGGCGATCGTGCCGTCCCACGATTCCGGTGGCGACAGGCAGGTGTCGCAGTTGCCGCACGCGGTGGCCTGCTGACCGAAGTAGCCCAGCAGTTGCCCGCGACGGCACTCGACCGTCTCGCACAGCGCCAGCATGGCGTCGAGGTGAGTGCCAAGCCGGCGGCGGTGAGCGTCGTCACCCTCCGAAGTGTCAATCAGCTTGCGCTGCTGCACAACGTCTTGCAGACCGTAGGCCAGCCAGGCGGTGGAGGGCAGACCGTCCCGTCCGGCCCGTCCGGTCTCCTGGTAGTAGCCCTCGACGGACTTGGGCAGGTCAAGGTGCGCGACGAAGCGCACGTCGGGCTTGTCGATGCCCATGCCGAACGCGATCGTGGCCACCATGACCAGGCCGTCCTCGCGCAGGAAGCGCGCCTGGTTCGCGGCTCGGGTGTGCGCATCGAGCCCCGCGTGGTAGGGAAGTGCTTCGATCCCGTTGCCCACCAGGAAGTCCGCGATCTTCTCGACTGAGGCCCGCGACAGGCAGTAGACGATGCCCGAATCGTCCGCGTGCTCGGTGCGCAGCAAGCCCAGCAGCTGCCGCTTGGGATCGTCTTTGCCCACGATGCGGTACTGGATGTTCGGACGGTCGAAGCTCGCCACAAAGTGCCGGGCATCGGCCACGTTCAGCCGGGAGGCGATCTCGGCGTGGGTCGCCTCGGTGGCCGTCGCGGTCAGAGCGATGCGGGGCACAGTGGGCCACCGCTCATGCAGCGCGGACAGGGCCAGATAGTCGGGCCGGAAGTCGTGCCCCCATTGGGCCACGCAGTGCGCCTCGTCGATGGCGAACAGCGAGATCGTGGCGCGGTCCAGCAGGCTGCCCGTCGACTCGACGCGAAGCCGTTCCGGCGCCAGGTAAAGCAGGTCCAGCTCACCGGTGAGGACGGCGGACTCGACCTGGCGGCGCTGGTGGGGATCCTGGGTGGAGTTCAGGAACCCGGCTCGGACACCGAGCGCTGTCAGGGCGTCGACCTGGTCCTGCATCAGTGCGATCAGCGGCGAGATGACCACACCGACGCCCTCTCGCACGAGCGCCGGAATCTGGTAGCACAGCGACTTGCCGCCACCGGTCGGCATGAGCACGAGCGCATCACCACCAGCGACGACGTGGTCAATGATCTCCTGCTGCGCTCCGCGGAACGAGTCGTAGCCGAATACCTGGCGCAGCACCCGCACGGCTTGGCCGTCGAGACCGGTTGCAGGGGAAGCCACCCGGTGATCCTAGGCGGAAGGCTCAGGCACACCGTTGCCCGAGGACGGGCTGGCCTCCCCGGCCACCGCGATAACCGCGATCCCACGGCCACGCGCCACGGTCGTCGGCGCGCACCAACTGCACTGCGCGCACCTGCGTCCCGTACAACGCGACGGCCGTCTCCAGATGTGCGTCGGGATGGGCCAGCTCGACGATCTCGACCAGGGGGTAGTCCCGTAGCGCGATCTGCTCACCAGGACTGGGCGCACGGTCATGCAGCACATGGGCCGCCACCCCGTTGAGTAAGGCGGTCGCCCGACCCAGCGCCAGACCAGTCGTCACCAGCTCGGGCTGGCCCAGTGGGGTGAGCCCGACCGTGTACGCCCACGGTGGATGGATTCGATCCCCCTCGACACCCTGGATCGCCCAACCGTGCACGGTTATCAACCGGCGCATGTGGTCCAGCGCGTCCCGGTGCGTGCTGCCCGGGTGATCGCACATCCAGCACATGACTCCCCCTGTAGGTCGTAGGTCGTTACCCTCACCCTGCATCCAGGCACCGACAAAACCGCACGCGGTGCTGGCCCTGCTCTTCAGAGCTGCCGGAGTCCGGTGAACAGGTCGCCGTCGATGGGTGGTGATCCCCTGGTGTAGTGGGCCCGGACCTGCCCGAGCTTCCAGTCGTGGGCAGTCATACGCAGGCAGTAGCAGCGCTAGATTGCAGAGCGTCGCTATTGACTAGTCGCACTCCTGGGGGTTAGCGTTGCTAGCACTTGCCCCGTCGCCTCGGAGTAGTGACGACATGACTTCGGATGCGCATCTGCTCGCCGAGACCTACCTGATCATGCTGAACGAGCACGACCCGGATGCCGTCGACCGTTTCGTGGCCGTGGACTACATCAACCACAACGTGTTCGTGCCGGACGGCCGCGAGGCCAATCGAGCTTTCTGGACGAATTTCTTCACCGCCCTGCCGGACGTGCAGGCGACCATGGAGGACCTCGTGGTGGCCGGCGACCGGGTGGTCGGCCGCTTCGTCTATCGCGGCACCCACACCGGACCGTTCCTGGGGATCCCCCCGACCGGCCGGAGTATCGAGATGCGCTCGATCGACATCTGGCGCGTTGCGGACGGCATGTTCGCCGAACACTGGGATGAACTGAACACGCTGGAGGTATTCCAGCAACTGGGTGTGGTGGCACCGCTGGGGACCGCGGCGGCCTAGCCTGTCCTCCGGGGAGGCTCCGGGGGCGCCTTGGATGAGGTGCTCGGGGATCCACACCGTGTCCAGACCGGCGTCGTCAGCGGCCCGGACGACCTCGTCGAGGTGGTCGGCGAGGTGAGCAGGTCCGTCGGGCCAGGTGTAGTTGGTGATGGTGAGGCTCAGTCGCATGGCCGGATTCCTTCCGGGCCCAATAGGGCCGGCGCGTCGTTGCCGATGGGCTACGGGTCCGCGCCGGCACGCGGGTCATCCGGCCGGTGTGTCGCCGTAGGGGAC
>DATDHI010000368.1:0-1784 GCA_036521655.1 Pseudonocardiaceae bacterium | reverse complement strand
CGCGGCGGCCGACTTCTACTTCGACTCGGTGAGCCAGGTTCAGCTGGACCGGTGGTCGTCCGGCCGGGTCGCGCTCATCGGCGACGCGGGCTACGCCGCCGGGCCCGGCGGCAACGGCACCGGGACCGCGGTGGTGGCGGCTTACGTGCTGGCCGGGGAGCTGGCCGCGGCCCGCGGCGACTACCGCGCCGCGTTCGCCCGCTACGAGCACCTGCTGCGCGGCTACGTGGCCGGGGGGCAGAAGCAGGCCCGCGGCGGCCGGGACTACCTCGCCCCGGCGACCGCGAAGAAGATCCGGCAGCGCGACCGGTTCTACCGGATGCTGCCCTATTTGCCGACCAAGAGCCTGATCAGGTACCTGTCCACCAGGACCGCGACCGCCATCAAGCTGCCCGAGTACGCCTAGTGAGCCGGTTCTGAGATGCGTGAACAGTAACGGCAGATACGGTCGATGATCTGGTCAGCGGTCTTGGTCCATTTGAAGGGCCGGGCGCTTTCGTTCCAGAGCTTGATCCACTCTTCGAGCGTGGTGGTGAGCTCATGGAGGGAGCAGAACACGCCGCGTTCCAGGCAGCGCCGTTGCAGTTCGGCCAGCCACCGCTCGACCTGGTTGATCCACGACGAGTAGGTGGGAGTGAAGTGCAGCACGAAGCGCGGGTGGGCCAGCAGCCAGCGGTGCACCACCGGTGCTTTGTGGGTGGAGAGGTTGTCGCAGATCACGTGGACCGTCAGGGCGGGGTCGACCTGGCGGTCGATCTGGTCCAGGAAATCGCGGAAGTCTACTGCCCGGTGCTGGGCGGACAGCTTGCCGATCACCTTGCCGGTGGCGATGTTCAGCGCTGCGAACAGGTCGACGGTGCCGTGCCGCACGTAGTCGAAGCTGCGCCGCTCGGGCACCCCCGGGATCATGGGCAGCACCGGGGCGGTCCGTTCCAGGGCCTGGATCTGCGGTTTCTCGTCCATGCTGAAGACGGCCGCGTTCGCCGGCGGGGCCAGGTACAAGCCCACGACGTCGCGGATCTTGTCGATTAGCAGCGGGTCCGGGGAGATCTTGAACGTCTCGGTCCGCCAGGGCTGCAGCCCGAACGCCCGCCAGATCCGCAGCACGCTGGAGGGTGACATGCCCACCCGTTTGGCCAGCTCCCGCTTCGACCAGTGCGTGGCGCCCTCGGGCACCTCCTCCAGCGTGCGCACCACCACCTCCTCCACCTGGGCATCGGTGAGGGTGCGCGGCACGCCCGGCCGCGGATCATCCGTGAGCCCGTCCAGCCGCTCCCGCAAGAATCGCGCCCGCCACCGGGTGACCGTTTTGCGGTTGACGCCCAGCCGCGCCGCAACCGCCAGGTTGCTGCCGCCCTGGGCGCAGGCCAGCACGATCCGCGCCCGCAACGCCAGGCCCTGCGCGGTGCTGCGACGCTTGACCCAGTTCTCTAATGTGTGCCGCTCATCCTCCGACAGCACCAGCGGCTCCAGCCTCGGATCTGGCATATCCCCAGCAGATCGCATCCGCCAGCCGCGCGAAAGCCCGCAACTGCGAACTGGGACACAAAACGACTCACGTGGTGACCGCTGAACTTAGAACCGGCTCACTAGCGGTGGTTTGTTGGATCAGGGAAAGGTGCAGGTCACGGCCTCGTCAGTCCGCCGCCGAGGGAAAGCATCTGCGCAGGTGGAAGCAGGAAAGTGGATATCAGCGCTCCGGTCTCAACAAACCACCGATAACTTAGGTGATGCGCTGAGTGATCGACAGGTTCACGGATAACGCGCGCTGACCCGATGCTCCT
>DATDHI010000367.1:0-9479 GCA_036521655.1 Pseudonocardiaceae bacterium | reverse complement strand
GCAGCCGGTACTGCAGGTGGTGCCGGTACCACTTGGCGAGCAGCCGCCACGACCCGTCGCGGTCCCCGATGTAGGTACGCGGCAACGCGTGCAGGCCGGTCAGCGGTGACCGCCAGATCGCGCAGCCATAGCGGTAGCCGGCAGCCCGCACCGCGGTGAGGGCGACGGTGTCCACATGCCCGTAGGGGTAGCAGAAGCCTGCTACCTCCTGGCCGCACAGTTCCTGAAGGATGGCCCGGCTCCCGGCCACCTCGGCGGTCAGGTCACCCTCTGCAGTCGAGATCAATGACACGTGGCGCAGGCCATGCGAGCCGATCTCCATGCCGCAGGCTGCTGCGTGGCGGATCTGTTCGGCTGTCATGAGGGGCTTGCGGGCGCCTGCCGGGTCCCAGGTGTTGGAGCCGCCGAGTCGACCGGCCACGACGTAGACGGTTGCGGTGAAGCCGAATCGGGCCAGTGCGGGCACCACGTGCTCGATGAAGTCGGCGTAGCCGTCGTCGAAGGTGAGCCCGACCAGGCCCCGGCCGGCGGCGCCCCGGCGGGCAGCTAGCAGCTCGCGCACTGAGGTACCCCGCAGGCCGCGCCGGTGCAGCCAGCGCAATTGCTCCTCGAACCGGGCAGGGCGCACGGTCACGAGGTAGGGGTCATGGTCGTAGGGCGCGACTGAGTGATACATCAACACTGCGGGCGGCGGGTGATGCGCGCGGTCCTCCGGGCGCACCTCATCGATCGTTTCAGCCATCGTGGGCGCCCTCGTCGGTAGTCCTGACCAGGAGCGACCCTCGGGCTGAACCCCTGTCGACGGGTTCCCAGCGCCACTCATCGGTACGCAGCACGGCCCGTGCGACGCTGACGGCCTCGAGCCGGCTGTGTACGGCGAGCTTGGTGAAGATCCTGTTCATGTGGGTCCGAACTGTGTTCGCTGATACCCCGAGTTCGTCCGCGATCTCCGCCGGAGCGCGGCATTCCACCAGGCACATCAGCACACCGCGCTCCCGGCCGGTCAGCACGTCCAGCGGTCCGTCCCGACGCTGGGCCCGCCGGACGTCCTCCCGCAGCTCCCGAAGGACGCGGCCCTGCAGCTCCGGAGGGAAGCAGGCATCGGCCCGACTCGCACATCGCAGAGCTGCGAGGAGCGTCTCGATCGTGGACTCCTTGGAGACCCACCCGTCGGCACCCGCCCGCGCGGCGTCGACCGCCTGCTCCGGGTCATGGCTCGCGGTGAGGACCACGAAGCGTGCGGGCGGCCACGCGGTGCGGAACAGGGCGAGCAGCGGGGCCGCGTCGCGGGCCAGCGTGACCTCGATGGTGATGACGTCGGGGCGCGCCACGGAGGTCAGCGGGGCGATGTCGAGATCCCGGGTCGTGCATTGCCCGACAATGACGATGTCGGGAGTACCGGACAGCTTTTCCGCCAGGGCCTCGGTCAACATTTGGTGGTCATCGACCAACAGCACCCGACTGGGATTCATCCCGCACGGTTTTCCGGTCCTGGTTGATCGTGATCAACCAGGCCATACCGCACTGCGAAGGTGGCGGCCTCCAGGCGCGAGTGCACCCCTAATTTGGTGAGAAGTGCCTGCACGTGGCTTCGTATCGTGGTGGTCGAGACGCCGAGTCGTAGGGTCATCGCCCGGGTATCGAGACCGTTGACGAGCAACGACAGGCATTCCCGCTCGCGGGCCGTCAGGTGCGCAGCCAGGCGGTGTGCATCGGAGACGTCGGAGCGCACACTGTTCGCCCGGGGAGCGTCCAGCACAACCGCACCGTCGACCACCCGATTGACAGCCTCGACGAGCCTGCGTACGCCCCACGTCTTGTGCACGTAGCCTGCGGCGCCCAACGTGACGGCTTGGCGCATCGCGTCGTGATCACCGTCTGCCGTGAGTATCAGTATTCGGGTGCGCGGGCTTACATCAATAACGTTGCCGACTTCGGCGACCCCATCGCCATCGGAGAAGCGACGATCCAGGAGACAGACATCCGGTCGGTGATGACGTACCGCCTCGATAGTCCCCGTCAGGCTTCCGGCTACCGCCAGCACCCGGAATCCTTCTCTTACCAGTACGGAGACCAGCGATTCCGCGAAGACCGCGTGCTCGTCGCCAAGCACGATGCTTGTCGCTTTCGGTCGACCAATCACCGATCATCCCCCCGGTTTGCAGGTCACAGCAACGAGTGATTGATGCCATCGGCGGATCACTGTCGACCGCTGCCAGCATACAAGCAGAAGTTCTAAGCTGATTACCGAGATCGTGGAACTCGGCACGTAATGCGGCAACGCCCGGGCACTTAGCCACTGTTGCGGCCGGGCGGCCCGCGAAGTCAGGCCCCAGCAGTCGAACTCCAGCCGGCCGGTATCCTTAGGGTCTGTTCTGCGTTGACTACGGTGTTGACCACGTCGTCGACCACGTTCGGACCGAAGGGTTCACCACGGTGCCCGTAGCGACCGCGCTACCGACCACATCCGCTCGACTGTCCGGCCTGCTCGAGGCCGTGCTGCCCGAACCCTCGCTGCGCGAGCTGGTCGGGCGCGCCGGTGCCCCCGAGACGCAGCTGCACGGACCGGCCGCGACCCGCCCGCTGGTCGTCGCCGCGCTGGCCCGCGCCGGGTGTCCGGTGCTGGCCATCACCGCTACCGATCGGGAGGCCGGCGAGCTGACCTCCGAGGTGGCCGACCTGCTGGGCGCCGGGGTGGTCGCCGAGCTGCCCTCCTGGGAAACGCTGCCGCATGAGCGGCTGTCCCCCCGGGCCGACACGATGGGGCGGCGGCTGGCGGTGCTGCGCCGCCTGGCCCACCCCGACGAAGACCCAGCAGCCCCCCCGTTGCAGGTGGTGGTGGCCGCCGTGCGGTCGCTGATCCAGCCGATGCTCGGCGGCCTCGGTGAGATCACCCCGGTGCGGCTGCGGGTTGGTGAGCAGCATGACTTCGACGCTGTGCTGGCCCGGTTGGCTGATCTTGCCTACAGCCGGGTCGACATGGTCGACCGGCGTGGCGAGTTCGCGGTCCGCGGCGGCATCATCGATGTCTTTCCGCCGACTGCCGACCATCCGTTGCGGGTGGAGTTCTGGGGCGACGAGGTGTCCGAGATCCGCTCGTTCGCCGTCGCCGACCAGCGCACCCTGGCGCCCGCTGAGGAGTTGCACGCGCCGCCGTGCCGGGAGCTGCTGCTCACCGACGGGGTGCGGGCCACCGCGGCGCGGCTCGCGGCGCAGGCGCCGCCCGGACCGGTGGGTGAACTGCTGGAGAAGGTCGCCGCCGGGATCCCCGCCGATGGCATGGAGTCGCTCATCCCGGTGCTGGTCGGCCCGGAGCTGGCGTTGCTGACCGATGTGATGCCACCGGGCACCCACGTGCTGCTGGCCGACCCGGAACGGATCCGGGCCCGCGCTGCTGACCTGGTGCGCACCGGGGAGGAGTTCCTCGAGGCGTCCTGGATGGTCGCCGCGGGTGGCGGTAGTGCCCCGGTGGACGTCGCGACGCTGGACCTGTCGGCCTCGGCCTACCGCAGCCTGCGCGACGTCGCCGTGCACGCCCGCGCCACCGGCGTGCCATGGTGGACGCTGAGCCCGCTGACCACCGACGCCGGGGCGCCACTGCGGCTGCAGATCAACGCTGCGCAGCCCTACCACGGTGACGTCCCACGCGCGTTCGCCGACCTGCGCGCGCATACCGCCACTGGTGCAGCGGCGGTACTGGTAGTGCCCGGCACCGGCACCGCACAGCGTGCCTGCGAGCAGTTGCGCGACGCCGAGGTCCCCGTGACGCACGCTGCCGAGGGGCTGCTGCAGCCACCCGCTGCAGGCACCGTCACCGTAGTCCGCGGCGCGCTGGAGGAGGGTTTCCTTGCCCCCGCGCTAGGCCTGGCGGTGCTCACCGAGACCGACATCACCGGCGCCCGGGGGGGCACCAGCAGCCAGGAACTGCGCAAGATGCCGGTCCGTCGCCGCAATGCGGTGGATCCGCTGGCGTTGCGCCCCGGCGATCACGTGGTGCACGAACAGCACGGCATCGGCCGGTTCCTGGAGATGGTCGAGCGCACGGTCGGGGGGTCCACCCGGGAGTACCTGCTGGTGGAGTACGCACCCAGCAAGCGCGGGCACCCCGCGGACCGGCTGTACATCCCCACTGACCAGCTAGACCAGGTCACCCGCTATGTCGGCGGGGAGCTGCCGACGCTGAACAAGCTGGGTGGGTCGGACTGGGCCAAGACCAAGGGCCGGGCCCGCAAGGCGGTCAAGGAGATCGCCGCCCAGCTGGTACAGCTCTACGCGGCGCGGCAGTCCTCCCCGGGGCACGCGTTCGGGCCGGACACCCCGTGGCAGGGGGAGCTGGAGGACGCGTTCCCCTACACCGAGACGCCCGACCAGCTCGCCGCGATCGACGAGGTCAAGGCGGACATGAGCCGTGGTGTCCCGATGGACCGGGTGGTGTGCGGCGACGTCGGGTACGGCAAGACCGAGATCGCGGTGCGGGCCGCTTTCAAGGCCGTGCAGGACGGCAAGCAGGTGGCCGTGCTGGTGCCCACCACGCTGCTGGCCCAGCAGCACCTGCAGACCTTCGCCGACCGGATGCGCTCGTTCCCGATCACGGTGCGGGGGCTGTCCCGGTTCACCCATCCCGCCGAGTCGGTGGAGGTCCTCGCTGGGCTGGCCGACGGCTCGGTGGACATCGTCATCGGCACCCACCGGCTGCTGCAGACGGGGGTGCGGTGGAAGGATCTCGGGCTGGTCGTGGTCGACGAGGAGCAGCGCTTCGGCGTCGAGCACAAGGAGCACATCAAGGCCCTGCGCACTGCCGTGGACGTGCTCACCATGTCCGCCACGCCGATCCCGCGGACCCTGGAGATGAGCCTGGCCGGCATCCGCGAGATGTCGACCATCCTCACCCCGCCCGAGGAGCGCCATCCGGTGCTGACCTACGTCGGGGCCTACGACGACAAGCAGGTGGGTGCCGCGATTCGCCGCGAGCTGCTGCGCGACGGCCAGGTCTTCTACGTGCACAACCGGGTGTCTTCGATCGAGAAGGCCGCCCGGCGGATCCGCGAGCTGGTACCCGAGGCACGGATCGCGGTGGCGCACGGGCAGATGAACGAGGACCAGCTGGAGCGCACCGTCGCCGGGTTCTGGCACCGCGAGTACGACGTGCTGGTCTGCACCACGATCGTCGAGACCGGGCTGGACATCTCCAACGCCAACACGCTGATCGTCGAGCGTGGCGACCTGCTCGGGCTCGCCCAGCTGCACCAGCTGCGCGGGCGCGTGGGGCGAGCCCGCGAGCGTGGTTACGCCTACTTCCTCTACCCGCCGGAGACGCCGCTGACCGAGCAGGCGCACGACCGGCTGTCCACCATCGCGCAACACACCGAGCTGGGCGCCGGCATGGCGGTGGCGATGAAGGACCTGGAGATCCGCGGCGCCGGCAACATCCTCGGTGGCGAGCAGTCCGGGCATATTGCCGGCGTCGGCTTCGACCTCTACATCCGGCTGGTCGGTGAGGCGGTGGAGGCCTTCCGCACGGCGGCCGGCGCGGCGCCTTCCGGTGCGGTTATGGAGCCCGCGCCGGTGCGGGTGGAACTGCCGGTCGACGCGCACCTGCCGCACGACTACATCCCCGGTGAGCGGCTGCGCCTGGAGGCTTACCGAAAGATCGCCGAGGCAATGGACGCCGGCGTGCTGACCGCTGTCACCGAGGAGCTGACCGACCGCTACGGCGCCCCTCCGCCTGCCGTGGTGACGTTGCTGGACGTCGCGCGCTTCCGCCAGGTCTGCCGGGCGCACGGAATCACGGAGGTGACCGTGCAAGGCTCAACGCTGCGCTTCGCCCCCGTCCCGCTGCGGGACTCGCAGCTCGTGCGGTTGAACCGGCTCTACCCCAAGGCGGTGTACAAGCCCGCCGTGACGACCCTGTCCGTTCCCCGCCCCACGACCGGGGCCACGATCGACGCCACGCCGTTACGCGACCGCGAACTGCTCGCCTGGTGCACCCAACTGGTCACCACCGTGCTCGCCGACGCCCCTTAGCCCGCCGCCCTGCAACCGCGACAAGCATCCATGTCGCGGCGCGGAGCGTCCCCGCGACAGCGTCAAGCATCCATGTGGCGGTTGGCCGCGTGCTAGGCGTCCAGGGCGCGGGAGATGAGGGATGGGCCGGGTGGCGGGGGTGAGCTGAGGCTGTTTCTGGCGGAGGAGAGCGCGGTGATCGTCAGCGGAGCGCCCTCGGCCGCCATCGCCTTCTTGATCGCGGTGAAGATCTCGTCGAGGTGGCGCAGCAGGGGCATCAGGGTCTTGATGGTGCGGAGCAGCTTGAGGACCAGCTCGGCGATCTTGGCGGCCCACTTGGCGATCAGGCACATGGCCTGCTCGGCCACAACCGGTGCCGCGAGCCCGACGCTGATGGCCAGCTCGGCGGCGTAGGAGATCAGGTAGCCGACGAGCTCGGTGATGAGTTCCCGGACCTTGTCGCGAACCGCCGCGACGATCATCCCGGCCATCGTGACGGCGACCCGGATGCCGTCGGCTGCGATGGCCGCGGCGTCGAGCAGGTGCCCGAGACCGGTGACCTGGGAGCGGTAGGCATCGGCGGCCGCGCCGTGCCACGTGGTGAGGTCGCCGGCGATGGCGTGCGCGTAGTCCTGCCGGACAGCGGACACCGCGTCGGCGACGTTGCCCCAGGTCTGGGCGTGAGCGGAGATTGCACCGGGGCTGCCGGCCAGCCAGTCCAGCGACTCGGACAGCGCATCCACATGCTCGAACAGCCACCCGATGCCGTAGGACAGCAGCCCGCCGGCCGGGTTCGAGACGAGGCTGAGGGTGTCCAGGGTCGCGGCGACGGTGTCGATCCCCATGTCGATCCAGTCCCCGCTGGAGATGGCCTGGACGCACTGAGTGGCGGAATCGAGAATCCCGATCCCGGCATAGCCAGTGGTGTGGTGCTCCTCCAGGGCGACCAGCGGGTTCGCCGACATCTAACGGACCCCCCGCAGCGAAAGCGCATTGTCGTCATCGACCCGCGCGTAGTCCTCGGCGGTGTCCTTGACGTTGGTCGCCGTGGTGTCCAGGCGCCTCGCGCCACTGTCGAGCGCGGTCACCCCGATGTCCTGTAGTGGGTTGAGCATCGCCGGCAGCATCTGGCAGAGCTGCCCGTAGGCGTCGGTGGGCAGGCTCATCTCCCGCGCTGCGTCCACCGCTTGGGCCAGCCGGTCGGCGAAGCCGTCGATCTTCTTGGCATGTTCCCGCAGTGCCTCGGTGAGCACTTCGTACTGGTCGGACATGTTCGTGCCCCCTAGTGCAGGTAGTTGCGGTCGCTGAAGTCGTCCTCATCGCGGGGAGGCGCGGGATGGCGCCGCATCTCTGCGGGCGGGGGATACCGGGGCGGGTCGTCGTCGATCATGCCCAGTCCGAGGATCCCGGGATCCGGTCCATGGCGGTCCTGCTGGTCTTCGCCGTAGCGCTCCCGATAGCCCGACACGACGTGCTCGATGACCTGCTGCTCGCCCCCGACGGTGGCCGCCATGGCTTCGCGCACCCGCCCGGCGAGGCGCTGCTGCGCGCGCCGCGTGCAGGCCATCACCTGTGCTGCGACCTCCGACGAGGCCATGTCGCGGATCTTGTCGGTGAGTGCCAGGTCGGTGAGCGCCCCGCTGGAGTCCACCGTGACGCGTACTGCGCCGTCGGTGGAGGACTCGGTCACCTGGACTTGTTCGACCTGCGCTCGCATCGCACCGAACTGCTCGGCCTTGTCCGCGAACCCCTGCGCCCACTGCGACAACTGCCGCTGCGCCTCGTCAGGGTCAGTGCCGAACATGGTCTCTCCTCAGGGCCGGTGTGCGGGGCCGGTACGGTCACGCCGGGTCCCGAGGAGGGTACGCAGTGTCGCGCAGCTTGGAGCAGGCCGGTCCGCTGCTGGCCGGTGTGGGATTCGTGTGCCGGGGCGTTGCGGGTCGCGCAGCTGATCGAGCCGCGGTTGCCGAAAGCAGGGAGTTGAGATGGCCGGACCGTTGGACGTGGTGGCCGACCTGCTCGGGCTGGGTGGGCCCAGCGGTAATGACGGCGGGTCGAGCAACTGGGCGGCCTGGGGCCATCCGGAGATCTGCTCGATGCTGGACACCTCAGTGGAGCCGGGCGATATCGGTGACGCCGCGGCGACGTGGCGCGGCCAGGCCCGCAGTACCGAGGACGTCATCGCCGGTGCCGCTCGCGACCTGGAGCAGGTCGTGTCCGGGGGGTGGCGGGGCGCGTCGGCCGACGCCGCGCTCACCGCGGTCGGACCGATCTACGACTGGTCGAGCGCCGTCTCGGCGACCGTGGATCACACCACCCAGCTGATGGACGCCTCCGGCGAAGCCGCCGGGCGGGCCAAGGCGTCCGTGCCACCGGCGCAGCCCCATGATTGGGGCGAGTCGCTGCGCAGTTTCGCGGTGTCAGGCGTGGCGGGGGCGTTCGTGGATGCGGTGGTGCAGGAGCAGGCGCAGTCCGAGGCGCACGCCGGGGCCGTCCGGATCATGAACAACGTCTACTCCGCACCGATCAACGACCGCCGCGCCGCGGTGCCGACCTACCCGCAGCTGACCGACCCGACGGCGCGGCCAGCCGAGCCGCTTCCGAGCACTGGACCGGGCCCGGTCGCCAGCCAGCCAGCCCTATACCCGCTCGGTGGCACCGGGGCTCCCGGGGGTGGTGTCGCGGGCGGCCATGCCCAGCACCTGCAGCCGGCGGCGGGCGAGCTTCGCCGTCCGTCCTACCTCATCGAGATGGACGACGTCTTCACCGACGGGCAGAAGCTCGCCCCGCCGGTGCTCGGCGCCGACCCACCCGAGCGGGACCAGTGACCGCCGTGCGAACGGGGTGGCGGCTGAGTGCCACGCACTGGGATGTGCTCACCGAAGCGCTGTTTTCCGGGAATCTCGGCCTGGAGGGCTACCCCTCGCCAATCCAGGTGCGCACACACGGGAACACCGACGTCGAGCGTGGCCGGATCCGGGCCGGCGTCATGGCCGAGCTCACCCACGCCGGCCTGATTCGCGCCGGCCGGATGGACGCTGATCTGGAGGCTGCCATGCGGCTGCTGCACCGGCCGGCCAGCTGGGTGGACTCAGTGTGGCTTCCCGCCGAGTCGGCTGACCAGCCGATCCGGGTGATCGCCGCCCGGGACGGCACTGCGGCAATCTGCGCCCTGCAGCACCCGGACCAGCCCGGCGCGACACTGCTGGAGGTCATCCCCGCAACCGGGCTGGCCGCGGCCGTGGTGAGCCGGCTCCCGCCGCATCCGCCGGGCCGCAGCCCCGCGGTGACCGTGGCCCTGGAGCCGAGCGCGGGCCGGCCGGTGCAACCCGGACGTGGGCTGCTGGTCAGCGCGTCCACGGCCCGGACCGGCGGCGAGCGGGACCGCGCCGCCGTCGCGGCGATCCTGAATCAACCTCTGCGGGCCGGGCAGATCGCCGCCAACGTGCGGGATCGCTGCGGCCGGGTGCGCCGGT
>DATDHI010000366.1:0-4757 GCA_036521655.1 Pseudonocardiaceae bacterium | reverse complement strand
AGTCCACCGACTGGGGCACCACCGCGACGCAGTTCCGAAACATGATGGCGGAGTGGAAAGCAGCCGGGCGCGCCCCGAAGGAATCCGACGACGCCCTATGGCAACGGTTCCACGCGGCTCAGGATCGCTTCTTCAGCCGCCGCTCCGCCACGTTCTCCGAGCGCGACTCCGAGCTCGAACGCAACGCGCGGCGCAAGCAGGACCTCCTCGCCGCGGCCGAGCGGATCGACCCCACCGATGACCCGGACGCAGCCCGAGCTGCGCTGCGGGACATCCAGGAGCGCTGGGAGGCCGTGGGCAAGATCCCGCGGGAACGGGTCAGGGAGTTCGAGGGCCGGCTGCGGGCAGTCGAGGAACGGGTGCGCTCGGCCGCCGATAGGCAGTGGCGGCACATCGACCCCGAGGCCGAGGCCCGGGTGGCCCAGTTCCGGGAGCGGGTGGAGCAGTTCGAGTCACAGGCAGCCAAGGCCCGCGCGGCCGGAGACGACCGCCGCGCGACGGCCGCGCAGTCCCAGGCCGACCAGTGGCGCGAGTGGCTGGCCGCCGCTGAACAGGCGGTCGCCAGCCGCTGAGCGGAGACATCCGCTGAGCGGAGCCCGTCGACTACCGCCGAGACAACGCGAGCCGCAACCACTGCACGGCGAGCACCGCCACGGCCAGGACGGCCAACACCATCCCGATGCCGGGGCCCGGGCCGTGCACGGTCTGCCGTGACCAGATCGCCCATACCCCGTCGAGTACGCAGTAGGCGCAGCCCAGCGCGCTGGCCCAGACCAGGCCCCAGCGACGGGTGACCAGCGCCAATGTGGACAGGCCCACCCCCAGCCCCAGCGCGACCCCCAGGAACAGCCGCGGCAGCAGCCCAACCCTGGCCAGCGGGTCGGTCGTTCCGCGCAGCACGTCCCAGCCGCTGGCACTACCGACCCACGGCAGCGTGATGGCCACCAGCAGCAGCATGATCGCGCCGGCGATCACCGCCCCGCGGACCCCCGGATCCACCCGGCGCAGCGCCGAGCGCTCCACTGCATCGATCTCCGCGCGCAGCTCAGCGATGCCGTCCGGGTCGCTGCTCATCAACGGGCTCCGAGGTGAGCCCCGATGGCAGGCGGGCCGAACGGTGGCAGACCCAGCGCCACCCCCGGCGTCGTCGGACGTCGACCGGCCTCCCAGGCATCGCCCGCCGCGGTCTGCCGGTGCGACCGCAATGGCAGATCAGACACCAGGTGGTGCGGTGCGCCATGGGTGATCTCCGCGAACACCACGTCCCCTGGCCGGACCTCGGCCCTGCCCCGCTCGAAGTGCACCAGGCGGCCATCGCGGGACCGTCCGCTCATCCGCCGGGTCACCGCGTCCTTGCGGCCCTCGCCCTGCGAGACCAGCACCTCCACGCAGCTCCCGACCAGGCTCCGATTGAGATCCCAGGAGATCTCCTCCTGCAGCGCGATGAGCCGCTCATAGCGATCCTGCACGATCGCCTTGGGCACCTGGGCAGCCATGTCCGCGGCCGGCGTGCCGGGGCGAGGCGAGTACTGGAAGGTGAACGCCTTGGTGAATCGCGCCGCCCGCACCACATCCAGAGTGGCCTGGAAGTCGGTCTCGGTCTCGCCCGGAAAACCGACGATGATGTCGGTCGACAGCGCTGCGTCGGGCATCGCGGCCCGCACCTCATCGACGATCGCGAGGTAGCGCTGCGCCCGGTAAGACCGGCGCATCGCCCGCAGCACCGGGTCCGAACCGGACTGCAGCGGCATGTGCAGCTGGTGGCAGACGTTCGGGGTCTGCGCCATGGCCTCGATGACCTCTGAGGTGAAGTCCCGCGGGTGTGGTGAGGTGAAACGCACCCGTTCCAGGCCGGCGATCTGCCCGCAGGCGCGCAGCAGTTCCCCGAACGCCCGCCGGTCCCCGAACCCCACGCCGTAGGCGTTGACGTTCTGGCCGAGCAGGGTCACTTCGAGCACACCCTCGGCGACCAGGGCCTCGACCTCCGCCAGCACCTCGCCGGGCCGCCGGTCGACCTCCTTGCCGCGCAACGAGGGCACGATGCAGAACGTGCAGGTGTTGTTGCAGCCCACCGAGATCGACACCCATGCGGAGTGCGCCGAGTCGCGCTTGGCGGGCAGCGCGGAGGGGAACATCTCCAGCGCCTCAGCGATCTCGACCTGGGCAGTGGCGTTGTGCCGGGCCCGCTCCAGCAGCACCGGCAGCGAGCCGATGTTATGGGTGCCGAATACCACGTCGACCCAGGGCGCCCGGCGGGTGATCTCGCCACGGTCCTTCTGGGCCAGGCAGCCGCCGACCGCGATCTGCATCCCAGGGTGCTCCCGCTTGATCGGGCGCAGCTGGCCGAGGTTGCCGTAGAGCCGGTTGTCCGCGTTCTCCCGCACCGCGCAGGTGTTGAGCACGATCACGTCGGCGGTGTCCGCCGGCTCAGCGGGGACGTATCCGGCCGCCTCCAGCAGGCCGGCCAGCCGTTCCGAGTCGTGCACGTTCATCTGGCAGCCGTAGGTACGCACCCGGTAGCTGCGCGGGGCCTGCTCGGCGCTCACCGTCATCTGCCAGATCATCCTCCCTCCCGGTCAGGGGTGATGCCTGCACCGCATGCCCGATTCGTGTGACAGACGTGCACGTAGACGGAGGTTCAACGTGACGGAGGTGCATCGTGACAGAGTTGCAATCTATATCCCCCCTCAGGTCACACTCCGTCGGGTAGGCATACCCCCGGAAATGACACCAGCGTCGGCCCACCCGGAGGACGGATGAGTTCCCCTGCCCCAGCCGACCCGTCGATGATCCGGATGGCTGGCGTGAACAAGCATTTCGGGTCCCTGCACGTGTTGCGCGACATCGACCTGGAGGTCGCCCGCGGCCAGGTGGTGGTCGTACTCGGGCCCTCCGGGTCCGGCAAGTCGACGCTGTGCCGCACAATCAACCGGTTGGAGCCGATCGACACCGGCTGCATCGAGGTGGACGGATCGCAGCTGCCCGAGGAGGGCCGGGCGCTGGCGCGGCTGCGGGCCGACGTCGGCATGGTCTTCCAGCAGTTCAACCTCTTCGCCCACAAGACCATCGCGGAGAACGTGGAACTCGCCCCGGTGCGCGTGCGGCGGATCGGCAAGCGGGAAGCGCGCGAGGAGGCGATGCGGCTGCTGGAGCGGGTGGGGATCAGCGACCAAGCCGACAAGTACCCCGCACAGCTGTCCGGGGGGCAGCAGCAGCGGGCCGCCATCGCCCGCGCGCTGGCCATGCAACCCAAGGTAATGCTCTTCGACGAACCCACCTCGGCCCTGGACCCCGAGATGGTCCAGGAGGTGCTCGACGTCATGATCTCACTCGCCCGGGAGGGCATGACGATGCTGGTGATCACCCACGAGATGGGCTTCGCCCGCCGCGCTGCGCATCGGGTGGTGTTCATGTCCGACGGGGAGATCGTCGAGGACTCGGTGCCCGAACAGTTCTTCACCGCACCGCGATCGACCCGCGCCAGGGACTTCCTCGGCAAGATCCTGACGCACTGAGATCATCGGGACGCCCGGGGGTCATCAGGCGCTGACGGACCATGGGCCATTGTGTTGCCCAAATACGTAGTTACCCGTAACAGGTGAGGATGGAGTGGGAGATGAAGCTGCGCATCATGGCGATCGGCCTCGCGGTCGTTGGCCTCGTGCTGGGTTCCTGTGGCCGGGAGGCCGCCCCGGGTGGGCAAGGTGCCACGGTTCCAGTGCCGAGCGTGGCACCGAACGTCACCGTCCAGGGTTCGCCGACCTTTGACCGGATGACCCAGCGTGGCACCGTGGTCATCGGGGTCAAGAATGACCAGCCGGGCCTGGGATACCTCAACCCGACGACCAACAAGTACGAGGGCTTCGACATCGGCGTCGCCCAGCTCATCGCTGCCAAACTGGGGTTCGATCCGCAGACCAAGATCGAATACAAGCCGATCCCGTCCGCAGCCCGCGAACAGGCGATCATCAACGGGCAGGTCGACTACTACGCAGGCACCTACACGATCAACGATGCACGTAAGAAGCAGGTCTCCTTCGCCGGCCCCTACTTCCTGGCCGGGCAGGACCTGCTGGTCAGGGCGGACGACAACTCGATCACCGGCCCCGAAACACTCAAGGGCAAGCGGGTCTGCTCAGCAACCGGGTCGACACCCATCAAGCGGGTCCGCGATCAAAACCTCACCGATCAGATCGTCGAGTTCCAGAACTACTCCCAGTGCGTGGACCAGTTGCTCGCCGGCCAGGTCGATGCGGTAACCACGGACGACGCCATCCTGAAGGGCTACGCGGCACAGAACCCGGGCAAGCTCAAGGTTGTCGGAAAGCCGTTCTCCGAGGAACCCTACGGCGTGGGCCTGGTGCTCGCGGACAACGCCCTGCGCGCCAAGATCAATGACATCCTGGAAACCGCCGCCAAGGACGGCACCTGGAAGCAGATCTACGACGGCACCCTAGGGAAGTCCGGCTCCACCGCGACGCCGCCTGCAGTCAACCGGTACTAGTTGACCTTCTGTGGTGGGCCATCCCGTCACCGGCGGGTGGCCCACCACAATCCTGCGAGGCCCCGCGAGAGGAGTTGTGTGATCGAACTGCTCGTCGAGAACCGGGATCTTTTCATCACGGGATTCCGGAACACGGTCCTGCTGTTCATTCTCTCGGCCGTCGCCTCCCTCGTGCTCGGGACGCTGCTGGCCGCGACGCGAGTCAGCCCGATTCCCGCGCTGCGTGCCCTGGGCAGCGGATACGTCACGATCT
>DATDHI010000365.1:0-3690 GCA_036521655.1 Pseudonocardiaceae bacterium | reverse complement strand
AACCGGTCCAGGTAGATATTGGACAGGATCGGGGAGGCCACTCCGTCTAATGAGCAGCGCTGGGTTATGCGCAGCGCCCGGCGGTGGCCGCTGGTGGGGGCGGTCGTGACGATCGAACGCTGCGCATAAGCGCGGACGGACTCTGATCACGTGGCTCGGCATGGTGCCGGGCCTTCGTGATTGGAGGTCAGCTGTCATGGCTGCTGTTTGCGAACTGGTGTCCGGGCTGGATGCCGAGTTGGTGCGTCTGGGTTACAAGCCCTCGACGATGGTCTGGTACCGGGGCTGCTGGCGACGCATGGAGGCGTTCTTCGCGTCCCGTGGGGTCCGGGAGTTCTCGCTGGATGTGGCGATGGCCTGGGTTGACCAGGCGTCCGGCGGCTTCTTCGACAAGGAGCAGGCCGGCACGCTGAAGCCGACCGAGGTTTACTTGTTCCGCGTCGCCGCGATGCTCGACGACTTCGCGGTTCATGGGGCGGTGCTGCGCCGCTATTCCCGCACCGTGGACAAGCTCAGCGCCGGGCAGGTCGACACGCTGGCGGGGTTCAAGGCGTGGCTGCAGGCGGCCGGGTGTGCCGTATCGACGGTGCGGGCGTATGCCACGGTGGCCCGCGAGTTCCTCGCGTTCACCGACACGAGGGGCGGGCTGGCCAGGCTGGATGCCGGGGGCGTCGGCGCGTTCGTGGCCACCCTGACCGGCTACCAAGCCAAGACGGTGGAGCACAAACTATGCGCCCTACGGTCGTTCCTGCGGTTCGCCGCCGGCGACGGGCTGGTCGACAGCACAGCGTTGGAGGCGGTGCCGGCAGCGAAGTCGACCAAACACGCCAGGATCCCGTCGGTATGGGAGCCAGCCGACGTGGCCAAGATTCTTCAGGGGGTCGACCGCGGTAACCCGTGCGGCAAACGCGATTACGCGATCATTCTGATGATCACCCGGCTCGGGTTGCGTGGCGTCGATGTCAAACGGCTGCGGTTCGCCGATCTGGACTGGCCCGGCAACCGGCTGTCGGTGGTGCAGGCCAAGACCGGCCACCGGGTGCAGCTGCCGTTGCTCAAGGACGTCGGCTGGGCGGTCATCGACTACATCCGGCACGGCCGCCCGCAAGCCGACTGCCCGGAGCTGTTCGTGCGGCACACCGCCCCGATTGGCCCGTTCTCCGAGCAGGATCATCTGCATCAGATCCTGGTCAAGCACGCCCGGGTGGCGCATGTTCCGCTGGGTGAGGAACGCCGTCACGGCATGCATTCGCTGCGGCACACGCTGGCGACCCGGCTGATGGAAGGCGGTACACCGGTCGAGCAGATCGCCGAGATCCTTGGTCACCAGCGGGTCGCGTCCACCGGCGCGTACCTGAAATCGTCGCTGCGCCTGTTGGCGCAGTGCGCCCTGGACTCGGACGCCCCGGCGTCGGGGGCGGGACTATGAGCGCCGGCGTCACGCTGTCCGAGGCGATCACTGCCCTGGTGAGCGAGAAACGCGCCCTCGGCTACAAATACGACGCCGAGGCGCGGGTGTTGGCCCGGTTCGAGGCGTTTCACCGCCGCGAGTTCGCGGGGTTGGACACGCTCACCGAGACGTCGGTGACCGCGTGGATCGCCGCGGCCCGGGATCGGAACGTGCGACCTCCGACCCTGGCCGGCCTGGTTGCACCGATAAGAGAGCTGGCCCGCTGGCTGGGACGGCGCGGCGTGCCGGCCTACCTGCTGCCCCGCTCCGCGCTGGAAAGGCCCATCCGGTACGTCCCGCACATCTACACCGACGCCGAACTGGCGGCGCTGTTCACGCAGACCGACCGCTGCCACTACTGCTCGCAGGTTCCGGCACGTCACCTGGTCATGCCGGTGCTGTTCCGCACGATCTACGCCTGTGGCCTGCGCTGCTCGGAGGCCCGCCTGCTGCGCCTCGCCGACGTCGACATCGACGCCGGAGTGCTGCAGATCCGCAACGCGAAAGGCGGCAAGGACCGGCAGGTGCCCGTCTCCGATTCGCTCCGCGCCCGACTCGCCGGCTACCACGCCCAAGTCCTCGGGCAGCCGGACCGGCGGGAATGGTTCTTCCCCGGCGCCAGGCCCGAGCGGCCGGTCACGCTCGGCAACGTCTACCACAACTTCCGCCGGTTCCTCTGGCAGGCGGGCATCTCCCACGGCGGACCCGGACACGGCCCCAGGGTGCACGACCTGAGGCACACGTTCGCGGTCAACAACCTGCGGTCCTGGTTCGCTGCCGGGCGCGATGTCGGCGCGCTGCTGCCGGTGCTGCAGACCTACATGGGTCACTCGTCCATCACCGACACGGCCTATTACCTGCACCTGACCACCGAGTCCCACCCGGACATCACCGCCCAGGTGCAGCGGGTCATCGGTGACGTCGTCCCGCCGGTGGTGGCGGGGGGCGCGTGATGGCGACTGACTTCGCGGTGTTCCTGCGCCGGTTCCTGACCGGCCACCTGGCCGGGTTGCGCGGCTACTCGACCAACACGATCGTCTCCTACCGAGACGCGTTCAAACTGCTGATCTGCTACTTCCGCGACGAACGATCCGTCCCGCCCGAGAAGCTCACCCTCGAGCTGATCGACGCCTCCGCCATCACCGGGTTCCTCGACTGGCTGCGCGTCAGCCGGGGAAACAGCGCGTCGACCCGCAACCAGCGTCTGGCCGCGATCGACTCGTTCTTCTCCTGGATGCAGTCGCAGGACCCGGCCCGGATGGCGTGCGGTCAGGACATCCTCGCGATTCCTGCCAGCAAGCACGACCAGCCAGCCGTGGCCCACCTGACCGTCGCCCAGACCCGCGAGCTGCTCGCCCTGCCCGATCGGTCCACCCGCAACGGCAGACGCGACGCGACCCTGCTCGCCAGCCTCTACGACACCGCGGCCAGGGTTCAAGAACTCGCCGATCTGACCGTGCGTGACATCCGCCTGGATCACCCCACCATGGCCGCGCTGACCGGCAAAGGGCGCAAGAGCCGTCACGTTCCGGTCGGCGCCAACACGGCGGCGCTGCTGGCCACCTACCTCGCCGAACGGCATCTCGACGGCCCGGGTCAGGAAGACCATCCGGTCTTCTTCAACCAGCACCGGGCCAAACTCAGCCGCGGCGGCATTGCCTGGATCGTTCGCAAATACCAAGCCCAGGCAGCCGATCCGGCGCTCGCCAGCGCCCGCCTGAGTCCGCACGTCCTGCGGCACAGCCGGGCCATGCACCTCTACGACAGCGGCGTTCCGTTGCTCTACATCCGTGACATCCTCGGCCACGTCGACCTGTCCACCACCGAGATCTACGCGCGAGCCTCCACCGAGGCCAAACGCAGAGCACTCGAAGCCGTCTACAACGACGTCGTCACCGCCGATCTCGCCGAATGGAACCAGGACCCCGAACTGCTCAGCTGGCTCGCCAGCCTCTGACCACGTCCCGCCTTATGCGCAGCGTTCGATCGTCACGACCGCCCCCACCAGCGGCCACCGCCGGGCGCTGCGCATAACCCAGCGCTGCTCATTAGGCGCCTCGATTTCACCGCTGTTGGCGAATCTGTTCATGCATTACGCGTTCGACGCGTGGATGGCGCGGGAGTTCCCCGAGGTGCCGTTCGAAAGGTTCGTCGACGATGTGATTGTGCACTGTGTGAGCCAGCAGCAGGCCCAGAGGTTGCGAGACGCCATAGCGACGCGTCTGGCTGAGTGTGGCGGG
>DATDHI010000364.1:0-14897 GCA_036521655.1 Pseudonocardiaceae bacterium | reverse complement strand
CCACCACCGGCAGCAGCACCAGGGCAAACACCGACAGCAGTGCGGCGACCACCGCCTTCTGCCGCAGCAAACGCCCCCGGGGCACCGGGGCGGCCAGCAGGTAGCGCAGGCTCGACCAGGACGCCTCGCTGGCCACCGTGTCGCCGAAGAACAGCGCCACCACGACGACGAGTAGGAAGCCCACCGAGGAGAACATCGTGAACACCACGAAGTTCGCCCCGCTGGCGGTGGCGAGGTCGACCAGGGTGGCGCCCCCGCGGTTGCTCTTGTCCCGCCCGACCTCGAAGGCGAGCCAGAGCAGGAACGGCAGCAGCGCGAGGAAGCCGAGGGTCAGCAGGGTCCGCCTGCGCCGCAGCTGGCGCACCAGCTCCACCCGCAGCGGCAACGTCGTCCCGGCCCGGTAGCCGGGCGCCGCCCCATGGAGCGTCATTCGACCGCCTCCTCTCCCACAAGCTGCAGGAACGCCTCCTCCAGCTGATGGCGCGCGGCCACCCCTTCCACCCCGATCCCGGCCTCGACCAGCGCGCAGACCGCGACCGCGCGGGGCAGCCCGTCGAGTTGGGCGTGCACGACGAAACGCTCGATCCCCGTCACGTCGACTCCGTCCAGATCGCGCAGCACCGCCGCGGCCTGCGCCGGGTCGTCCACGGTGAAGCTGACAATGCCGGCGCCGGCGATGATCTCGGCGACGGTGCCGGCCGCGACCAGCCGGCCCCGGTGCATCACGACGACGTGGCTGCAGGTCTGCTCCACCTCCGCGAGCAGGTGGCTGGAGACGAGCACCGTCCGGCCGCCGGCCGCATAGTCGCGCAGCACCGTGCGCATCGCGTGGATCTGCGGGGGGTCCAGACCGTTGGTCGGCTCGTCGAGCACCAATAGATCGGGCTTGCCCAGCATGGCCTGGGCGATCGCCAGTCGCTGGCGCATCCCGTTGCTGTAGGTGGACACCCGCCGGTCCACCGCGTGGCCCAGTCCGGCGATCGCCAACGCCTCCTCCACCCCGGCGTCCCCGGCCGGTCGTCCGGTCGCCGCCCAGTACAGCCGCAAGTTAGCCGCCCCGGACAGGTGCGGCAGGAACCCAGGGCCTTCCACGAACGACCCGATCCGCGAGAGCACCGGGGAACCGGCCGCGACCCGGTGCCCGAACGCCCGCAGCTCCCCGGCGGTCGGCTGGATCAGCCCCATCAGCATCCGCAGCACGGTTGTCTTACCGGCGCCGTTGGGTCCGAGCAGACCCAGCACCTGCCCGGGCTCGAGGCGGAAGGAGAGATCATCGACGGCGGTGATCCCGCCCGGGTACCGTTTGGCCAGCCCCGACACCACCAGCGGCACGCCGACCAGCCCCGGGTCCGCGTCGTCGGCGCGCCGCCTGCGCAGCGCCGCGACGACCCCCAGCGCCAGGATCAGAGCGGCCAGCCCGCCGAGCCCGGCAAGCTGGGCGACCGGAAGGGGCGCTGGTGCCTGCTCGCCGGGCACCACCGGAACTGCCAGCTGGGCGTCGCCGGCTAGCGACACCGTGTAGCCGGCCGGCTGCAGGGGCACCGCGTAGCCGCGATCCGTCGTCGCCACGGCGACCGCGAGCCGGTGTCCGGACTGCACCGGTCGCACCACACCGGCCAGCGTCACCAGGACCTCGACGGGGGTGCCGTCGGCGGGCAGCGACCCGATCCGCACCGGGGCTACCGCCCCCCCGGGCAGCGTGCGTCGCCCGTCCGGCCCGAGGTCGTAGAGCTTGACGAACAGGACAGCGTCGCCGGGTTGACCCGGGGTGCCGATGGGTACCGCGGCCACCCGTATCCGCAGCTGCGGCGCGCCGACGATCTCCAGCGGGTCGGCCAGCGGATCGGTGACGAACGTCGCGGTCTGGCCCGGCAGGTCCATCGCCGCCGCACCGAGGCCAGCCGGCGCATCGGACGCCGCGCCGCCGAGTCCCGGCAGGTTGCCCAGGCCCGGCAGACTGCTCAGTGCGGCAGGGCTGCCGCCGGGTGGGCGGACCACCGGTTGGGGCCCGCCGCGCAGTGCCAGTCCGCGGCGCTGGGCCGCCCCGTCATTGAGCCCGGGATAGGTGGGAGCAGCGACGGTGCGCTGGCCGAGGCCTCGCCGGGTCCCGAACAGTCCCTGCACCTGATACTCGAAGCCGGTTCCGGGATCCTTGCCCTTGCCGGCGAGGTGGTAGTCGAACCACGCGCCGACCTGGTCCTGCAGCTGCGTGCCGGGCTGGCCGCCATCATGCCCGCCGGCGTACCAGATCACCTTCAGTGGCGCTCCCGCCGCAGCCAGCTGGCGGGCCGTAGCGTCGGCCTGGTCCAGCCCGAACAACGTGTCCAGCTCACCCTGGATGAGCAGCGTCGGCTTGGTGATGTTGCCGGCCACCGTGGCTGGCGAGCTGCGGTGCAGCAGCTGCACGATCTCCGGAGTGGGCGCCCCGGTGGTGGCGGCCCGCCCGTAGGCCGCGCACAACTCCGGGCGGAACCGCCCGCACAAGCTGGGCCCGCTGGCGGCCGTACCGGCCCCGGCGCCGAAGAAGACCCCGGCCCACTCCCGCTTGAACACCCCGTCCGGGGCGAAGGCCCCGGCCGCCGGGGTGCCGGCAGGGATCGGCTGGCGGCTCGCGGCGTTCGGGAACAGCGCCTGCGCCAGGTCGTTCCAGGTGATCACCGGTGCAAGCGCGTCCACCCGGCGGTCGGTCCCGGCCAGCAGCAGGGCCAGTGCGCCGCCGTAGGAGGCTCCGGTGACGCCGACCCGCGGATCGCCGGGCCCGTCCTGCACGACGTCGGGCCGCTTGGCCAGCCAGTCCACCAGTGCCCGGGCGTCGGCCACTTCGTAGTCGGGGGAGTCGAGTCCGATCTGGCCGGTGCTCGCGCCGAAGCCCCGCGCAGTCCAGGCGAGCACGACGAACCCACGGCGGGCCAGCGCGGTGGCCTCGGCGCTCACCGAGTCTTTGCTGCCGCCGAAGCCGTGGGCCAGCAGCACGGCCGGCGCAGGTGCTGTCGCCGGCCGGTACACCGTGGCGTCCAGGTGCACCTGGCCAGTGCCACTGGGGCCCTCGGGAACGTCGATCGTGACGTTCTCGGTGGCCACCGGCCGCGGAGCAGGGATCGTCCTGACCGCCAGCGCCAGCCCGGCGGCCGTCACCAGGGCAGCGACGAGCAGCAGGACGACGGGTCGCCGGCGCACACGCGCCAGCCGGGCCGTTCGGGGCACCCCGCCGACGGTAGGTCAGCCCGGGCGGCGGCGGGGCAGACATCTCAGCGGATTCTCAGCTCAGATGTCCACGGTGTGCTCTACCCGGGGTAACTCGGCGAAGAACCTGCCGACCGCGTCGCGCCAGGCGTGGAACGCCTCCGACGCCCGGAACCCCTCGGTGTGATCGGTGAGGCACTCCCACTCGACGAGCAGCACGAACCGTGACGGTGACTCGATTCCCCTGGTCATCCGCAACGACCGGCAGCCGGGGGTGTCCCTGAGTAGGTGCGCCGCTCCAAGGTAGGCCGCCGCGAAGTCGTCCTCCTCGCCGGTTCGGATGATGAACTCCGCGATCTCCAGCACCATGCGCTCACCCTTGCATACGCACCGCGCACGTCAGGGTGTTCCTGCTTACCTCCGCTGGCCACGTTCGCTGCAGTGCGCAAGACTGGGGGCGTAGGTGGAGGGGAGTATTCCTTTCGCGGCGGTGTCGTCATCACGGTCTACCGCAGTGCCGTCTCACCCCAGCGCTGCGGATGCCCGGTACCGTCGACCGGTTCTCCGGTGGAAGAGACCTCCGGTCGACGACAGATACTGTCTACCCGGAGGTCGTGATTATATGGATGTGCCCACCTGGGTCTGGTTCGCCACGGTGGGCGGCCTCATCGCCTTGTTCGCCCTGGATCTCCTCATCGTCGACCGCAAACCGCACGAGGTCGGCCTCGCGGAGGCGGCCCGGTGGGTGGTGTTCTACATCGTCTGCGCGGTGACGTTCGGGCTGGGTGTGTCGTTCTTCGCAGGGAGTGACTCCGCAGTCGAGTACTTCGCCGGGTACGTCACCGAGTACTCGCTGTCGGTGGACAACCTGTTCATCTTTGTGATCATCATGGCAACCTTCCGGGTGCCCGGCATCCATCAGCACCGGGTACTGCTGGTCGGTATCGTGCTCGCGTTGGCCCTGCGGGGGGTGTTCATCGCGGCGGGTGCGGCCCTGATCTCCACCTTCAGCTGGGTGTTCTACCTCTTCGGCGCGCTGCTGGTCTACCTGGGTTGGCAGCAGATCCACCAGCGGAATCAGGACGTGAAGTTCCGGGAGAACCTCGCACTGAGTGCGCTGCGCAAGCTGGTGCCGGTAACCGAGGAATTCTACGGCACTAAGCTCACAGTCAAGTGGAACGGCAAGCGGTGGATCACCCCGATGCTCGTGGTGATGATCGCCATCGGTTCCGCTGACCTGATCTTCGCCCTGGACTCCATACCGGCCGTTTTCGGGCTCACCAAGGAGCCCTTCCTGGTCTTCACTGCCAACGCCTTCGCGCTGATGGGCTTGCGGCAGCTGTACTTCCTCATCGGCGGGCTGCTGAGCCGGCTCGTCTACCTGTCCATCGGGCTGGGCGTGATCCTTACGTTCATCGGTGTCAAGCTGGTGCTCGAAGCGCTGAATGACAACTCGCTGCCGTTCATCAACGGCGGCGAGCAGCTGGACTCGGTGCCGACAGTGGGCATCGAGCTGTCATTGGTCGTGATCATCGGTGTGCTGCTGGTGACGACGGTGGCCAGCCTGGTCAAGGTGCGTCTGGACCCCCCGGCACCCAAGGGAGTCAGACACAACGCAGGTTAGGGTCCTCTGTACGCTGGTGTACAGTAACGTACATGTTTCAGCTCAGCGTCAGTGAAGTCCGAGCAACGCTCCCCGAAGTGCTCGACCGGGTCGCTGACGGCGAAGAGATCACGATCACCCGGCACGGTAGGCCGGTTGCAGTGGTCGTGCGACCGGACGCGCTGCGCACTCGGCGGGGCGAGGCGGTGATCAGCCAGGGGCGTCGGGTCGGTGATCTGCTGTCTACCGCTGGGCGCCAGCCGCTGGGGTCGGACGGCGTCTCTGCCGAGCGAGCCGACGAGCTGGTCCGGGCCGTCCGGGACAGCCGCGACCGGTCGTGATGGACGCCTTCGACGCCGATGTCCTCATCTATGCGGCCGTCACCGACCACCCGCTTGGCCAGCGGATCAGGGCGCTGTTCGCTCCGGAGCCGGGCAGTCGGGCCGGGGTCGGCTCGGTACTGCTGCTGCCGGAAATCCTCGCGAAGCCGATGCGGGACGGCTGTGTCGAGGAGCTCACCGCTCTGGCTGCCCTGCTCAGCCGCCTTGAGCTGCGGGTGTTCGACGCGGTGACTGCCGAGGTGGCGACCTCGCTGGCGGCTATCCACCGGTTGCGGGCAGCAGACGCGGTCCACCTCGCGACCGCCGTCGTCGCTGGTGCGGACAGGTTCCTGACGAACAACCGGCGGGACTTCCCGGACACCCTCACCGAGATCGATGTCACCTACCCAGAGACGCTGCCGGACTGATCGGCAGGGCCGCTACTTTGCTGGCGCCGTGGCGCGGAACTCGGCGCGGGCGACGACGCCGATGTCGGCCTGGTCGGTGAACAGACCATCGAGCCCGGCTCGAAGGTAGGTGACCTGTTCGTCGATCGCCCGCCCGTAGTCCGTCGGCACGGCAGATGTCTGGTAGTTGACCGGCAAGAAGGTGTTCTCGGCCCGGAAGGTGTAGGGATGCACCACCAGACCCGCCCGATGTGCATCCGCCACCAGCGTGGTCGGTGCGCCGAGCGTCCCATCGGCCTGGCGCGGGATCACCTGGAGTTTGTCGGGTCCGATGCCCTGTGCATAGCGCGCGATGCCGCGCAAGCCGTCAGCGGTGGACAGGTCAGCATAGGTCGGGCCGGCGCCGGCAGCCGTGGTGTCGAACGGCTCGCCGGTGGCCGACAGCAGCTGCACGGACTTCGTCCGCAGGCCGTCCTTGCGCAGCTGCTGAAGATTGGTCACCTCGAAGGACTGCACGAACACCGGGGCATCCGGCTGGTTGAGTCGATTGCGCCGCAGGATCTCGAGTAGCCGCGGCTCCAGCGGCAGGCCGGCCTGCTGGAAGAAGGTGGGGTGCTTGGTCTCGGGGTAGACGCCCAAGGTCCGACCCAGCTCATCGGACAGCCGGGCCCGCAGGTCCAGCAACTCCTGGAATGTCGGGATCTCGTACCGCCCGTTGAACAGCGTGTTGTGCTGCCGGATCTGCGGCAACCGCTCGACCGCGCGCAGCGTCTTGAGCTCCGCGAGCGTGAAGTCCGCAGTGAACCACCCGGTGACGGCGGCGCCATCCAGCATCTTGGTGGACTTCCGGGAGGCGAATTCGGGGTGGCTGCTGACGTCGGTCGTCCCGCCTATCTCTGGCTCGTGCCGGCAGACCAGCACGCCGTCGCTGGTCGCTACCAGGTCGGGCTCCATGAAGTCGGCGCCCAGCCGCGCGGCGAGCTCGTAGGAGGCAAGGGTGTGCTCGGGCCGGTAGCCGGCGGCGCCACGGTGGCCGATCACAATCGAGAGCCGTCGGTTCTTGTCGTCTTCTGGTCGGGACGGGTCGGCCAGCGCCACATTGCCACCCAGACTTCCGCCGACTGACGCGGCGAGCGCGGTAGTCGCTATGCCCACCAACGTAGTACGGCGGGTGACCATGATGTCCTCCTCTTCGGTGAGCTGCAGGGTCATCGCAGTCGCAGGAGGTGAACATCTGGGCTCCCGAGCACGTACGCGGGACGTCGCCTACGCGAACGGCGGACCTTGTCGGCCGGGCACCGGACGGCCACCCACCGGGCACCGGACGGCCACCCACCGGGCACCAGAGGGCGACACGCCGGGCACCAGAGGGCGACACGCCGGGGGGTGGGGAGGGTCAGCGGCGGGTGAGGATCCGGGTCACCGCTGCGGCCCCGGTGGACAGCAGCAGCCAGCCCACCGCGGTGAGACCGCTGGCCACCCAAGCTGACGCCCCGGACGTGCGCCACAGCCCGTCCTGACCCAGGTTCACCACCGGGACCAGGAGGTCGGCCGCATAGATCACCGGTTGCCACGAGGGATCCTGGCCGCTGTCCAGCCGGGTCAGCGGGTGGTTGACGAACCACAACGACCCGAGCAGCCAGCACACCCCGAGCAACAGTGCCGCCCGCCAAGGCCGGTAGCCGTAGCCGACGGTCCACTCCTGCAGCCAGCCCCAGAACTGTCCGGCCGGGCCATTCCCGCTGTGCCGGTGTCGCTGCTTGGCCAGCAGCACCGTGTCGGCGAGGTCGTCGTGACCGCCGTCCCGATAGCTCGCCGCGAGGTGATCGTAGGGATCGGGGTCGTAGTCGGGCAGCACGGTCCGCAACCAGCGCAGCCGGGTGCGGACGTCCACGTCGGGCCAGGCAGTGATCGACTCGTAACGGAAGTCCTCGACGTCGAGCACCCCGCGGGTGGCCCACAGCTCCTCGCCGTCGAGCACCGAACCCGCCACCACACCATTGAGGCTGACCTCGCCACGCGGCGGCTCGGCGAAACGCAGCCCCAGTTCCTGGCAGGTCATCCCGCGGGCGAGTAGCGCCACGCCGCCCGCACCTGCGCCGCCGAGCCGGGCGCCGTCGAAGCGGACCGACTTGGACACCTCGGCAAGGCTGAGCCGCACGCCCCCGGTGGCGGTGAACCCGCGGCTGGCGTAGATGTCCTTGCCGATCGTGGCGGCCCGGGCGTCCAGCGATGGTGTGATCGAGCTGTCCGGCGACTCCGTGACCGAGCCGTCCCGCCGGCACCGTGGTGAGTCAAGCTGGGCGCCGGTGCAGTCCAGGGTCGAGCCGATGTGAGCGTGGTGCAACCGGATGGAACCCGAGACCACCACCCAGCGCAGGTAAAGTGTCCCGCCGACCCGCAGCCGGTCGGCGAAGAGCACGTCGAGGCCGGGGCCGTGCAGCTGGGCGCCGGTCAGGCTTGCGCTGCCGTGCACCTGCGCGCCGACCAGCCGCACCTGGCCGCGCGCCCGCAGCGGCCCGGCGCCGTCGGATTGCTCGGTGGGGGGCAGGGACCGGCGTGCCTCCAGGTCCCCCCGTACCTCGATGCCGTCGGCCGCCAGCGCCACCGGCACGGGTCGCCACTGATCACCACAGTCGGTGTCAGGTTGGACCGGGCTGCCCAGAGTCGCGCCGGACAGCCGCAGATGGCCCCCGATCTGAGCGTGCGTCATCCGGACACTGCCGATGGCGCTGAACCCCGCGTCGAGCACCAGGTTACCGTTCACCGCGATGCGATCGGCCACCAGCGCCGCACTGGGATCGGTGCTGCCGCGCGGCAGCACGAGCACCGCGCGCTCGTCCGGATTGGTGGTGCCCCGCAGCCTGGCACCAGAGAACACCGCATCGCCTGCGACCACGGCGCCGGCCAGCACCACCCGACCCTGCGCGGTGAACCCCCGATCGCAGCGCAGGTTGCCGCCGACGTGCACTCCGGCGGCTTCCAGCGCATCGCCGCCGGGACGGACGAGCTGTGCGCCTCGCAGGTCGATGTTGCCGTCCACCCGGGCGCCGGAAAGCCGCACCTCCCCGTCGGCGTACATCCCGCGGGCGTCGAGCACCCCTGAGATCACCAGCCGCACGCCGACCAGAGCGTGACCACCCGCGGTGTCCAGGCGCGTGTCCATCAGCCGCAGCGGCCCCTCGATCCGCGCGTCGGGCAGCACGACCGGCCCGGTCACCGTGCACTTCTCCAACGCCAGCTCGCTGCGTACCCGCAGGTTGGCCGCTCGCAGGCCGGGCAGGTTGCAGAGCCCGAGGCGCCAGCCCGCGACGTCGGCGGCGTACAGATCAATCGGTTCATCGAAGGTGCACCCGTCGAGCTCGACCAGCGCGGTGATCGTTGCGCCAGCCAGCAGCATCGGGCCCCGGATCACCGCGCTGGCCAACCGCAGCGCCGGAATCCGGCCTTCGGGCTGGCGTTGGGTCCCGACGAGCAGCCCGACGAGCAGCGCGGCGGGCACGGTGGCGCCGCCGAGGTCCAGCCTCGTGCCCACCGCGAACGCCTGGCGCACGTCATCGTCGTGGCTGAGATCGACCGAGACGTCGGCTTCGCTGGTCACCAGGCTGAGCCCAGCCTCCGGCCGGCAGCGGGCGGCCAGGTTTCCCGGCCCCAGCCGGGCTGCTGGTCGATCATCGTCGGCGTCACCCCCAGCTGATGCTGCACATCGAACTGTTGCCATGGTGGCAGGTCGCCGATCCGCGCGGTGCGGATTCATGCGTGTGGCACCCAGTGACCAGGATGGGTTGGTGAACATCGGGTCCGATCAGGCCGGCGCCAGCCAACCTGATTACCCGCTCAGGTGGCGAGCCCTAGGGGTCACCCAGATGGCGGGTTTCATGAGTTTGCTGGACGTCACCATCGTCACCGTTGCGCTGCCGTCCATCCAGCAGAGCCTCGGTGCGTCTACAGCGCAAGTGCAGTGGGTGGTGTCCGGTTACGCACTGGCTTTCGGGCTGGTGCTCGTCGCGGGCGGACGGCTGGGCGACGCGCTGGGTAGGCGGCGGATGTTCCTGGTTGCGCTGACCGGCTTCGTGCTCACCAGCGCGCTCTGCGGGGCGGCGCCCACCGCGAAACTCCTGGTCGCGGTCCGGCTGCTGCAGGGCGTCACCGCCGGGTTGCTCACCCCGCAGAACTCGGGCCTGATCCAGGTGTTGTTCCACGGCCGGGAGCGGGGGAAGGCGTTCGGCATCCTCGGCGCGACGGTGGGGTTGTCCACCGCCGTCGGACCGGTGCTCGGCGGTCTCATCCTGGCCGCAGCTGGAGGTCCCGACGGGTGGCGGTGGGTCTTCTATGTCAACGTCCCAATCGGGCTGATCGCACTGGTGGCGGCGTGGCGCCTGGTGCCGTCCCGGCGCGCGGGGCAGCGGTTGGCGTCCCAGATCGACGTTGTCGGAGTGTTGCTGCTGGGCGCCGGGGTGCTCTGCGTACTGCTGCCGCTGGTGCAGGTGCAGGCCCGGCTGTGGTGGCTTTTCGGGTTGGCGCCGGTGCTGGTCGCGCTGTTCGCGTGCTGGGAACAGCGGATGGTGCGGCTCGACCGGGCGCCCTTGCTGGACACCCGGCTGCTGTCCGCGGTGCCCGGTTACCCCACCGGAGCCGCCCTGGCGTTGCTGTACTTCATCGGCTTCAGCGGGATCTGGCTGGTGTTCGCACTGTTTTTCCAGCACGGGCTGGGATACACGCCGCTGCAGTCCGGGCTCGCGGTGACGCCGTTCGCGCTCGGGTCAGCGGTGTCGGCGGTAGTAGCCGGACGGCTGGTGCACCGGTACGGCAGGAGGCTGACGGCGTTCGGGCTGGTCGGTGTCGCGGTCGGATTAGTGGGCGCAGCCGTGGTGTTGCCCGCCGTACCCGCTTCATCGGCAGGGTGGGCGGTGGCGCTGCCGCTGCTCGTTGCAGGCGTCGGTGGCGGTGCGGTGATCTCGCCGAACACCACGCTGACCCTGGAGTGTGTGCCGCCTCGGATGGGCGGAGCCGCGGCCGGAGCGCTGCAGACCGGGCAGCGGATCGGGTCGGCGATCGGGACTGCCTCGCTGGCGGCAGTGTTCTACGGCATGGTGTCCCACAGCAGCGCATCCCAGAGCGGCGGATACCAGCACGCGATCGCCGTGGCCCTGCTCACCGCGACGGGGTTCGTCTGCCTGGCTCTGCTCGTGGCTGTCCAGGAACTCCGGGCGAGCCGACGTCGGGCGGTACAGGGAGAGCCCGGCCAGGCGGACCTGGCTCAAGCCGATACCCACCAGGCGTGAGTCCCGGCGTCGCGGTCAGCCTTGCCTACCGGAATGCGGCCCGCGTCGTGGTGCGATCGGCGCCAAGTCCAACGCCCGCGAGCAGCAGCGCGCTGACCAGGTGCAGTCCATCGTCGGCCCAGTTCAGGGCAAGAATGTTCGCCGTGGAGCCCTGCACCGCCAAGCCCATCGCGAACACGAGCAGGTACACCCCGCCAACGGTGGTGTTGACTCGCTTGCTGATCGTGTCCGAGGCGAGACCCCCGGCGATCAACACGGCGCCGACCAGCACGTGGACGATATTGTGCAGCGGATTGAGCATGAAGATCCCGAGCAGCAGTCCACCGTCCATACTGGTCAAGTCGCTGAACCCGGTGACGAAGAACCCCAACAGGCCGACCGCTAGGTAGATCCCACCGAAGCCGACGCCCACCAACTTGTTGACCATGGAAGCGGTTCCTTTCTGGGACGGTGAGCCGGAGACCCCCGGTCTCAGTGGATGTTCGGCGCCCCGACGCCGCGCGGTTCGCCCGGTCCCATCGGGGTTGATCATGTCGTCTCAGCAGCTCACGAAGGCCTGTGAGTCGGCGACCCCCTCGACGGCGGTGGGAGGACTCTCAGGATGGACGGAACGATCCTGGTAACCGGGATTCGAGACGCCGCGTGATCGCTGCCGCCTCCGCCGTGGCGTAGGCGTATTCCAATGAACTCGCGCCCACTCGTTCGGCTGCGAGGTATGACGTCCACATGGCCCGATCGCGGGCGAAAGCGGGATCGATCAGCGCGACGGCCCGGCGGAGATGCGGCTCAGCCTCGGCGGGTTTCCCGAACTCCAGCAATGCCGCACCGGCGACGCCTTCCAGTTCCACCTCGGTGAACCAGTACACCCACGCGGGTTCGTCGCTGACCACCGAGCAGGCGAGCAGCGATTCCGGGCGCTCCTGGGCACGTCGGCCCAGCTCGCAGAGCGTGCGGTCCCTCGGACGAGTCGATCGGGCAGATAGCCTACAAGATCGCTTGATTGACGCCGCAGTACAAAGAATCATCCTCAGCTTCCAACGTGGGGTGCCGCGTTACAAGATCGCTCAACAACACGGCATCAGCGTGAGTAGTGTTGGCCGGCCGCTGCGGCAGTGGCGAGCAGCGCGGCGATGGCTCTTCCTATCGCCGTTCGCCGTGATGACACCGCATTGTGCCTCTAGGCTCACGAGCATGTCCTCCGTGCACGACCTGACTCTCACCCACCACGACAGCGCCGAAGCGGTAAAGCTCATGGACGAGCTGTGTGACGTCTACGCCGACGCGTACGGTGTGGAGCCGGACGGTGAGAAGACCGCTGCTTTTCGTGTACGTGCTACCAAGGCGCTCGACCGTCCCCGCTATGGCCTGCTCACCGCACGTGACAGTGCGCAGCTCGTCGGCTTCGTCTTTGGTTATACCCTGCCAGCAGGCTCCTACTGGTGGGACGGCGTTATCCCTGAACCACCCGAAGGTTTCACCACCGAAGACGGTACGCGCACCTTCGCGTTGGCTGAGATTGAAGTTCGTCGCACTTGGCAAGGGAAAGGCATAGGCCGCTTACTGAACGACGCCATACTTGCGCAACGGCAAGAACAGCGGGCCACCCTGGCGACCGGGCCGCAGGCCGACGCCGCGCGGGCTATCTATGAGCGGTGGGGTTGGCGACCGGTCGGCAAGATACCCGGCGAGCCTGGTCTCTCCTACTTCTCGGAGTACATGCTCTATGTGCTGCCGCTGCGGCGCGACGACGAAGAATAAGCTACCAACAATTCGTCAAGTTCTCGCACCGGCTTGCTCCGCTGCCACGGCGTTAGCGCCGCCCGTAGTTCAGCAATACGCTGGCCAATACGCTGCGACCGATTGGTAGCGGTGAGCATGGCAACCTCGCCGATGGTTTGGCAGGCTTCGGCGAGATGACCTTGCTGCACAAAAGCCTCGCTTTGGAAGAGCAATGTGAAGGCATAATTGTGGACGTTGGTCGGGTCGGCGGTAGCGAGTGACTTCGAGACTGTCTCCAAAGCCGTCTGCGGATCGCGTAGCTGCAAGGCGCAGTCGCTCGTCGTGGCCCAGAAAAACGACTCGTCATAGAAGTACCACCAGAGCGGCTCGGCGGTGCCGGCCGTGATCTTGGCGACCGCGGTTTGCTCGGTGTCGAGCATTTTACGGCACGGGTCGGCCTGGCAATCAGCCGCAAAGGCGCGAGCCGCCACATCAGCGGCATACGCCTCAGCCAGTGGATTGCCGGTTTGTGCGGCCCAGGCTTGCGCAACGATGGCATGGTCAAGGCCGACTCTAGGCTTGCCCTGCCACGTGGCTAGGTGGCTCATGGTACAGAGGACGTACGTTGCCAGTTCGACGTTCTGCGCGTCATGGGCGGCGCTGCAGGCATCGTTATAATAGTGCTGAGCGCTGCGGTAGCCGCCCATGTTGAAACACAACCAGCCAACGAGCTGGGTCAGTTGAGCATAGGCTGACAGCGCGCGCTGCTGGAACTGGAGAGGCGCTGTTTTGGTGAGCCGCTGCGCCACGTCTCGGTAGCCCATTGCACTGTGCAAGGTGAGCTGCGGGCCGAGCGTATCACCTTGCCGACGAAGAGTACTGACCATACTTTCGCAGTAGCGGAGCGTCGGCTCGTCAAATGTCGAGGGGTCTTGTAGTATGTGGCCGACTCGCTCATGCTCGTCTGGGTCAAAAGTATCGGATAGCGGCGCAGCGGCAGCCAGGGTAAATGCCGCGCTGAGTTTGGATAATAATTCGCGACGGCTCATGGCGGTGCCGAGCCGTTGTATCCACATGACGATCACCTGCGCCAATTCAACGAAGTTGGCTTCTTCCAGCCGTTGTACCAGCAGTGCGGTACCTCGTGACAGGGCGAGCGATGAGAGTATATCGCGGCCGTCAGTGTCTCCTTGACTAAAAAGATCGCCAAATACTGCTTCTATTCGATCCGCGACCGTGATCTCATTGGTTGCTGCCAATGTCTGGGGCGCACTGTCAAGGTGCCGGTAATCGGCCTGGTCGGCCACGAGGTCGCTGACACTGCACTCGTATAGCTGCGCCAGCTGCCAAGAACGTCGAGCGACGGCTCATGGCCGGTGGCGCAGGGCCAGATCTCCCAGTATGAAAAACTCTTGAGGCTCTTAGGTTCGTCCGGCCAGCGTTGATTCCATTCCTCAGCGGCTTGCCGCTGACTCCAAGTATGCGCCAACCGAAACGCCACCCGAGGATTGACGCGATACTTCGCCCGAAAGACCGTGGCCACCTCAACCCAGGTTTTGCCCTCGCTCCGAAGATCAGCCGCGAGCCAGACCTGCTCCTGCCTGAGGCTGCGTGCCTTGTATTGCACGTATCTCCTCCACCTCTACCGAGCTGGTACCTGCGCCCGCTGGTGGCTAGACGCTACTCCGGTCATGACATCGCAGGTGAGGGCAACGTTCCCCTGTGTACCGGGAAGGTCTGCGCCTACAGATTACGTCGGCACGGGATGGGCTACCAGCCAAGGCGCGGGCATGGTGATTGCCCTGGCCCCAGAGCCGGGCTGAACGCTGAGCTGGCGTGGTCCTGATGAGGCAGGACATCCCCCGCTTCCGCCGATTCCGGTGTTCCCCGGCTCTGGGTGCCGTCCAGTCGAAGACGCCAACGGACGGGGCTTACGCAGTGCAGCACGAGCGCGACCGTGCAAGCCGCGACACTGAACCGTGGCACGGCAACGGCCAGGCCGACCAGCAGCCCGCCGTCGAGCGCGTGATGCCGTCCACGGTGCTCGTCACCGAACTGGACAACGGCACGCTCATCCTTCAAGGCCGACCAGACGGACCACGGGTGTGGCTGGAGCCGGATGAGGCCGTTCCACCCAAGCGGGAGCTGGCGGCGGCTTTCGCGCGCCCCAAGCTGGCCGCAAGCGACGACCAAGGCCAGATCCAATGATCCGGGCAGATCGGGAGCTATTGGCCGAGCTGGCTCGTCTCAACCGGGAGATGGCACCACTCGCCATGAGAATCATGGACGGCAGCGCTAGTGCGAACGAACAAGGGCATTATGCCCAGCGCCTAATAGCGGCCGGTGAACGACTAGGGCGGCGGGCTCGTGAGACGGCTGG
>DATDHI010000363.1:0-3902 GCA_036521655.1 Pseudonocardiaceae bacterium | reverse complement strand
GCCCGGCTGGGTTCGGTAGGGCTGCGCCGGGTCTGCACCATTTTCGTGATCGTCATCGGCTGGCTCTACCTGGTGCCGCAGATGCAGGGCGCGGGGCTCACCCTCCATGCTGTGACGGGACAGCCGACGTGGGTCGGCGCGGCCGTAGTCATGGTCATAGTGACGTTGAACATCTACACCGGCTGGATGCGCTCAATCACCATTGTGCAGGCCTTCCAGTACTGGATAAAACTGACCGCGCTCGCCATCCCGGTCTTCGTGCTGCTGATTCACAATGCTGGCGAGAGACCGGGCTTGCGGGACTCGCTGGGTACCCCGGCAACGCCGTACTTCTCCCATGTCGCCGATATCACTCTTGATCACGATGTGGTGCTGGAAGTCGCTCAGCCGGTGGTGGTCCAAGCCGTAGGAAATGAGGACGGGCGAGTCGCGAATGGGACGGTGTACTGGGCACCGGGGGAGCACCGGGTCGCCAAGAACACCAGACTGCACTTCGACGCGGGCAGCCGGGCACCGGTGATCCGAGGTGCCGTGTTGGACAATGACAAATGGCTGCGGCCGCTGGGCACCGGGGGCCATCCGCTGCTGGCCACATACTCGCTCATCGTGGCGCTGCTGCTGGGCACCATGGGGCTGCCGCATGTGCTGGGGCGGTACTACACCGACCCCGACGGCCGAGCGGCGCGCCGGACCACGTTGCTGGTGCTGTCGCTGCTCGGGGTTTTCTACCTGTTCCCGATGGTTTCTGGCTGGCTCGCTCGGCTTTACGTCCCGGAGCTGCTGGTCAACGGCAACACCGACGCTGCGCTGCTGCTGCTGCCACGCGCCGCGTTGGGCGGATGGCCAGGGCTGCTACTCGGTGGCTTGATCGCGGCCGGAGCGTTCGCTGCCTTTGTCTCCGCCGCCACCGGACTAGTGGTCAGCATCGCCGGAGTGTTGTCCAGTGACGTGCTGCCCGGTCGGTTGCGGGACTTCCGAGCAGCCACTGCGGCGGCCTGGACAGTGCCGTTGGCCTTCGTGCTCGCCGTGTCATCACTGGACCTGGCACAAGGTGTGGGACTGGCCTTCGCGGTGGCTGCCTCGTCGTTCTGTCCGCTGCTGGTCCTGGGTATCTGGTGGCGCGGGCTGACCGACGTCGGCGCGGCGGCCGGCATCCTGGCCGGCGGAGGCCTGGCGTTCGCCGCGGTGCTGCCGGCCGCAGCCGGCGTGCTCCCGCCAGGCTGGCAGACACTGTTGGCCCAGCCCGCTGTGTTTACCGTGCCGCTGGCCTTCCTCACCATGGTGGTGGTCAGCCATCGCACCAGTGATCGCATCCCGGTCGACGTATCTCGCATCCTGCTGCGGCTGCACGCACCGGACCGGTTGGGCCTGTCCGAGGATCGGGACTTAGGCCAGTTGGCTCCCCGCGCTGGGATAGTTGCGCTGCCCCGGATGCGCGGTGGCCGGCACCGTCGGTAATCACCGCTGCATATCGAAGGGTTCACGGTGCGGTGCACTCCGGTGAACGACCTGCTACTAGGGTTTTCCCGGTCCTCGTGACACACGTAACATCGGCATGATCATCACTGCCTTGGAGGTGTCCGCATGAGCACCACCGAACGCATCGGGGGGGTGGGCACGCCGCCACCGGTGGACCCCTGGGCCGCCGCCCACACCAGTGTGGAATTCGCCACCTTGCGACAGCGGTTCCGCAGCTTCGTCCTTCCGGTGACCGCGTTCTTCCTGGCCTGGTATTTCCTGTATGTCCTGCTGGCAGCGTTCGCGCCGCACTACATGGCTACCAAGGTAATCGGCAACGTCAACATCGGATTGATCGTCGGCTTGCTCCAGTTCGTCTCCACCTTCGCCATCACAACGGCTTATGTCCGATTCGCGAGCCGCAACCTCGACCCGCTGGGCAGCCAGATCTGCGAGCGGGTCGAAGGAGGAGCCTGGTGATTGCAGCGTTAGCCCAGCACGCCGTCGGGTCGCCGCTGCTCAACGGCGGAATCTTCGTCTTCTTCGTGCTAGTCACCCTCGTGATCGTGTTCCGGGCCTCGCACCGCACCAAGACCGCCGCTGACTACTACGCGGCGGGCCGGTCGTTCACCGGGCCGCAGAATGGGGTCGCGATCTCCGGCGACTACCTGTCCGCGGCCTCGTTTCTGGGCATCGCCGGGGCGATCGCGGTCTACGGTTACGACGGTTTTCTCTACTCCATCGGGTTCCTGGTCGCCTGGCTGGTGGCCTTGCTGCTGGTTGCAGAACTGCTGCGAAATACCGGCAAGTTCACCATGGGCGACGTGCTGAGCTTCCGGATGCGCCGGCGGCCGGTGCGGGCGGCCGCGGCGGTGTCGACGCTGGTGGTGTCCTTGTTCTACCTGCTGGCGCAGATGGCCGGCGCTGGTGGTCTGGTCGCCCTGCTGCTCAACGTCACGAACAAGGCGGGACAGGCGCTGGTGGTCGCGGTCGTCGGCCTTCTGATGATCTTTTATGTGCTGGTCGGTGGGATGCGTGGCACCACCTGGGTTCAGATCGTCAAGGCCACTCTGCTGATCATCGGTGCCGGCATGTTGACGGCCTGGGTATTGGGCTCTTTCGGGCTCAACCTGTCCGCCCTGCTCGGCGAGGCGGCGGCGAAGTCGTCGCACGGCCAGGCCGTCCTCGCGCCGGGTCTGCAATACGGCAAGAACACCACGACCAAGCTCGACTTCGTCTCGCTGGGGCTCGCCCTGGTGCTGGGGACCGCAGGACTGCCGCACATCCTGATGCGCTTTTACACGGTCCCAACGGCAAAAGAGGCCCGCCGCACCGTCGTGTGGGCGATCTGGCTGATCGGCATCTTCTACCTGTTCTCGCTGGTGATCGGCTACGGCGCCGCGGCACTGGTCGACGGTGGTCCGCAGCGGATCGCCGCCATGCCCGGTCAGGAGAACTCGGCGGCGCCGCTGCTGGCCTACCAGCTGGGTGGGGAAGTGCTGCTGGGCTTCATCTCGGCGGTTGCCTTCGCCACCATCCTCGCTGTGGTGGCCGGCCTGACGATCACTGCGTCCGCGTCGTTCGCGCATGACGTCTACGCCAACGTGATCATGCACGGTAACCTCGACCCCGACCGTGAGGTGCGCGTCGCCCGCATCACCGCCGTCGTCATTGGCGCCCTGGCGGTCCTCGGTGGTATCGCCGCCCTCGGCCAGAACGTCGCGTTCCTGGTGGCACTGGCCTTCGCGGTGGCGGCTTCAGCGAACCTTCCGACGATCCTGTATTCCTTGTTCTGGAAGCGGTTCAACACCAGCGGCGTGCTGTGGAGCATGTACGGCGGTCTGATCAGCTCGGTACTGCTGATCATCTTGTCGCCGGCCGTGTCGGGTACCGCGAAATCGATGTTCCCCGGTCTGGACTTCGCGATCTTCCCGCTGAAGAACCCGGCGCTGGTCTCGGTGCCGATAGCGTTTGCGCTCGGCTACCTCGCCACGGTGCTCAGCAAGAACGACATCGCCGACCCGGAAAAATTTGCCGAGATGGAGGTGCGGGCGCTGACCGGGGCCTTTGCTGAGCGGTCGCTGGGCTCGCCGGTTGGTGCCATCCCGTCGCAGCCCACGCCGCCGCTGCGCTCGATGCCCCCCGCGCGTGCCGACCGGACGCCCTTCAGCTCGGCTGGTAGCTCCCCCGCGGAACTCACCGCTAACCCCCCGGAATTGACGCCAAACGCACCGAAGAACCGGGTTTTCCGGCGGCGGGCCATGATCGCCACCGGCGTATTGGCCGGGGTGGTCATCCTCGGAGTTTCTGTTTCGATGAGCCGCGTCCTGGCCGCGCCACCGCAGGGCGCGGACACGACACCTCAGCTTGGACCCAACACCGCGGCGGACGCTGGACCGGAGGTCGCGATACCCGCGCTCGGCGGGATTATCCAGGTCGGAAAG
>DATDHI010000362.1:0-18615 GCA_036521655.1 Pseudonocardiaceae bacterium | reverse complement strand
TGACCGCGGAGCTCGTCATAGAGCCTAGCCAGAGCGGCCACATCCGACTCATCGTCGATAAGGTGGCCACCGAGCGCGTACTCCTGCCAACCAGCGTCCGGGAGGAGGCCTTCCGGGAAGCTGAGCAGGGTGAACGCTCCCGACATGCCGCTGTGCAGGCCAATATCGAACGGCAGCACCTGGATCTCGACGTTGGGGCGTTGCGCCCAGTCCAGCAACTGCCGGAATTGCTCGGCGGCCACGCCCGGCTGACGTGCGCACCGCTTCAGGGCCGCCTCGGACAGCAGTGCCGACAGTCGCAGGGGGTCACTCGCTGTAAGGCGTTCCTGACGACGCAACCGCGCCGTCACCCGCCGCTCCAGATCATCCGGTGTCACATGTCCGCGCAGTCTGTGGATCTCCCGGGTGTACTGCTCGGTCTGGAGCAGTCCCGGGATCAACTCCAGCTCGAAGCAGCGCACCGAGCTTGCTTCCGTCTCCAGCCCGACGTAGGCGGCGAGCCACTGCGGCAGCCGGGCGGTGGACCACCAGCCGCGCTTCCCGGCTTCCTGCCGCAGCTCCTCCAGGGTCTCCAGCCTGTCCTCGGCCCCGTAGTGCTGGAGCAATACGATCAGCTCCGTCTTGCCGATGACGTTGCGGCCTGATTCCAGGTAAGTGACCTTGGTAGGCGAGCACCCGAGGACGAAGGCAGCTTGCTCGCGGGTCTCATCTGACTCCGTGCGCAGCTGACGCAGGGCAGCTCCGAGGTGGCGACGTCGGATCGTGGGTCCAGCCATGGTGCGGAGCATAACCACCTGTCGATGGCACGTCACTCTGCTGACACGTGACATTGTGACGTGCCATCGTTTACTCTCTACGGGACGTCAGCGTAGGGTTGGCGTCGGCCGTCCGGCCCGTGCCTCTTCGGGCCGGACGGCGCTACGGCGAGCGAAGCGGGAGTCATGGCGAGACACAAGAGCGGCGTGCGCCTCGGTCGCCGGTTGAGCCCTTGCCCACCGCTTGCGCTCCCGGCGGCCGGTCGGCCTCATAGGGCCGGCGACTAGAACACCCACCTGGCAACCCGCGGACCATGGGCTGCCCGGGGTGCCGCACCAGGACAAGGCGACGTCGGATGACCGACCCCTGGGTTGACGCGTGGGTGAAGTTGAGGGCATTCATCGACGCCGGCGCGACGGAGAAGGAGGTGACTGAATACGCAAAGCACTTAGGCAGGGAGTTACCCCAGCCAAGGGACCCGGAAGCTTACGCCCTGAAAGCGCTAGCAGTTCAGCGTGTGATAACCGATATCGAGGGAGCGACCAATGGATAAGACTGAACTGTACGAACGCGACGTCACCGGAATGGAATGGAACAAGAGCAGCGCGAGTGACATGTGGGAGAAGGAGTGCGTCGAGGTCGCGGTGTTCAGCGATGGCGCCGTGGCGATCCGCGATTCTCGTGAACCCGCCAGGCCGGACCTCAGGTTCACCGCCGCCGAATGGGCGGCATTCACGACCGGAGTTCGTAACAGCGAGTTCTGACGAACGGCGGAGGAGTAGCACGCCCTGGGGTGCTACTCCTCCGTTGTCAGCTCCAGCAGCAAAGTGACGAGCGAGGCACCTCACCGCCGTGTCGGGCTGGCCGAATCGTGTGCGAGCGGCCTGCCGGGAGACACCGAGCACCATGCCGATGTCGCCCCAGGATCGGCCGTTGGCGCGAGCGTGGCAACATATGTTGCTTCACGAAACTCCTTGCTTCCCGAGTGTCGCGACGGGGGCGCTCCGAGACCGGCGCTAAGGTTCGAACGGGTGTTCGCTCGTTGCGAGGAGGTGCCGGTGCGGGTGCTGGGTGTGGACCCTGGGCTCACCCGCTGCGGGCTCGGAGTGGTCGACGGCGGCTCGGGGCGGGCAGTCAGCTGCGTTGCAGTCGATGTCGTTCGTACCCCGCCTGACGTGGACCTCGGTGCGCGGCTGATCGCGGTGGCCGATGTCGTGGAGCGCTGGGTGACCGAGCACCGTCCTGACGTCGTCGCCGTGGAGCGGGTGTTCAGCCAGCACAATGTGCGCACCGCGATGGGCACCGCGCAGGTCGGCGGCGTCGTGGCACTGGTCGCGGCTCGTCGGGGGCTGCCGGTGGTGTTCCACACGCCCAGCGAGGTCAAGGCCGCCGTCACCGGTTCCGGCCGGGCCGGCAAGGAGCAGGTCACGACCATGATCACTCGGCTGCTTGCGCTGCCGGCCAAGCCGCGCCCCGCCGACGCCGCCGACGCGCTGGCGCTGGCGATCTGCCACCTCTGGCGGGCCCCGATGACGCAGCGGCTGGCGGACGCGCAGACCCGCGCCGCACAGCTCGCCCGGACCCACCGGGCGAGGCTGGCCGCGGCCGCGCGCAAGGCGGGAGGGGTGCGGTGATCGCCTCGGTGCGCGGAGCGGTGCTCTCTGTGGGGTTGGATCATGCTGTGGTCGAGGTCGGCGGCGTCGGGCTGGCCGTGCACGCCGTTCCCGCGACCCTGGCCACGTTGCGTCGCGGCGAACAGGCCCGGCTCGCCACCTCGCTGGTGGTGCGCGAGGACTCGCTGACGTTGTACGGGTTTGCCGACATCGAGGCTCGTGAGCTGTTCGTGCTGGTGCAGACCGTCTCCGGGGTGGGGCCCAGGCTCGCGCTGGCGATGCTCGCCGTGCTGGAGCCGGACGTCCTGCGCACGGCACTTGCCGAGGGCGACCTCACTGTGCTCACCAAGGTTCCCGGCATCGGGCGCAAGGGCGCTGAGCGGCTTGTGCTGGAGCTGCGGGACAAGGTCGCAGCGCCTACCGTGCCCGGACCGGCTGGCGGTGGCGGAGCAGCAGTGCGCCCCCAGGTGGTCGAGGCGCTGATCGGGCTCGGGTTCGCGGCCCGGCAGGCCGAGCAGGCCGTCGAGGCGGTGCTGGCCGACTCCAACGGGGAGTCCACTGACACCTCCGGGATCCTGCGCAGCGCGCTGACCCGGCTGGGACGTAACCGGTGACCGCTCAGCGATCGACCTCGACCGAGGTCGACCCGGCGGACGTCGAGCTGGAGACCACCCTGCGGCCACGCCGGCTGCCCGAGTTCATCGGCCAGGCCCGGGTCCGCGAGCAGCTGGAGCTGGTGCTGGAGGGTGCCCGTCGGCGCGGCGCCGTGCCGGACCACGTGCTGCTGTCCGGCCCGCCGGGGCTGGGCAAGACCAGCCTCGCGATGATCATCGCCGCGGAGCTGGGCTGCGCGATCCGGGTCACCTCAGGGCCGGCGCTGGAGCGCGCCGGGGACCTCGCCGCGATGCTGTCCAACCTCGTCGAGGGCGACGTGCTGTTCATCGACGAGATCCACCGGGTGGCTCGGCCCGCCGAGGAGATGCTCTATCTCGCGATGGAGGACTTCCGGGTCGACGTGGTGGTCGGTAAGGGTCCCGGGGCCACCTCGATCCCGTTGGAGATCGCCCCGTTCACCCTGGTCGGAGCCACTACCCGGTCCGGTGCGCTGACCAGCCCGCTGCGCGATCGGTTCGGGTTCACCGCGCATATGGAGTTCTACGAACCTGACGAGCTGGAGCGGGTGCTGCGCCGCTCGGCTGGCATCCTCGGCGTGGACCTGCGCCCCGACGGCGCGACCGAGATCGCCGGCCGCTCCCGCGGCACGCCCAGGATCGCCAACCGGCTGCTGCGCCGGGTACGGGACTACGCCGAGGTCCGGGCCGATGGCGCGATCACCCTCGACGTGGCCCGCGCCGGCCTGGCCGTCTACGACGTTGACGAGCTCGGGCTGGACCGCCTGGACCGCGCCGTCCTCACCGCGCTGGTGCGCACCTTCGGTGGTGGACCGGTCGGCGTGTCCACCATCGCCGTTGCGGTGGGAGAGGAACCGGCCACTGTGGAGGAGGTATGTGAGCCTTTCCTGGTCCGCGCCGGCATGCTCGCCCGCACCCCGAGAGGCCGGGTCGCAACCGCAGCCGCCTGGCGACACCTGCAGCTGGAACCGCCCGCTGACTCTGCCGGAGAACGTGCGCCGACGCTGTTCGACACCTGAGACCTGGCACACTCGGTGGGAGACACTGATCGGAGAACTATGGACACGTCCCTGCTCCTGCCCCTGCTGTTCATCGTCGTGCTCGCACTGCCGCTGATCCTCGGGTCGCGCCGGCAGAAGCGGGCGATGGCCGAGGCGCAGCAGCTGCAGAGCTCGCTGATCGAGGGTGACCGGGTGGTGACCACATCGGGCCTGCAGGCCACCATCGTGAGCACCGCGGACGAGACCACGGTCGACCTGGAGATCGCCCCGGGGGTGCGTACCACCTGGTTGCGTGCCGCGATCCGGGAGAAGATCCCCCAGGACGACGACGAGTCGACCCTGCGCGACGACGAGCCGGCCGGATTGGACACCGAGCCGACGCCTCCCGTCGAGGGCAGCACTCGCCCCGGCAAGGCCTGAAGTTCGCGGAGCGGTACGCTCCGCAGCCGGTCCCCGGCCGCTGGCACCGATGAAGTCGCTGGCACAGTGGAGCCTGCGGCTGGTCGCCGGTGATGGCGGCTGGCGAAGTCAGCTGTGAACGAGGAGAAACACCCACGTGGCACCACCGGCCGGCCAGTTCCGCCCCTGGCGCAATCTGGCCGTCTTCGCTGGGATCGTTGTGGTCCTGTACTCGCTGGTCTTTTTCACCGGTGGTGGGTCCCCGACACCCAAACTCGGCATCGACCTGCAAGGCGGCACCCGCGTGACCCTCACCGCCCGCACCGTCGACGGTCGGCCACCGTCACGGGAGTCATTGGACGAAGCGCGGCAGATCATCGAACAGCGGGTCAACGGCATCGGCGTCAATGGCGCCGAGGTCGTCCTCGACGGGAACAACCTGATCATTACGGTCCCTGGGGCGAACGGCGATCAAGCCAAGACGCTCGGGCAGACCGCGAAGCTGTACTTCCGGCCGGTGATCACCGAGGTGCCCGCCGGGCCGCCACCCGCCCCCGCTACCAGCGGTAACGAGTCGCCCAAGCCCAGTGCCTCGCAACAGCCCAGTGCTTCGCCACAGCCCGGTGCCCAGCCGCCGGTCTCCTCAAGTGCGCCGGCCCCGGTCATGCCACAGCAGGTCCAGCCACCGCCGTCGGGCGGCCCCACTGCACCTCCGACACCCGCAGCGCCCTCGACCAGTGCGCGGCCCCCAGTCGGTAACGCCCCGGCGGACTCGGCCGACCCCCAGGTCGCCGAACAGATCCGCAAGGCCCGGCAGCAGCTGCAGAGCCAGGACCCGGCGGTGCAGGCGCAGGCGCTGGCCACACTCAACTGCGCCGCGCCCAACCCCCTGCGTGGCAACGACGACCCGACCCTGCCGCTGGTCACCTGCGACCAGCACCGCGGCGCCAAGTATCTGTTGGGGCCCGCGTTCATGTCCGGCGAGCAGGTCTCCAACGCGTCGGCGGGCCTGAGCCGGGACGGCACGGGGTATGAGGTGCAGCTGACCTTCAACCACGAGGGCGAGGACATCTGGGCGCAGTACACCAGCCAGAACGTCGGTAAGCAGGCCGCGTTCCTGCTGGACGGCGAGGTGGTGTCGGCTCCGCAGATCAGGTCCGCGATCCTGCCCGGCCAGCAGACCAGCATCACCGGCAGCTTCAGCCAGGCGGAGGCGCAGAACCTGGCCAATGTGCTCAAGTACGGCTCGCTGCCGCTGTCCTTCCAGGCCTCGGAATCCGAGACCATCTCGGCCACCTTGGGTCTGGCGTCGCTGCGCGCGGGACTGCTCGCCGGGGCGATCGGGCTAGCCGTCGTCTTCGTCTATTGCCTGTTCTACTACCGGGCTCTCGGGGTGTTGACGGTGCTGTCCCTGGCGCTGTCCGGACTGATCGTCTACGCGGTGCTGGTGCTACTCGGGCGATGGATCGGGTTCACCCTGGACCTGGCCGGGATCGCCGGCTTCATCGTCGCCATCGGCATCACCGCGGACTCGTTCGTGATCTACTTCGAGCGCTTGAAGGACGAGGTCCGGGACGGGCGAACCTTCCGCTCCGCGGTGCCCCGGGCCTGGGTCCGGGCTCGCCGAACCATCCTGTCCGCGGACGGGGTGAGCTTCCTGGCCGCTGCGGTGCTCTACATTCTCGCGGTCGGGCAGGTGAAGGGCTTCGCGTTCACTCTCGGCATGTCAACGGTGCTGGACCTGGTGGTGGTCTTCCTCGTGACGCACCCGCTGGTGGCGATTGCGTCGCAATCGCGGCTGCTGTCCCAACCGAGACTGTCTGGGCTCGGGGCCGCGCAGCGGGCTGGTGCGGAAAGTCGATCTGAGCTGGCGACTGCGGCGAGGGGGGCCTGAGATGGCACGCACGCTCAGCCGCCTATACAGCGGGACCGGTGCGTTCGACATCGTGGGGCGGCGACGCATCTGGTACGTGGTGTCCGGCCTGCTTGTCACGATCTGCCTCGCCTCGATCCTGCTGCGCGGGTTCAACCTCGGCATCGACTTCGAAGGCGGTACCCGGGTGCTGCTCCCGGCGCAAGGGGAACGCGGCCCGATCAGCACCCAGCAGGTGGAGCACGTCTTCAGCGACGTGGTAGGCCACCCGCCGGAGTCGGTGCAGACCGTTGGCACTGGTTCCGCGGCGAGCATTCTGGTCCGCTCCGCGGCTCTGGACACCAGGAACGTATTCGTTCTCAAACAGGCCCTCTTCGACCAGCTGCACCCGCTCGGCCAAGACGGGAAGCCCAGCCAACAGGCGATCAGCGACAGCGCGGTGAGCGCGACGTGGGGCGGCGAGATCAGCCAGAAGGCGCTGGTCGCACTGCTGGTGTTCCTCGGCCTGGTCACCGTGTTCCTCGGGATGTATTTCGAGCCACGGATGGCGCTGGCAGCGCTGGTGGCGCTGGTCCACGACGTGCTGGTGACCGCCGGGATCTACTCGCTGGTCGGCTTCGAGGTGACACCGGCGTCGGTGATCGGCTTGCTCACCATCCTCGGGTTCTCCCTGTACGACACCGTTGTCGTGTTCGACAAGGTGCAGGAGAACACCCGCGGCTTGCTCGGACTGACCCGCCGAACCTATGCCGAGGCCGCCAACCTCGCCATCAACCAGACCCTCATGCGCTCTATCAACACCTCCTTGATCGCGGTGCTCCCGGTACTTGGCCTGCTGGTAGTCGGCGTCGGTTTGCTGGGTGTCGGCACCCTCAAGGACCTCGCGCTGGTTCAGATCGTCGGCATCATGGCCGGGGCGATGTCCTCGATCTTCCTGGCGACCCCTTTGATGGTCGACCTCACCATGCGCAGGCCGGCCTACCAGCAGCAAGCTGAGCGGGTCGCGCAACGTCGGGCAAAGTTGGACCGGGAGAGGCTGGCCCGCAAGGCCACCGCTAACGCGGAGCTCGAGGACAAGGTACCTACGACACCGACCGGCCCAGCCACACCCGAACCAGACACGATGGCTGCCACCTCCGGCGGGCCGGCCAGGGTCGGCAAGACCGCATCGGGAGGACGTCGGCGCGGGCAACCTGCCGGCAAGAGCGGCAGACCGTCCGGCAAGGCTGGCAGGTCCTCGGGTCGCCGCTGACACCCGGAGCCTCAACCCGTGCACCACGCCATTCATTGCACACCGTAGTAACCTAGTAACAGTGGGCCACCTTTGCCCATCCCCTTAACCACCTATTTGGTGGGTAGTTGTTCTTACTACTTGCTTCAAGGTCGAATTGGGAGAACGGTCTGTAGTCAGGCACTGGGTGAACCTCCGGAGAGTGACGGTTACGGGGCCGGCACCGGGAGGGCGACCAGGGAGGATCTGGGATGGCGGGGTGGACCGTTCCGGGTGTGGTGCATGTTCGGAAGCTGTGTGACGACCCGGTGGGCCGGCGGGTGATGGCTCGGCACCGCATCAACCGGAGGTCCTTGGCGGTCACCTACCTGTCCCACGAACTGCTCGCCGACGCCGAGTTCCGGACTCGGTTTGCACGCGAGTCGCAGCGGCTCTCACGGGTCCGGGACGCCCGAGTTGCTCGCGTCCACCGCTACGTCGAGGACCGCGATCGTGCCGCTGTGATCGCCGATCATGTCAACGGGACTGCGCTGCGCGCCGTGCTCCTCGAGCATGGTGCCGTGGGCATCGAGGCCGCGCTGGTCGTGCTCAAGGACTCGCTGCGTGGGTTGGCCGCATGGCACGCCGCAGGCCTGGCACACGGTGACATCAAGCCCGAGGACGTGATCCTCACCCGCGTTGGTCGGGTCAGGATCGTTGACTTCGGGCTGTCCACCCCGGAGGGGCGGCGACTGCTCGCTCGGTCGACGCCCTTTTACCTGGCTCCCGAACAGTGGACTGGCCGGGTAGCCACCCCGGCGGGGGACGTCTACGCCGCCGCGGTCACCTTCTTCGAGTGCCTGGCCGGGGCACCGCCGTTCTACGGCGACGGCGCGGCCGAGCTCTCGGCCAAGCACGAGCGCAGCGCTCCCCCGATCGACCAGGTGCCGGCCCCAGTTCGCGAACTGCTGCGCAGCGGCCTGGCAAAGGACCCGCACATCCGGCCCGAGGCGCGGAGCCTGCTGGCTCGCGTCGATGAGGTGGCGGCCAGTGCGATGGGATCTGGCTGGGAACAGCGCGGGCGACATGAGCTGGCCGGCCTGCTGGCCGGCCCGTGGGCCCCGCCTGCCGGGTCCGCGCCAACTCGCCGGATCCGCGTTGGTCGGGAGCACGGGCAGCCAGTCCGGCTGGCGGCTGCGGTGGGTCTCGCGCTGGTGCTGGCCGCAGGCTTGGCAAGCCCTCCGTTGGCGGTCATCCTGCCGCAGGGCACGGGTGGCATCTTCGGCTCGAATGTGAGGCCGCCAGTGCTGGCCTTCCCCGAGCCCGCGAACGACAAGGTGCCGGTGCGTGCCGGGACCAACCGTCCGCTGGCGGCGCATCCCGTGCCGGCAGCGCTGGCCGAGCCTGCCGGGCGTGTTCCCGCCGGCCAGGCGGCGCAGCCGTTAGTACCTTCCGCCCGGGTGGCGCATCCTGACACCGCGCCAGGTCAGCACGCCGTTTCCGACGGCCTTCCGGCTGGCCCCGTCCCTCAGGCCGACGCCGCGCAGCCTCGGTCGGCACCAGCACCGGACGAGTCGGCGGCGAGGTCAGGACCGAAGCCCTACGTGGCGCCGGATCCGGAGCAGGACACACCAGCGTCATCCGGCCGGGCGACAGTGCCCGACCAGCTGGTAGCCCGGCTTCTGAGCGTAGCCAAGGCTGAGAAGGCCGCCCGGGCGCAAGAGGTGGCTAGAAAAGTGGCCCAGGCCCAGAAGGACACCCAGGCCCAGAAGGACACCCAGGGGGAGCAGACGGACCAAGACCGATCTCTCTTGCAGCAGTTGGCGGGGACCGCGGGGAAGGTGGCAACTGGCGGGCAGGGGACACCCCACGGCGCCCACCGCTAAGTGCTTCCCGGGTCGCCCGTAGACGACCTGACGCTCCTCGTTGCCCCGCTGATCCGTGAAGTCCCGGACTTTCCTGAACCCGGTGTGCTGTTTCGGGACCTCTCCTCGGTGTTCGCCGACGCCGCTGCGTTTCGAGCGGTGGTAGGCGCATTGGTCGCCCGGGTGCCGCAGACTGACGTTGTGGTCGGGGTGGAGGCTCGCGGGTTCCTGCTGGGGGCCCCGGTGGCCTACGCCCTCGGGGCTGGTGTGGTCGGTGTTCGCAAGCCGGGCAAACTACCCGTGGTCTCCGACCGCGAGGCCTACACCCTGGAATACGGCGTCACCGCACTGGAACTGGCTGAGGGCACGCTACGGCCGGGGCAGCGGGCGCTCGTGGTTGATGACGTACTGGCTACCGGGGGTACGCTTGCCGCGACGTGCGCGCTGGTTGTGCGGCTGGGGCGACGGTCAGCGGCATCGCGGTGATGCTGGAGATCGCGGCGCTTCGTGGTCGGGATCGGCTGGGCAGCGGCCCGCTGCACGCTCTGTTGACGGTCTGACCTGGCACGGTGCTTCGGGATCGGCGTCCGGAGCGCGGCGGTACGCTGAATACTTGATCGCTCACTACGTGGCAGGGGAGTGCGGTTGAGCCAAGACCTGCAGCGCAGCGCACCCCGGCCGGTCGGTCAGGACGCAAACCAGGTCCCGCAGAAGCCGCCGTCGGCGACTCGGCGGGTTCGGGCCCGGCTCGCGCGGCGGATCACCGCGCAACGGCCCGGCCCGGTCCGGCAGGTGCTCGAACCGCTCGCCGTGGTGCACCGGGAGTTGCATCCCAAGGCTGACCTCGCGTTGCTGCAGCGGGCCTACGACGTCGCCGAGGACAAGCACTCCGAGCAGCGCCGCAAGTCCGGCGACCCCTACATCACACATCCGCTGGCGGTCTCGACGATCCTCGCCGAGCTGGGGATGGATACCACCACGCTGGTGGCTGCGCTGCTGCACGACACCGTCGAGGACACCGACTACTCGCTGCGTCGCCTCACCGAGGACTTCGGTGACGAGGTCGCGCATCTCGTCGACGGCGTCACCAAGCTCGACAAGGTCAAGCTCGGCGCCGCCGCTGAGGCCGAGACGATTCGCAAGATGGTCATCGCGATGGCCCGTGACCCGCGGGTGCTGGTGATCAAGCTGGCCGACCGGTTGCACAACATGCGCACCATGCGCTTCCTGCGACCAGAGCAGCAGGCCCGCAAGGCCAAGGAGACCCTCGAGGTATTCGCTCCGCTGGCGCACCGGCTGGGCATGGCCACCATCAAATGGGAGCTGGAGGACCTGTCCTTCGCGATCCTGCATGCCAAGAAGTACGACGAAATTGTCCGCCTGGTCGCCAATCGGGCTCCGTCACGCGACAGTTACCTGCAGACCGTGATCGACGAGGTCTCCGCGCAGTTGTCCGGCTCGCGGATCACCGCCACCGTGGAGGGCAGGCCCAAGCACTACTACTCGATCTACCAGAAGATGATCGTGCGTGGTCGCGATTTCGACGATATCCATGACCTGGTCGGGGTGCGGATCATGGTAGATGACGTGCGTGATTGCTATGCCGCGGTCGGCGTGGTGCATTCCGTGTGGCAGCCGATGCCCGGTCGCTTCAAGGACTACGTCGCGCAGCCCCGGTTCGGGGTCTACCAGTCACTGCACACCACGGTCATCGGGCCCGACGGCAAACCGCTGGAGGTGCAGATCCGCACCCGCGAGATGCACCGGACAGCCGAGTACGGCATTGCCGCGCACTGGCGGTACAAGGAGACCCACGGTACTCACAACGGAACCGTGGACGTCGACGAGATGGCCTGGATGCGCCAGCTGCTGGACTGGCAGCGGGAAGCCGCCGACCCCGGTGAGTTCCTCGAGTCCCTGCGCTATGACCTGGCCACTCGCGAGATCTTCGTTTTCACGCCCAAGGGCGATGTCATCACCTTGCCCGCGGGTTCGACACCGGTTGACTTCGCCTACGCCGTGCACACCCAGGTCGGTAACCGATGTATCGGAGCCCGGGTCAACGGCCGGCTCGTCGCGCTGGAGCGGCAGCTGGAGAACGGCGAGCTCGTCGAGATCTTCACGTCGAAGGCCGAGGGCGCCGGGCCCAGCAGGGACTGGCTGTCCTTCGTCGCATCGCCGCGAGCCCGGGCCAAGATCAGGCAGTGGTTCGCCAAGGAACGTCGCGAGGAGGCCATCGAGGCCGGCAAGGACGCCATCGCCAAGGAACTGCGCAGGGTCGGGTTACCAGTGCAGCGGTTGGTATCCGCCGATTCCATGGTCGCGGTGTCCCGAGAGCTGCGCTACCCCGACGTCAGCGCCCTGTACGCGGCGGTCGGTGAGCATCACGCCTCGTCCCGGCAGGTGGTACAGCGCCTGGTCGCGCTCCTCGGCGGTGAGGATGCCGCCGAGGAGGTGCTGGCGGACCGCGCCACCCCCTCCACGGTCCAGCGCCGCCGGGTGACCGGCGACTCCGGCGTCCTGGTGCGTGGCGCCGGGGACATCTACTCCAAACTCGCCCGGTGCTGCACCCCGGTGCCGGGCGACGAGATCCTGGGATTCGTTACCCGCGGCGGCGGGGTCAGCGTGCACCGCACCGACTGCACCAACGCCGACGCGCTGCGAGCACAGCCCGAGCGGCTGGTCGGCGTGGAGTGGGAGTCGTCGTCCTCGTCGGTGTTCCTGGTCTCGATCCAGGTCGAGGCATTGGACCGGCACCGGCTGCTGTCCGACGTCACCAAGGTACTCGCCGACGAGCGGGTCAACATCCTGTCCGCCTCGGTCACCACGTCCCGCGACCGGGTGGCGGTGAGCCGGTTCTCCTTCGAGATGGGTGACCCCAAGCACCTCGGGCACGTGCTGCGCGCGGTGCGCAACATCGAGGGCGTCTACGACGTCTACCGTGTCACCTCGTCGAATTGAGGCCTCGCTTCTTATGCTGCCTTGATGTCGACGGACGTGATCGTGACTGGCTGCTTGGGTTTGCCGCCACCAGGCGACGGTTCCAGCGACCCGTCACTGCCTGCCTTGGCTATCTGGTCGATGACCTTGAGGCCATCCGGGGAGATCGTGGCGAAGACGGTGTACTGGGGCGGGAGCTGAGAGTCTCCGTAGATCAGGAAGAACTGGCTGCCACCGCTGTTGGGTTGGCCGGTGTTGGCCATCGCCACGTACCCGCGCCCGTAGGTCAGCTCCGGGAACACCTCGTCCGGCACGGTGTATCCGGGCCCACCGTTGCCCTTCCCTGTCGGGTCCCCGCATTGCAGCACCTGCAATCCTGGGCTGGTGACCAGCCGGTGGCATGGGGTGGCGGAGTAAAAGCCCTGTTGCGCGAGGCTGACGAAGCTGTTGACCGTGCAGGGGGCCAGCGCCTGGTCGAGGGTGAGGCCGATCGGGCCGGCTGAGGTCTGCATGGTGGCTTGCACCGTGCCCTGGGCTGAGGTGGCGCCGGCCTTTGGGGGCTTGACCGGCTTGGCCGGCGGATCCTGGCTGGAGGGGTACTGGCAATCCACAGATGCGGGCAACGGGTGCGGCCGGCTCGGTGGGGCCGCCGATTTGCTCGGGGGGTGCGGCTGGTCAGCGGTGCCGGTGGCGGCCGGGGTGGCGGGGGCGGACGACTTGGCGGCGGTGTTGGCCTGCTGGCTGCGGCCGCTCAGCACCACACTCAGCACCACGATGCCCACGACCAGCACAACGGCGGCCACGCCGCCGGCTACTGCGTATGTCCGGCGCCGCTTGGCACGCTCCGCGCGGCGGGCGAGCTGGCGGTCCAGTTTCCGCTTGGCCGCCTCGCGGCGCTGCTCATTCGTGGGCACCAGAACTCCCGTGGCTCGGCGATGATCGCCGCGAAGTCTAGGTGGGCCGGATGGGAGCCCGACGTCAGCCTCCCCCACCCGTTCTCGCCACATGGATCCTTGTCGTCGTTGACGTACCCGTTGCGACGACGACAAGTATCCATATGTCGCTGGGGCTGTGGGGGAGGCGAACCACTTAGGGTGGAGTTGTTCCCGCTCCGTCCGGACCAAGAGGATCCCCGTGTTCGTCGCTGGCTTCCCTAGCGGTTCCTTCCAGGCCAACTGCTTCGTGCTCGCCGTCGAGGCGGGCGGCCCATGTGTGGTCATCGACCCGGGGGAGGGCGCGGAGCAACCGCTGGGGGAGCTGTTACGCCAGCACCGGCTCGATCCGGTGGCAGTGCTGCTCACCCATGGGCATTTTGATCACATCTTCGCGGTGACTCCGGTGTGCGACGGCAATGACATCCCGGCCTGGATCCACCCGGAGGACCGCGTGCTGCTGTCCGATCCCCTGCGCGCGCTGTCCGAGCAGGGGCGGCAGTTCTTCGGCGGTCGGATCGAGCTGCGCGAGCCACGCGAGGTGCGCATGCTGGCGGACGGGACGCCTGTGGAGCTGGCAGGGCTGACCTTCGAGGTCGACCACACCCCGGGCCACACCCGCGGATCGGTGACGTTCCGATCCGTGCGCGATGGCCTGATGGTATCCGGGGACACGCTGTTCGCCGGCTCGATCGGGCGAACCGACCTCCCCGGCGGGGACCACGAGCAGATGCTCGCCTCGCTCCGGGACAAGATCCTCGTACTCGACGATGACACCGTGGTGCTGCCGGGCCACGGCCCTGCCACCACCATCGGCCGGGAGCGGGCCAGCAACCCGTTCCTGCACGGCCTCGCCGCACCCGGCAGAGCTCGCGGATTGTGACCCGTCGACGTGTTTCGGGCGAGTCGCGTCGTCCGGCCGGCCGGCGCCGTGAACTCGACGTCACGGCCGCGCCCGAGGCGGCGACCCACAGGCGAGACCGTGATCAGTGTTGAGCGGGATCGAGGTACTCCCGCCGGGCCACCACCGCCGCGATCGCGGTGGTGATCGGGACAGCGGCGACCAGACCGATGCTGCCGACGAGGGTGCGCACCACCTCCTGGGCGACGTTCTGCGCGGTCACCAGCGTGCCGAAGCTCTGCCCGGACAGCGAGAAGGTCAGCAGCACGGGCAACGCGGCACCGGCGTAGGCCAGCGCCAAGGTGTTCACCGCCGAGGAGATGTGGTCCCGTCCGATCCGCAACGCGGCGGTGTAGAGCGCCCGGGCGCCCAAGGCCGGATTGGCGCGACGTAGTTCCCACACCGCGCTGGTCTGGGTGACCGTGACATCGTCGAGCACGCCCAGCGCGCCGATGATCATCCCGGCGAGCAGCAACCCGCGGGCGTCCACCCCGTGCCCGAGCACCCTGATGAGGTTGCCGGTGTCCTCGTCCAGCCCGGTCAGTTGGGTGGCTGCGGAGAATGCGGTGCCCAGCGCGCCGATCAGAGCGAGGCTCAACACGGTGCCCAGCACTGCGGTGGAGGTCCGCGCTGAGACGCCGTGGGTGAGATACAGCACGCCGAACATGATCACGCTGGCGGCCAGCACGCCGACGATCACCGGGTTCCCACCGGTCAGGATCGCCGGGAACAGGTACACCACCAAGACCAGGAAGCTGAATCCGAGCGCGATCAGCGACGCGAGGCCTCGCCACCGGCCGAGCAACAGCACTGCGGCGGCGAACAACGCGGCCAGCCAGAGCATCGAGGTGCCGCGCTGGAAATCCTGGATCTCGTACGAACCCGGGTCTGAGGGATTGCCGCCGGTGTAACCGAGTACCACGCGATCACCGACGGCGAAACGCGGCGTGCTCGGTTCGTCGGGTAGCACCTGCTGGATCGTCACACCGGGCGAGTCGCCGTCGGTGAGCTGCACGCTCAGCGAGACACAGGCCTTGGCCTGACCGCCTGCAGCAGCGCCGCTGGTGCACGGGCCAGCGGCCGCCGCGACCACGTTGCCGTGCACCGGCCGCTCACCGAACCCGATGTCCGCTTCGGTGCGGGGCGTGGCACCAGGCCAGGTCAACCACAACCCGACCAGGGTGGCCAGTGCGACCGGCACCAATACCGCGACCAGCAGCAGCTGCACTCGACGGGAGGCCGGTGGCGCAGGCCCGTGGCCGTGCCCGTGTCCCTGCCCGTGTCCCGGTCTGGACCCGACTGGTTCCGCCGTGCCGCGCGGCCGGTGCCTGCCGCTGGTGCGGTCGGTCGTACTCATCGGCCGGGGTCCCTCTCCGCTCGGTACGCGGATGTTCCTAGCGGATCGAACCTGTGTTCGATACAGTGGGTCGGTGCGATGGGACAATCTGACACTGTCTGACCAAGGGACCCTGTTCGGGGCGGGCGACGTGATGGCGCGCACCTTCGACACCCCGGAGTTCCGCGGGATGACCTTCTACGAGGTGCGAGCCCGCTCGATCATCAACAAGGTACCCAGCGGCTCCCGCATGCCGTTCAGCTGGACAGTCAACCCGTACCGGGGCTGCAGCCATGCCTGCAGGTACTGCTTTGCTCGGCGCACGCACGAGTATCTCGATCTTGATGCCGGTCTCGACTTCGACTCGAAGATTGTGGTCAAGATCAACGCGCCCGAGCTGCTGCGCAAGGAACTCTCCTCTCCCCGCTGGTCCGGGGAACCCATCGCGATGGGGACCAACGTCGACCCCTACCAGCGGGCCGAGGGGCGCTACCGCCTCATGCCCGACATTCTTGAGGCGCTGCGCGACGCCCGGAACCCGTTCTCGATCCTCACCAAGGGCACCCTGATGCTGCGGGACCTCGACTTGCTACGCGAGGCCGCGGAAGTCACCGACGTCTCGGTCAACGTGTCTGTGGGATTCGTTGACGAAACCCTGTGGCGGCAGGTCGAGCCTGGCACGCCCGCGCCGCGCGCCCGGCTCAGCGTGTGCCGCACGCTCACCGATTCGGGCATCGGGTGCGGGGTACTGATGGCGCCGATCCTGCCGTACCTCACCGACTCGCCCAGCCAGCTCGACTCGACGGTGTGGGCGATCGCCGCGGCCGGTGCCCGCAGCATCTCCCCGATCGTGCTCCACCTGCGTCCTGGCGCGCGGGAGTGGTACCTCGGCTGGCTGGAGCGCGAGCACCCCGAACTCCTGCCCTGCTACCGGGAGCTCTACGGCGACGGCGCCTACGCTCCCAAGGCATACCAGCGCCGCATCTCCGCCCAAGTGGCTGCGCTGGCCCGTCGCTACGGCCTCGGTGTCGCGTCGCAAAAAGCCACCCGAGGGAACGGGGGTGAGGAGTCAACGGGGGAGCCACCTGGCGCCGTCCTCCAGATGCATGATCAGCTCGGGTAGCTGCGTTTCGTCGAACACCGGTCCGGGCCCGCGCTAGTGTTGCCCCGTCCGCGTGGCGGGCATTCGTGCAGGAGTGCATTGCGGCGGGCTTCGACCACGGCTGATCCGCCTTGTGTCGCGCCGGGGACGCGGCTCGCCGTTGACCGTCTGACCAGGCGTGGAACGGCCCGACCGGTTAGGGTGAGCGGCGATGACTACGGATCTCGCGAATCCGGTCGATCCTGCCCCCGACACCGATGTCGGAACCGGGACCGCCGTGGAACGCGCGATGTTTGCCGCCGAGCGTCTGCTCACCGCGCGGCTCGGAGCCCGGGTCAGGCTCGCCGATCCGGAGAACCTCGGGGGCAGCGGTCGCTCCACAGTGCTCCGCGTCCGGGTCGCCCGCTCCCCGTTCCCGCTGTCGCCCACGCTGGTCGTCAAGCACAGCCCGGCACCGCCATCGCCGGGCGACACCGATCCGTTCGCGCTGGAGGCGGCGAGCTGCCAGCTGTTCACCTCTTTGCGGAAGCAGGACCGGTCCGGCCCGGAGCTCATCGCCTGCGACAGCGTGCAGCGGCTGCTGGTGCAGGAGGATCTGGGCCGGTCTGGCACCGTGGCGAGCCTGCTGTACGCCGCCGACGCCTCGCGCGCCGAGCAAGCCTTGCTGAACTGGGCGCACGCCTTGGGCCGGCTGCACGTGACAACCCGTGGCCGGGAACAAGACTTCGCCGCGCTGCTGCGCCGGCTCGGCGCACCGCAGGTGCGGGACCCGATCGCCGAGCACGGCAAGGCGGCTGTCGCCGGGCTGCCCGCGCTCCTGGAGACCGAGTTGGGAATGGCCAGCCGACCTGAAGCGATCACACAGGCCCAACGGGCCGCCAAGCTGCTAAGCGGCCGGCCGCACCGCGCGTTCAGCCCGGCCGATCTGGGGCCTGACAACGCCGTCGTCGCCGGCCGGACCGTGCGGTTCATCGATTTCGAGGGCGGCGGCTTCCGCACTGCGTTGCTGGACACCGCGCAGCTGCGCGCACCGCTGCCCTCTTCCATGGTCGCGCTGGCGTTCCCGCCGGGCATGGCGGAGGCGATGGCGTCGGCGTGGCATGCCGAGGTGGTCGGCATCTGGCCGGAGCTGGCCGATCGTGATGTGCTGGCCCGACGGCTGCTGGACGGCCAGCTGCTCTGGACCTGGCTGTGCACATGGTGGCTCCTGCCGTTGCCCCGGCCGCACACCTCCGAGACCGCCGTCCTACCCGTACCGGGCGCCGTCACCGACCACGGCGGGCTGCTGGTCGAACGTTGGGAGCGGCTGGCCGGCGAGGCAGATCGGATCGGGTGCGCCGACACCGCCACGCACGCGATGACGGTGGCCGACGCGCTGCGCCGCCGATTCCACATCGTGGGTGACCCGCTCCCGCGCTACCCCGCGTTCCGCTGACCCCACCCGCGTGTCGCCCTCCCATGCTCGACGTGTACGCCCCTCGTGCCCGGCGTGTCACCGCCATGCCCGGCGTGTCGCCGCCTCATGCTCGGTGTGTACACCGCTCGTGCCGGGGCCGAAGCACGGATCGTTTGCGAAGCCGTCCCCGACACGTCACCCGTTGCTCACCCACGATGAGCCCAGCCGTCTGATCATCGCGGAGTGGCCGTGGAAACGCTCCCCCTCGTCAACGTCCGGCCCGTTGGCCATCGAGCCGTGAGCCTGGCCGTCCTCGGTGACTCCATTGCGGTTGGCCTGGGCGACCCACTGCCCGGCGGTGGCTGGCGCGGTGTCGGTCCGCTGCTCGCGGCGGCCCTGGGTGCGGCGGGGGCGGTCCGGTACACGAACCTCTCGCACACCGGTGCACGGATGGTCAGCCTGCGGCACCAGCAGCTGCCCGCTGCCTTGGCAGCCCGACCCGACGTCGCGGTGATCCTTGCCGGGATGAACGACACGCTGCGGTCGGACTTCGATCCCGACACGCTGCGCGAGGACCTCGATGCCACGGTCACCGCGCTGCAGGCCGCTGGAGCGGTGGTGCTGGCCACCCGCTTCCACGAGCACGCCCGGGTATTCCG
>DATDHI010000361.1:0-5379 GCA_036521655.1 Pseudonocardiaceae bacterium | reverse complement strand
CAGCGCGGTCAGCAGAGTTGCGATTTGAGTGATCCGCTGCGGGTGAGGATCTGCATCGACAGCGGTCGATGCTGGAGGCGTCAAACCGGCAGCAGAGGTCTCCTTCGTTGGCGCCGCTGCGGGGCTCCTTCGGACTAGCAGCGCGCCGACAGTCAGCCCGACGAGCACAGCCGCAATGTGCCGTTTTGCCACCGCACTCCCCACTCTGACTGGTTGATGGGATAGTACGGCGCAGCTTGCTGCGCAGGAAGCTTATTGCCGGCGAGCTGTGCTCCTGTGCACGACGCCGTGGTCATGGGCATGGGCGGAGGGCCGATGGCGGGTGTCCTGTCTCATCGAAGGTGAGGCGCCTCGCGGGAGCGGCAGAACGCTGGCCTGTGGGGGGTCGGCCAAGGTAACGGAAATACCGGCAATGAGGTGATCTTGAGCTGAGTTGCCGCAGGTGGGCCGGGTCGCCTGGTCCCTTGGGACTGTCGGAAGCGGCTACTCCTCTTGGATCGACCACCGTCACGATCAAACGCTCAGACCGCGCGCGTTCGTGTCGTTGGGGTATGCACGGTGGCGCAGAGACGGGGCCGTATGGCTCGCATACGGCTAAGACTTGGTGCGTGCCCGCAGTGTCCGCAGGGCCCCTCCTGGTCCTCCGGGGTCGACACCGGGCCTGCCGCTCGGGCCGACTCGCAACACGGGCACCGACAGCCCGCCTTCACTCCGATCAGGCTGCCGTGGTGTCCGTCGGGACCTCAGGGTTACGCCACCCCGGCTGCCCGGGTACCAGCGCCTGCTGATCCATCTACCCACTTCCCTTCACCACCGTTGTCCGCGGCACCGCGACCGTCAAGACGTTGAGGCGGTTTCTGGCTGGCGAGGGGGTGTTGGTAGCTTCCCGCCCTGGCTGATGGGCGATCGCGAGGGCGGTCAGCGTTGACCTCGATCGAACGGACTGCGTATCCGAGGTTCCCGCGGTTGATGTCCGCGCGTGAGCTGCATGTCTTCTATACGCCGACGACCGATGAGGTCGAGTGGGCGGACGCGACGACCGAGTCGGATGGGGCGTTGCTGGGGTTGGTGCTCGCGCTGAAGTGTTTCCAGCGGATGGGTCGTTTCCCCAAACAGGACGAGGTTCCGGAGGTCGTGGTCGATCATGTCCGCCGGTGCCTGGATCTTGGTGCGGACGTGTCTGTGGGATATGGCAGTGATCGGACCCAGCGGCATCACCGCGGTTTGATCCGCAAGCGGGTCGGGGTGGTCTATAACCCGGCCAGGGCCCGCGAGGTCGCCGCGGAGGCGATCCGGGCGGCCGCGGCGGTGAAGAACAACCCGCCGGATCTGATCAACGTGGCGTTGGAGATGTTGGTCGCGGAGTCCCTGGAGCTGCTGGGGTTCACCGTGCTGGACAAGCTGGCGTCGGCGATCCGCGGTGAGGTGAACCGGGAGATCATCTCTGGGATTCACGGTCGGATCAGCGCGGTCGAGCGGGTCGGGCTGATGGCGGTACTTCAGGTGGGGGGTCAGGGCAGCGAGAGCCTGTTCACCCGGATGAAGAAACCGGCGAAGCGGCCGTCCTGGTCGCGGTTTAAGGAGCAGGCGCAGTACCTGGGGCAGGTGGACGAGCTCGGCGACACCGCAGGGTGGCTTCAGGGTGTGGCCGAGTCGAAGATCGCGGACTTCACGGCGGAGGCCGCCGCGCAGGACGCGGGGACCTTGGGTGACTACGACCCGGTCAAGCGGGTGGCGTTGCTGGCTTGTCTGGTGCACATCGCCCGGGCCAGAGCGCGCGACGACCTGGCGGAGATGCTGTGCAAGCGGGTCGCGGTGATCGTGAAGAAGGCCAAGACCGAGCTGGAGGAGATCCGGTTGCGGCAGCGGGCGGTGACCGAGCGGCTGATCGGTGGCTACAGGGCGGTGCTCGAACAGCTCGCCCCGGACGGGGTGACCACCGCCACCGAGGCGGCCGCGGTCACCATGGCGCACCAGGCGCTGATGACCTTGTCCGGGGTGGCCGAGCCGGACGATGAGCGCCCCGAGGGGTCGGGACCAGTCCCCGCAGATGGCGGGTCACCGGCGCTGCGGCTGGTGGGAGCGCAGGGCGAGGCGCTGGTGTCGGTGGTGCGAGCGTTGAAGATCCAGGCCGAGGGTTTGGGCGCGATTCGCACCGAGGTGGCGGCCGCCGGAGGCCTCCAGGCGCAGCTCGCCGACATCGAGGAGGTTTCGGCCTGTCACGGCGACAACCACGAGATGCTGGTGCAGCGGTTTTTCCGCAAGGACCGCGCCGTGATGTTCGAGCTTGCCGGCCGGTTGCGGTTCGAGGCGACCTCGGCCGATGCCAGCGTGCTCGACGCCCTGGAGCACGCGCTGGAGCACTGGACGCTGACACGAGACTACATCCCCGATCACATCGTCACCCTCGACGAGGAGGGTGAGGAGGTCCGAACGATGATCGATACCTCGTTCGCGTCGGGGAACTGGCAGAAGGTGATCCGGGACAGCGCACGGCCGGGGAAGCTGGTGCGGCGGCATTTCGAGGCGTGCGTGTTCACTTACCTGGCCGAAGAGCTGCGCACCGGGGACGTCGCGGTCGCGGGCGCGACCGAGTACGCGAACTGGGCGGCGAATCTGCTGTCCTGGGAGCAATGCCAGCCCAAGCTGGCCGACTTCTGCCAAGAAGCCGGCCTGCCAGGCACTGCGGAGGAATTCACCGCTGACCTGCGGGGCCGGTTGGAGCGGGCCGCGGCCGAGTTGGACGCCGGCTACCCGGACAACGCGGACCTGGTCATCGACGACTCGGGCACTCCGACGCTGAAACGGCGCGCGGGCAGCGGCACCTCAGACGGCGCCGCGGCGCTGCTGGCGGCGATCAAGGCGCGGATGCCGAAACGGTCGCTGATCGGGATCGTGGCCCGTACCGCGTACTGGCTTCAGTGGTGGCGCCACTTCGGCCCGGCCTCGGGATCGGATTCCAAGCTCAAAGACCCCCAAGGCCGGTACGCGCTGACGACGTTCGTGTGCGGGGTGAACCTGACCTACGCCGACGCGGCGAACCATCTGTCCGGGATCTCCGCGCACGAGCTGTCGGCCACCGTGAACCGGCACGTCACGATCGCCAAGCTGAACAAGGCGACCACCGACGTGATCAACGCGTTCGCCCGCCTGGACGTGGTCAAGGCCTGGGGCGACGGAACCGCGGTCGCGGTGGACGGCACGCAGATCGACACCTATATTGATAATCTCCTCGCGGAATCCTCGATTCGATACGGCGGGATCGGAGGAATCGCCTATCATTACGTTTCAGATACCTATATCGCCTTATTCTCCAGATTTATTAACTGTGGGGCGTGGGAGGCGATCTACATCATCGACGGGCTGCTGCAGAACACCTCGGATATCAAGCCCGACACGATCCACGCGGACACGCAAGGCCAGTCGTTCCCGGTGTTCACCCTGGCACACCTGTTCGGGTTCGACCTGATGCCCCGCATCCGGAACTGGAAGGATCTGCTCTTCTTCCGGCCGAGTGCTCAGACCTGCTACACCCACATCGACGCGTTGTTCGGCGACCCTGGACGCAACGTCATCGACTGGGATTTGATCCGCGATCATTGGGTGGATCTGATGAAGGTCGGTATTTCCATCCGGCAGGGCAAACTGTCGTCGGTGACGCTGATGCGCCGGTTGTCGTCGAACTCGCGGAAAAACCAGATCTACAAGGCGTTCCGGGAGGTCGGGCGGGTGATGCGCACGGTGGCGCTGCTGCGCTACCTGGGGGATTCGGCGTTGCGGGCCCGGGTGACCGCGGCGACCAACAAGGCTGAGGCCTACAACGGGTTCTCGGCGTGGCTGCGGTTCGGCAACAACGGGGTGATCGCCGACAACGACCCCGCCGAGCAGGAAAAGTCAATCAAGTTCAATTCGTTGTTGGCGGACCTTGTCGTGTTCCACACCGCGGTGGACATGATGACGGTGATCCGGGCACTCATGACCGAGGGCTGGCAGGTCACCGCGGAGGACCTGGCCCAGCTCTCGCCGTACCTGGTCGGGCACATCCGCCGGTTCGGCGCCTACGCCACCGACGAACTACACATCCCACCCGACGCGTTCGATCCCGCGCTGGCCGAGGTCGACTTCGACGCCGAGCCCGCCGCCGCATAAATTCGGTCAGGCCAGGTGAGGTTGTCCGGGCACTGTGGCGACAACCTCGGCGCCGAAAGGTACGGTCACTCAGAATGAGCAGACCGGGACGCATCGGGTAGGTCGTTGGGGTGACGGTGACGGGATGCTCTTGGAGCGTCTGGTTCTGGTATCGATGGCCGGTGGATGACGCGATGGACGGTGGAGCGGCCGACGCTGTATTCCTCGGCGAGGTCGGCGATCGACACGTCGCCCTGGGCGTAGCGGCGCCGGATGGTGCGTTGGGCGGCCGGCGGGAGCTTGGGCTGTTTGCCCCGGAGTTTGCCCTTGCGCTTGGCTATGGCCATGCCCTCGCGGGTGCGCAGGTGGTTGAGGTTGGCCTCGAACTCGGCGATCATCGCCAGGGTTTGCAGGAACAGCCGGCCGAACGGGTCGTTCCAGTCGTAGACCGAGGAGCCGAGCCCGAACAGCACACCGCGGTTGGACAGGTCGGTCAGGATCGTGTGCGCGTCGGCCACGTCCCGGGCGAACCGGTCGAACTTGGTGACGGTGAAGATGCTGCCTTTCCACACAGCGGCGAGCGCCCGGTCCAGTCCCGCCCGGTTGTCCCGCTTGGTGCCGCTGAATCCGCGGTCGATGTAGATCCGTTCGGGTGTCACGCCGATCGCGGTGAGCTGTTCGATCTGCACCTGCACGTCTTGCTCGTCGGTGGAGCAGCGGCAGTAGCCGACGCGTGGGGCGTCCATGCCACCGATTGTCCGTATACCCCTCCATCATCGGAACAGGCGTCGGAACACCTTTACGGAACAGGCTGAACAGCGATGCTCGTGTCGATCACAGCTGTTCCGATAGACGATCGACTTACGGAACGCTCGCCACCCGGCGGATTGGTCTACTCCCAGGCGCTACGCGCCAACCCAGGCGGCGCCACGGCACCGTAGCCCCCGTAGGCCAACCACCGACAGTCCCGGGGACAAGCGACCCGCGCCCCACTGCGCAACCCAGTACAAGATCAACCCATTGCCGGTATTTCCGTTACCTTGGCCGACCCCCCTCTGGGCGGTCGACGAGGTGCCGTGGCATCACGCGACCCGGGCCGAGGCGCGTGACGGCATTGTCAGGTTGTTCAGCGTCTGGGGTGGCCGGGTTGTCTTCACCCGGGATGTGGCTCTGCGGCGACCTGGGTCAGGCGGCTGCGGGCACGCCGACGACCTCGTTCCAGGCGGTGAAGCGGGTGTCCATCTCGTGGCG
>DATDHI010000360.1:0-3362 GCA_036521655.1 Pseudonocardiaceae bacterium | reverse complement strand
ATCCACAATGGCGCCGCCGTGAAGACGGTTCAGCTCGCACTCGGGCACAGCACGCCAATGATCACCTTGAATATCTACGCGCATGAGTGGCCGGACGCTCTCGACCGGACGCGCACGCTCGTGGACGCGGCGCTCGGATCGCACGCGCCGACGACAGCTGTAAAGGCGGGTCAGTGATGGCGAGTTGTACCGCTGTTGTACCCGCAGCATACGGTAACTCTGTTAGCGCTGGTCAATGCCTCGCACTGCGGTATAATCCGCGCTTGCTGATGTACTGCACCACCCCGTCGGGCACCAGGTACCAGACCGGCACGCCGTCGGCGACGCGCTGCCGGCAGTCCGTTGACGAGATCGCCATGGCAGGCACCTCGATCAGGCTCACCGCGCGGGCAGGCAGGTGCTCATCGTCAAGGGTGAACCCAGGACGGGTCACGCCGACCAGGTGGGCCAGGGCGAACAGCTCGTCGACCCGCTTCCAGGACAGTATCTGGGCCAGCGCGTCGGCGCCGGTGATGAAGAACATCTCGTGGTCGGGAAATTCCGCACTCAGGTCGGTGAGGGTGTCGACAGTGACGGTGGGAGCCCCTCGGTCGATGTCCACCCGGCTGGTCGAGAACCGCGGATTGGACGCCGTGGCGATCACCGTCATGAGATAGCGGTCCTCGGCCGGGCTGACCTCGCGCTCGCCCTTCTGCCAAGGTATCCCGGTGGGCACGAACACCACCTCGTCCAGCCCGAAACGGGCCTGCACCTCGCTCGCTGCGACGAGGTGGCCATGATGGATCGGGTCGAAGGTGCCGCCCATGACTCCCAGTCGCCGGAGGGGCATGGGCGCAGCCTAGGCGACGTCGACGCAGGAAGGAGGTGAAACCCGGGCGGGCAACCGGCCGTTGGTCAGACGTGACGAGCAAACTTCCCAGCGTGCCCAGTTCGAGAGAACAGACGCTAGTCGATGCCTTGACATCCGGCCGCGTGGTGGAGTGCAGCAGGCTCAGCACCGAGCAGTTGGCGGCGACTGAGAGCCCCAAGTACACCATCCGTGCCGAGCTTGTGCGGGAGCTGGTGCTGGGAAGCGGCGTCAGGCGTGTTGATCCTCGGGGCTTGCGGATCCATGGAGCGCGGATCGCCGGGACGCTCGATCTCACCCATGTCCCAGCCACGGTGGGGATCGAGCTGCGAGGCTGCTTCTTCGAGCGTGCGGTGCTGCTGTCCAGTGCGCGGTTGCCCTGGTTGACATTGGCTGCATCACACGTTCCGGCGCTGGACGGCGACGGACTCCGGGTCGACGGCGATATGTTCTTGACCGACGGGTTCACCGCCACGGGATACGGCGAGGACGGCGCGGTGCGGCTGCCCGGCGCACACATCATCGGCCAGCTCAACCTCAACGGTGCCGAGCTGACCAACGAAGCTGGACCCGCCCTCATCGGCGACGGGCTGCGGGTCGACGGCGACGTATTCGGCGGGTGCACCGCCACCGGGCACGGTGACGTCGGCGCGGTGCGGCTGCCCGGCGCCCGCATCCTCGGCCAGCTCAACCTCAACGGGGCCGAGCTGATCAACCAAGCTGGACCGGCCCTCACCGGCGACGGGCTCCATGCCGGTGGTGGCCTGATCCTCGGCGGATTCAGCGCCACCGGATACGGCGCGCGCGGCGCGGTGCGGCTGGCGGGCGCCCAGGTCAGTGGCCAGCTCAACCTCAACGGTGCCGAGCTGATCAACCAGACCGGCCCCGCCCTCTACGGTGACCACCTCCAGGTCGACGGCAGCCTGATCCTGGGCGGGTTGATCGCCACCGGACACGGCGAGGACGGCACGGTGCGGCTGCCCGGCGCCCACGTCAGCGGCCAACTCAACCTCGACCGCGCCGAGCTGACCAATCACGCCGGCCCGGCCCTGATCGGGGACCAACTCGACGTCGGCAGCGACATGTTCGCCGATGGGTTCACCGCCACCGGGCACAGCCGCGACGGCGCGGTGCGGCTACCCGACGCCCACATCAGCGGCCAGCTCAACCTCAACGCCGCAAAGCTGACCAATCACGCCGGCCCGGCGCTCATCGGCGATCAACTCACGGTCGGCAGTGACATGTTCGCCGACAAGCTCACCGCCACCGGACACAGCCACGACGGCGCGGTGCGCCTACCGGCCGCACACATCAGCGGCCAGCTCAACTTCAACGACGCGACGCTGACCAACCCGGCTGGACCGGTCCTGGATCTGCAGGACGCCGAGACCAAGCACCTGTTCCTGCCCATCCATGTCATCTGCCCAGAAGGTGTGACAAGCGGGTCGAGCTGCAGTACACCGACCCACAAGCTCGCGCTGTCCGGCCTGGTCTACACGTCGTTGCGGGCGGTGGACTGGCGTCAGTGGCTGCACGTGATCACCTACCACACCCGTGACTACCGGCCGCAGCCCTACCAGCAGCTTGCCGCGGTGCTGAGGGCCGGTGGCAACGAGTCCACCGCTCGACAGGTCCTCATCGCCCAACAGAAGGATCTCCATGACCGTGGTGACCTCGGTGGCCAGCTGGCCAAGGGCGCGCACCGGTTGTGGGGAGCCCTCGCCGGATACGGTTATCGCAGCGGCCGAATCGTGCTCGCCCTGCTGATCGTGCTGCTCACAGCGGCCGGGCTGGGTGTCGTTGCCGGGCACATCCCCCTCGGACCGGGCCGCTCAGTGACCGTGCACACCAGCCAAGCCGCCGATCCCAGTTCACCGTGCTCCGTGGTCGAGCAGATCGGCGCGGGCGTCGACCGCAGCGTGCCGCTGTCCCCTACGGGAATCGGCAACCGCTGTGACTTCGACACCTCCAACCCACTCGGCCAAGCGTTCACCGCAGCCAGCTGGATACTTCAAGCCCTCGTCTGGATGCTAGCCGCCCTGATCATCGCCCCCGGCTTCATCAGCCTCATCCGCCGTCAGCCACCGATGTAGCTCATCTCCACCTTGGCCAGTCCGGCCGTGGCGGTTGTTCGCTGCGCCGAGTAGCGGTCGGTTCTCCCGTTCCAGACGCCCTCGATCACGCTGTAGAGCTCATCGTCGTCAGCGCCGCCGCGCAGCAGTGCCCGAAGGTCATGGCCGGCGCTGCCGAACAGGCAGGTGTACAGCTCGCCCTTGGCAGACAGCCGCGCCCTGCTGCAGGTGCGGCAGAACGGCTTGCTGATCGAGGCGATCACGCCGACCTCGCCGGCCCCGTCGAGGTAGCGGTACCGGTTGGCCACCTCGCCGGTGTAGGTGGGATCCATCGGTTCGATCGGCCAGACGGCGTTGATCCGCTCGATGATCTCCGCTGCCGGGACGACGGCGTCCATCCGCCAGCCGTTGGTGCCGCCGACGTCCATGAACTCGATGAAGCG
>DATDHI010000359.1:0-2023 GCA_036521655.1 Pseudonocardiaceae bacterium | reverse complement strand
CGTGGCGGTCGCGGACTACCTGCGCCACGCCCGCCCAGGCGGCGCGCTCGACCGGTGCGTATTCGTTCGGGTCTTGGCCCCGCACCGCGGCCTGACCTCCGGCGGGGTCACCCAAGCGGTGACCGCGGCTGGAGGGCGGGCTGGGCTGGGCCCGCTCACCGCGCACCGGCTGCGACACACCGCTGCCACCGGGATGCTGCGCGCGGGGGCCCCGCTGGCTCAGGTCGGGCAGGTGCTGCGGCACCGCCGCGCGCTGACCACCGCAACCTACGCCAAGATCGACCGCGACGGCTTGCGTGCGCTGGCCCGGCCCTGGCCGGGAGGCGTGTCATGACCGGTCTTGCCACGATCGATCTCGGCCGCCAGCTCGAGGAGTACCTGAGGATCCGCCGCAGCCTCGGGTTCAAGCTCGAACGCGATGCCAAGCTCCTGGCCCAGTTCATCAGCTACCTCCACGATCAGGGTGCGGAGGCGATCACCATCGATCACGTGGTGTCCTGGGTGGGTCTGCCAGCGGGCGGGCGCAGCTGGTTGGCGTTTCGGATGTCGGGGCTGCGCGGGTTCCTCGGCTACCTGCACACCCTCGACCCGGCGGTGCCGGTGCCACCCGCGGACCTGTTCCCGTCCGCGCCGCGACGGGCGGTGCCCTATCTGTACTCCGCCGACGAGCTCGCTGCGCTGCTCGCGGCCACGGACACGCTGCGCTACCCGCTGCAACGAGGCACCTACCGCACGATGATCTGCCTGCTGGCGGTCACCGGCCTGTTCTCTGGGGCTCTGCCCTGTGGTGTGGGCTGATTCCTCGTGTTTGCGCAGTTCAGAGGCTGATGGATGAATGTTATCGAGTGAAACAGGTGTGGTGCAAGTGGCTGGTGGGTTTTCACCGGTTGGTGTTGGGAGTGTTGATGCGGGTCATGAGTTCGCGGTTGGTGGCGCGGGCGGCGGTGAGGTCTTCGTCGCGTTCGGCGAGTTGCAGGCGCAGGTCGATGACTTGTTGCTCACGGTGAGTGATCTCCTGATGGAGGGCGTCGATGTCGGCTGGGGTCCCCAGGCCGGACTCACGCCAGGCGTGCTCGCCGAGGACTTCGGAGAGGCGTTTCTCGAGGTGTTGGACGCGAGCGTGGAGCCGGGCGGCGCGTTCGTGGGCGGCGAGCAGGTCGGCCTGCAGCGAGGCTCGGGTGACCGCCGGACCGAGGCCCTCGCCGGTGGCGGGCGGCTCGGCGGCGAGGACGTGGATCTTCTCGAGCAGGTCGCGGTGGCGGTAGAGGAAGCTACGATCGATCCCCGCCGCGCGGGCGATGACGGACACGCCGATCTCGGCACCCTGGGCGCAGGCACGATCGAGTGCGGTGATCACGCGCTGGCGGCGGCGTGCGGTGTCGGCGTGCCGCCCGTCGACCATCGCCTGGGCTGCGCTCGGCGATGCGGCGTTGCCGACTCGCTCGCTGGTGGTGGTCACGCGGTGGCCTGCGAGTCGGTTGTGGTCAGCGGCGCGGGTGCGGCAGCCCGGAGGGTGGGCATGCCGAGCGCAATGGTGTTGGCAGCGCGGTGATGGCGCACCACCGTGAGGGCGTCGTCAATCCGGGCGCGCTCGGTTTCGTCGAGCTCGGCGACATCGCCCTTGATCCGGTTGATCAGCCGCCGGATCCGGGTGATCTCCTGCTGGGTGGGGGTAGCGTCGGCACGGGCCCACTCGTCGACCCCGTCAAGGGTGGCGGAGAGCCGTTCTCAGGTGCGCAGCAGATCCTCGAGATAAGCCTGCAGATCAGGCAAACGCAACCGTGGTCCGAAAATGATCGCAGCCGACGCAGCGGAACCGAACGGGACAGGCGCCACCACCGGCTTGCACGTTGGACGGTTCGGTGCAGGTGCCGTAGGGCACGGCGATTTCCCCGACGGCGTAGCGGGCGTGCTCGGATTCCAGTAGGGCGTGGGCGTCGCGCCAGATCCGGTTGCCGTGCCGGTCGAAGCTGAGCGCGGTGACGGTGTCGATAGCGGCACGGCGGCGGTTTTCGCCGATGCG
>DATDHI010000358.1:0-5510 GCA_036521655.1 Pseudonocardiaceae bacterium | reverse complement strand
ACCACGTGGTCGGCCAAGCGGGGGATACCGCGCTGCTGGCGGTTCACCACCACACCGGCGGCGGTGTAGTCGCCGTCGATCTGCGACTCCTCGCGGCGCCACCACGCGTCCGCCTCCGACCACCTGGGCGAGCGCCTTGCTCCACCGCTTGCCAGTGACGGCGTTTGCGGGCGACCCCGCGGAACCGACCCGGCGGCAAATCCTCTACCCAACCCATGATGGGACCCTTCCGAACGTGGCGCACGCGCGGCGTCCCAGGCCGGGGGGTTCAGTCCTTCCCCACGCTGTTAGCGCGAGCGTGGCGCCGTGCGCTCGACACGGTGCCCTACCAGCGCAAACAGGCCGCTACATGGCTGGTCACGCCCGCATGGCACTAAATGGAACCTATTGGCGATGCCTGGGCCGGGCTGTGATGGGATTACCGGCGTGCAGAACGTGACGTTTGCGTCCAACGGGTCGACCGCGCACGGGTACCTGGCGCTGCCCGAGTCCGGCAGTGGTCCTGGTGTGGTGGTGATCCAGGAGTGGTGGGGGTTGGACAGCCACATCGTCGACGTCGTGGACCGGCTGGCCGCCGCAGGCTTCGTCGCCCTGGCGCCTGACCTCTTCGGAGGCACCATCACCCATGACGAGGCCGAGGCCAGCCGGCTCATGCAGGAGCTGCCGGTGGGTCAGGCGGCTCGCGACCTTGGCGGCGCGGTGGACTACTTGCTCGGCCACGAGGCGGTGACCAGCGAGAAGGTCGGCGTGGTGGGATTCTGCATGGGCGGCGGCTTCGTGCTGGTGCTCGCCGCCGGACAGGGCGACAAGATCGGCGCCGCCGTGACGTTCTATGCCGTCCTGGGCGAGGAGTACCCCGGCTTCGAGAACCTCACCGCCCCACTGCTGGGCCACTTCGGCGAGCAGGACGCGTGGCAGAGCACCGATCAGGTCCGTGAGCTCGCGGCCACCATCGAGCGGCAATCCGGCCGCACGCCTGACTTCCGCTTCTACCCGGCAGGGCACGCCTTCTTCAACGACGAGAACGTGATCGGCACCTACGACCCCGAGCAGGCCGCCAAGGCATGGGACGCCACCATCACGTTCCTTCGTGAGTGTCTAGCGGCATGCTAGGAACCGGTCACGGCCTCCCGGTCGGCCACGATGTCCAGACGGGTGACCAGACCGAGGATGGACAGCACCCGGTGCGGCGGCCCGGTGCCGGTGAGCAGCGCTAGCCGCCTGCCCTGCTCACGGGCCCGGCGGTCAGCCTGCAGGATGACCCGGACCGCGCTGGAGTCCATGAATGCCAGGCCGGTGAGATCGAGCAGGAGGACCTTGGGCGCCAGTTCCTCGGCGGCGCGGAGCTCTTCCTGAGCGGTGCCCATCTCGGCGTAGTCGAACTCGCCGCCGAAGGAGACGATCGTGACGTCCCCCTCGAACTCACGATGCACTTCGAGTTGGCTCATCCGCTGGTTCGCTCGACGTTCATGCCGGGGGCGCTTTGGACAATCAAGACCGCGATGTCGTCGCGGGGCGCATCCGCCTGAAATTGCAGGACATCCGTGATGATCGCTGCCGCGATCGAGCCGGCGTCGCGACCCGCGCAGCTGGCCAGCAGCGCGTCCAGCCGCTCCTCGCCGTAGAACCCATCCGGGCTCCGGGCCTCGGTGACCCCGTCAGTCACCAGGACCAGCGTGTCACCCGGTGTGAGGTGGACATCCTCGCTGGCTAGCGTGGGTTCGCCGTACACCCCCAGGATGGTACCGCCACCCTGCCCGACTTCGATCTCGCCATGGCGGCGCAGCACCCGGGGGGCGAGGTGACCGGCGCACGCCATCGTCACCCGCACGCCATTGTTGGTCAGGGTGAGCAGGCCGTAGATCGCGGTGCAGAACCGGCCCTCGATGGTCGAGAGCTGGTGAATGATCGCCTGGTTGAGGCCGTGGAGCACCTCGGCGGGCAGCAGCCGGTGGCTCGCCTCGGCCCGGATCGTGTAGCGGATCAGCGCGGTCAGCGCTGCCGCGGCGGCGCCCTTTCCGCACACGTCACCGATCATCAGCGACCACGGGCCGGCGGCACCGCCGATCCGCGCGCTAGAGGAGCTGAACACGTCGTAGAGGTCGCCGCCGACGTCGTTCGCGTCACCGGCGGCGACGTAACGCCCAGCAAGCTCCACCCCGGGGATGTCGGGAAGTTCGTGCGGCAGCAGCGCGGCCTGCAAGGTCGCGGCGATGTCGTGCTGCTCCTCGTAAAGCCGGGCGTTGTCCAGCGCCAGCGCGGCCCGGGTGGCCAGGTCCTGGGCGAAAGCGAGGTCGTCGGAGTCGTACCGGTACCCTGACTCGGCCGCAACCAGGGTGATCGTGCCGGTCGTGACCCCACCAACTCTCAGGGGCACGATCATCGCCGAGGTCATGCCCAGGGCTCGGACCAGCCTCAGATGGGTCTCGTCCGGCGCGGTCTCGGCCAGCATTGCGTCGGAGATATCGCTGATAAGCTCGGGCTGCCCGGTGCGGATCACCCGGGCGATGCCGCTCGATCCGTAGCGATCCCGCCGCGGGTAGCGCCTGGTGAGCTCCTCGAGGAAGGCGATCTTGTCGGGGTCGTTGTGCGCGTAGGCGATGTTCTCCAACTTGCCGTCCCGGATCAGATGCACCGCGCACCAGTCGGCGATCCGGGGCACCGTGAGCTGGGTCAGCTGCTGCAGCCGTTGCACCTGGGACGTGGGGGTGTCCAGCGCAAGGCTGGCCCCGGCGAGGACTGCCGCCTGGTCGCGCTGCCGCTCGGCGGCGGCGCGGGCAGCCCGTTCGGCGGAATACAGCCGGGATCGGTCCAGGGCCTGGGCACACTGCCCGGCCAGGGCCCGCAGGAACGTGCGGTCGTCGCTCCCGAACTCGCGGGCCGCGGTGAAGCTGAAGTTCATCGCCCCTACCGCGGTGCCCTCCACGATCAGCGGCAGGCAGGCAGCCGCCTGATAGCCACCATTGCAGTGCGCCGGTGCCCATCCAGGGTAGCGGGCCAGCGCGTCGTCGTGGTTCTCCAGCCACACCGGAGCGCCATCGAGCACGGCATCGCTGACGGGCGTCCCACCGACCAGCGGCACTGTCTGGCAGCGCTGCAGGATGTCCGGCGGCCAGCCGGTGGCGTGCACGAGCTCCAGCCGGTCGGCTACCCGCACGAACAGCACCGCCGAGCCGGCGCCCAGCAGGCCGGAGCCCTGGGACACCACTACCTCGGCGATGGCTTCCGGCGACAGCGCGCCGGATAGTGCCGCGGTGGCCTCCAGCAGCCCGGCCGTCCTCGCCGCGGCACGGTCGGCGAACTCCCGGGCATGGCGCTGCGAGTCGTAGAGCTCAGCGGTGTCCAGCGCCAGCCCCGCCCGTAGCGCCAGGCCCTGCACGAGTGGGACGTCTGCGTCGGTGTAGCGATCGGGGTCGGTGGAGGAGACCGAGAAGGTGCCCAGCGTCCTGCCCCGCGCCCCCATCGGCACGAGCACGCACGAGGCCAGCGCCAGCCGGTCCCACACCTGCTGCTGTCCGCGGCCCGCGATGGACCAGGGGTCTGCGGCCGCGAGGTCCCGGATTATTAGCGGTCTGCCGCTGTCCAGCACCTGATGGTTCGGTGAGTCCCGCAGCGGGCGGAGCAACTTGAGCTGCTCGATGATCGGATCGAACTCCGGATCAACGTGTACCACCGCAGCGCGCAGCAATGAGCCGTCCGGCTGCAGCAGGTTGATCACGCACAGGTCGCCGAGTTCAGGGACCGCGAGGCGCGCCGCCCGGTCCAGGGCGTCGCGTTGTTCCAGCGACGCCTCCAGCAGCGCCGGACCGGCGTCGGCCAGGAACTTCGACCAGCGGCTGGCCTGAACAGCCCTGGTCAGCGCCTCACGAAGGTCCGCCTCGGTGCAAGGTGGCGGATCCTGCGGGGATCCCTGCGGCACCATCGCCTGAGCGTATCCAGCCCGCAGTCGACCGGTAGGCCCATCGGAGGGAAGCTGGATCTTGGCCGGGTCAGATATTGATGCTGAGGTCGGCCCGGATCCGGTGCGCCAGGCGCTCATCAACGAGCAGCCGGGCCACCAGGGCACGGATGACGTCCTGACCGGTGACACGCGCGGTGCCGATCACATCGGCGGTCTCGGCGCACCACTGCGTGAGCCTGACGTGGCAGGTGGGGGACAGGTCTACGCTACGGCGGACGGGCTTGGTACGGGCCGGAGTGGCCAGCCGCAGTGGCGCCTTCTCAGTGGTGCGGTGCTCTCCAGCTGGAAGGTCACTAGGCTGGCGTGATTGCTGGACCCCCCGAGCCGGGACGGACAGGTGCTCGGCACTGTTGGTCATGGGCTCCTCCTCAATGCCGGAACATTCGTTCCCGGACGGGGAGTGGTTCATCCTCAGGGGAGCCCAGCCGAGGAGCGAGCATGGAAAACCGCGGTCCCCTCATCACACTGGTCGCAGTCGCCGCGCTGGCCGTCGTGCTCCTGGTACTGAACCTGAAGGCGACCACCCAGACCGCGACCACTCCGACGGTGACCGCCCCGGCAGCGCCACCCGCAAGTACGCAGGCACCGATCGGCTCTGTCCCGGCGCCACCCCAGCCAGCTGCATACGCGGGTCGCACCAGCGGTAACGAGGCCACGATCGCGATAGTGGTGCGCAACGGCCGGGCTGCCGCCTATGTCTGCGACGGCCACCGCGTCGAGGCCTGGCTGCAGGGCACCATCGCGGACGGTCAGCTCACGCTTGGGGGCAACAACGGCGCCAGAGCCACCGGCGCGGTAGAGGGCAACGCGGTGTTCGGCACGGTGTGGGTGAAGGACAAACAGTGGCCGTACTCCGCGCAGCTTGCGAAGCCGCCGGCCGGTCTCTACCAGGGTCGCGGGACGGTGAACGGGGTGCCCAACCGGCTCGGCTGGATCGTGCTGGACGACGGCAGCGAGGTCGGCATCCGGAACAACAACGGGACCCCGGAGCCAGCGCCCACCCTCGACCCCAACACGCTGGCCAGCATCACCGTCGACGGCACCCGGATCGATCCGCAACCGGTCAACGGTGACACCCTGGTGGTCGGCAAATGACCGTCCAGCCTGCTCACCGTGCCCGTGATGGTGCACTGCTTGTACGCGCTGGGCTTCCAGTCGTACCCTGTCCTGGTCCTGATCCACTCGCTGCTCGGGTGCCTGTTCTTCGGAGCCTTCACGGCCAAGATGCTCCTGCTCACCCGCCGGGGACTGCCCGGCTGGGCCATCCCACTGATCGGTGGCGTGGTCTTTCCGCCCTCGTCGGCCTGTGGCTCACCGCATCGTTGTGGTTCTTCACCACCATCGGCGTGTGACATCGGAATGACCCCTGAACCCCACCACGAAGGAGTGACTCATGACAGACGAGACCCCACGTGAATCTGCGCTGACCCGCCGCGCCGTCGTTGCCGGCACTGGAATCGTGGCTGTGGCCGCCGCGCTCGCCGCGTGCAGCAACTACGGGACCCCGGCAGCGCCACCGGCACCCTCGGCACCGCCGGAAGGGCCCTCG
>DATDHI010000357.1:0-2189 GCA_036521655.1 Pseudonocardiaceae bacterium | reverse complement strand
CCCATCCGAAGGCGGCACGCCCGACGTCCTCCGTCTACACTGCGGGTTTCCCATCCAGCAACGCTTCACAGATCGGCGGAAGCCCACTTGCCCTTTCTGGGCGGTATGCAGCACTTCCGGAGAACGCCCGGACTTGAGTCGTAAGCGCCTACGCCGCTCCCGGGACTTCGCCCGGGGAGCGGTGGCCCCTTCGGGGCAGCTCTGGTCACCGGCGGTGGGTGATCCTACGGTTCGTGGATGGTCGATGAGTTCACCGAGCGGTACCGGGATCTGCTGACCGGCTGCTATGACTGTGTGGATCGGATCGTGCTCAACGCCTACTTCCCGATGGGGCACAATCCGGGCGGGTTCCGGGTCTGGTGGCGGCAATGGCACGACGACGGTGACGAGTCCCTGGACAACGCGCACCTGATGCGGCTGGCCGGCCGGTTCGCCCGACGGGTTCGGGCTTGGGCCGAGGCCAACGCGGTGCCGGTGATCGCCTGCAAGGCCGACGAACGCAAGCACCGGATCGCCGAGGACTACCTGCGCGAGCACCCGGTCGGGGTCGGGGTGTTCCTGGTCCTGGTGGCCCGGGCACCGGCGACGGTATGGAAGGTGACCCGGACCAGCTCGGGAGTAATCCGCAACCTGGACAAGACCCGGCAGTTCGTCAACCACTACTCGTTCCACATCATGGACCCGGCCTTCGGGCACATCACGATCAAGATGAGTGGACACCCGCCGTTCCCGGCGCAGGTGATCCTCAACGGCCACGAGTACGTCGCCTGCCAGGCCCAGGCGGCCGGCATAGGTTTCACGAAGGAGGGCAACTGCTTCACCCGGATCAGTGACCCCGAACGCCTGGCTCAGGTCGCAGACACCTTGTCCCAGCCCGGGACTGTAGGGCGCCTGAGCCAGGTCATCGACCGGTGGATCTACACCGCCTGCCTGTGCTTCGGCCTGGATCTGGAGGAGCAACGCCGCGGCGGCTTCGGCTACGGCTACTCGGTCTATCAGGTCGAGTACTCCCGCAACCTGATCTTCGCCTCGGGGGCGGTGATGGAGCGGGCCTTCGACACGGTCGTGGACCGGACCCGGGCCCGGCTGGACGTGCCTACGCTACGGACCCTGTTCGGGGTGGGCCACCGCCCGCACCGCCCGGCCGGAGCCGACCTGTCGCCTCGGCAGGCAGTGGTGATCGAGAGACCCAAATGGAACCTCACCTTGTTCAAAGTCCACTTCGGGCTGTTGACCTTGAAGGGTTACACCAAGGGCGAACACGTGCTGCGCTTCGAGGCGATCGTGCACAACACCCGCACCCTGCGCGTCGGCCGGGTGCTGGAGAAGTTCCCCGCCATCGTCGGCCGGCTGGCCGGGATGGTGGACCGGTTCACCACCATGCTCGACTGCGTCGACGTCGCCTTCCTGCCCGACGGCATCCTCGAGCAGCTACCGACCCCGTCCCAGATCGGGGCCACCCGGGTCGGCGGCGTCGACGTCAACAAGGCCCGCACCCGTGCCGTGCTGTCCGCGGTCCTGGCCCTCGCCGTGGCACCCGAGGGATTCACCGTCGCCGACCTGGCCGGCAAGGTCCAAGCCCTGACCGGCCAAACCGGCTACACCGTCCGCCAGGCCGGCTACGACCTGCGCAAGCTGCGCGGCAAACACCTCGTCGACAAACCCGGCCGGACCCGTCGCTACCACGTGCCCGAACAGGCCGCCCGGACCATCGCGGCCCTGATCACCCTGCGCGAGCACGTCATCGCACCAATCCTCGCCGGCGTGCGCCGACCAGGACCGGGCGGAGCACCCAAGACCCACACCCGCATCGACCGTGACTACGAACACCTCCGCGACGGCATGCGCACCCTGCTCCACGACCTCGCACTCGAAACCGCCGCATAGACAACAACTTGTCGATCGCCTAGACGTAAGCGCCTAGTGCCCCGCGTTTGAGGTCTTCTGACGGTTGGCTTTGGCGAGGATCTGGTTGGCGGTCTTGGTCCACACGAAGGGGTGGGCGCGGTCGTTCCAGCCGTCGATGAAGGCGCGGATCTTGGCGTTGAGGTCCTTGACGGATCTGAAGGTGCCGCGGTGGATGGCCTGGCGTTCGATCAGCGAGAACCAGACTTCGACGAGGTTCATCCACGAGGCGTGCGTGGGGGTGAAGTGGACGCGCACCCGCGGGTTCGTCGCGAGCCAGGTCT
>DATDHI010000356.1:0-2054 GCA_036521655.1 Pseudonocardiaceae bacterium | reverse complement strand
TGCCGATGGCGCGGTAGCCGCGTAGCTTAGCGCGGTAAGCGGGTAGAGCGCCGGGTCGCTGGCGCCGGTCACGTCGGAGGCCAGCACATCGGCCACCGGGCTGGGTTTCATGGCCGCCTCACCGGCCAGCAGGCTCGCGGTGGTGGGGGCGACGAACTGTCCGGCGGCGTTGCGCAGGCTCGCGGTCGGCAGGCCATACCGATTGGCCGTCGCCGCATCTACGACCGCGAGCACCGCGCGCTGCCCAGGCACCTGCCGGTCGACCTTCTTAGGCGTCGGAGTTACGTTGTCGGCTCCGGCAACGATCGTTCGTGCCTGGGTGTCGCCGCGGCTTGCCGAGAGGCCGGCGTCGTGCATGTCGTTGGTGAACGGGTGGGCGTCCAGCGTGCAGATCTTCGCCGTAACCCCCGTGTTGATGAGGACATCAACGCAACCCTGGTCGTTGCGGGGGAAGGTGGAGGTCGGCAGCGTGAGCCCCTTGTTGGCGGGGTTCACCACCATTCCGTTCGGGTCGGCGGTACCTGCGATGAACGCGCTGGCGTCCGGGTCGGCCTTGACCCAGCTCCACAGCAGCGACGTGACATCCGAGCCACTAAGCTGCACCAGCGCGTCCGGCGGTATGACGTAGGTCGAGAAGCCTGTGTACTCGGGGTTGAGGGCGAGAAACTCGGGGTCGACAGTCAGACCCGCAGGGTTGTTCTTGATGACGTCGGGCACGGCCGCCACCGCGCCCCGGTAGGACTGTGTGAGCAGCTTGGCCACCAGCCGCGGCGTGAGCTTCATGGACGTGAACCGCTGGCCGTCGAGTTTGAGCTCATTAGCGGGTGCGCCGGGAGTTGGCTGGTGCACGATGTTGAACGCGATGGCCAGCCCGGACAGCGCCACTGGTGCGTAGACAAGCGGGTGGTCGGGCGGTGCCTGGTCGGGTGGGATGGGGTTGGTCATAAGCCCGAGACTGGGGGTGCTGGTGTCGAGAACCTGACTGCGGGCCACGTCATCGGGGAGCTGGGTATAGCTGTAGAGGGCGCCGCCGCCGGCGCACAGTGCGGGCTGCCAGCTGTTGACCGCGTCGACGGCGAGTTCGTGGCCGATCACATGGCGCTCGGCGGCGCCGATCGGGCAGGCCTGACCCACCGGCTGGAACTCGAGCGGGACGACGAGCCGATTGTCCCAGTTGGTCAGGCTAAGGGGCGAGGAGTCCAGCCGACTGACGCCGTTACCGTTGCGGGTCGTGCCGTCTACCTCAGTGTTCCCCCGCGGCACGATCACCAGCCAGCAGGACCGGCCCTTGGGGACCCCGCCGGTGGTGACCGGATCGCCACAGCCGAGACCGGCAGCCTGGCGGACGGTCTGGGCCTCGAAGAACTCCAGCCCGGTGCCGTCACCATGGGTGCGGCCCACCGGGATCTCGTTGGTGACCTGGGAGTCGAAGAAGGCGCTGCTGTCGGACGTAGCCGGGTCAGTCGGCTTGGGCCTTCCCGCCGCCCAGAACGGCACGAAGACATTCTGGAAACTCCCGGCCGGCTGTTTGAACGTTTCCTTGGGGTCGACCAGGCTGGCGACGTAGTTGACCTGCCGGGACCGCACCCAGGCGCCGGCCTGAGGCGAGGCCTCGGTGCTCAACCCACCGTATTGGCATTGGGTGCGGTCTGGGCCGGCCGGGTCGTCGCCCCAGCACTGCATGATCTGCAGGTAGTTGATCCCGAACTGGCCGCTGGCCGGCTGCGTTGGCTGGCCGCCGGTCCAGGAGACGGTGACCACCTGGTTGATGAGGTTTTTGGTTTGGCTGACGGTGACTTCGAGGTTCGCGAAGTCGCCTTTGCCGGAGACTTTGACGGCGGAGTCAGTCGTGTCGGCGGTGGCAGGGGGGGTGCTGAGCAGTCCGCCGATCACAGCGGCGCATGTGGCGATGCCGAGGAGTGCTGCGACGACGCGGGGGGTGGTCATGGGTGGGGTCCGTCGCGGCTGCGGATGCGGTGGGCGACCAGGGGTGGGCCCAGGACGAGGGCTAGGAGCAGGATGACGGCGAAGAGGGTGAGCAGCATTTGGGGGCG
>DATDHI010000355.1:0-2767 GCA_036521655.1 Pseudonocardiaceae bacterium | reverse complement strand
GATCAGAAGCCAGATGAAGGTAAGGAATCCCGCGATCAGCGAGACGATCACGTTGCCCAGTACGTAGGCCCCCACTTGCGCGAAGATCCGGTCGCCGATGAGGATTGCCCTCGGTCTACGGGACCTCGGTATCAGCCGGTACAGCGTGCTGCGCAGCTGAGGAAAGGAGGTGAGGAAGTACACCGTCAGCACGACGACCGCGACGATACTGGCCACCGCATTAAACACGATCGCCCCAGCGCCGAGCACTCCATGGACAATGTTGGTGGTGCCGCCGTTGAACATCTGGTCCAGGCTCTGCTGTAGGTGGAACCGCTCATTGAGTTTCGCGACGACGGCGTTGCGGTTCCACATGCCCTGCAGATACGCGGGTGCCAGCGAGGCGAACGTTGTGCCCTGTGCAACCAGTGGCGGGATCACCGCGGCGAGGAAGCCGAGGATCAAACTTAGGGACCCTGCGGTCACTAGCGTCACCGCAGCCCACCGGCGTAATTTGTGCCGAACGAGCCACGCCACGGCGGGCTCCAGACCGATTGCGATGAACAAAGCCAGCCCAATGAGCACCAGCGCGTCGCGTGCGACCAGGATTAGTTCGACGCATCCGGCGACGACTGCGATGCCCGCCGCCGCGGCCATGCCGATGAAGAATGGAGACCGATGGCTGATCGGCGTGCCCGGCGGCGCAAACGGAGCTCGGTCGCTGCCGGTGTGAGGTTCGGCGACAGAATTGTTGTGCTCAGCAAGCGACGCTGCGGGCTGCAAGGTTGGATTTCCATCGGGCGATCGTGGCATCGTCTCTCCTGCGATTGGGATCCGCCGTAGGCCAGGGTGAGAGGACGATTTTTTTGCAGTCGTCTTGTTTGTCGCGGAACATTTGGTGTAGCTATTCAGCTGGGGCTTAGTGCTGGGGGTAGCCAGGCTCCGGTGGTGAAGAGTTTGCGGAGGGCGTCGAGTTTGTCGAGTCCCCACTTGGTGGCGGTGTCCAGGTAGGACTGGACGATGGCGAAGTCGGTGAGGCCTTGCAGGGTGCGCCAGGCGCCGCCGGAGGTGCGTTGGGCGATTTTGACGGGCCGGGCGGCCCGTTCGGCTTCGTTGTTCGTGAACGGCACCGAGAGATCGACGGCAAACCTCATGATCATGTCTTCGAACCGTCTGAACCGTGCGATGAGGGTTCGGGCTTGGTGGGCCAGCGTGGTGTGTTGGCCCTGGTTGTCGGTGTCTCCGCGGGCGAGCGCGCCGTGGTAGTGGTTGCGGATCTGGGCGAGCGTGGCCTCGTCGAGGTGGTCGGCGCCGCGCTGGCGCGCGGCGGTGGCTGCGTGGTTGGCCTCGGCCAGGGTGGTGGCCATCGCGGTCGCCCAGAGCTGGCCGTCGGGGTCGGCGTCGGAGATCGACCGCAAGTCCCGCAGGAGATGAGCCCCGCACCACGCATGGATCGCCGGCAGGTGGGAGTAGCCGGCATAGCCATCGCGTACCAGCACCCCGGTGAATTCTGGCAGCACGCCTCCGGCGTCGATGGTGGCCGCGGAGCGATTTCCGACGTGCATGAGCGTGAGGTAGCTGGTGCAGGCCACGTGCACGTAGGACAGGGCACCCCCAGCGCGACCGGTGGTCTCATCGGCATGCAACACCGACGCGCTGGCCAGCAATTTCTTCATGTGGTCGAGGAACTTCTTCTCTAGTCGCCGCGCCGCGCGGCCCCGGATCCCGGCCAGGAATCCGGTGGAGACATCGATCGCGGTCAACGTCTCCAGCAGCTCCCGCGCTCGACCCACAGGCAAGTAGTGCGCGCAGGCCAGCAACGCCGCACGCGCGCACGCCTCGGGGCCGATCCGCACCGGCGAGCCCGACCCGACCACGGTTGCGGCGTGCTCGAGTGGCACTGCCTCGTCGTCCCAATCTGGGGTGGTCACCGCCCCGCAGCACGAGCACGCCTTCGAAATCCGCTGGTACTCGGTAACCTTCGGCGGCGGTGGCGGACAAACATCGACCACCTGACGCCGTTGCCGGCGGTGTTCGGGCGCTCCGGCCAGCGAGGCATCGCACGCCCGGCAGCGCCCGGGCTCGATGATCAGCCTGTCATCGGGATCGTCGATGAGGCTTCGCGAAGCCGGCGAGGCTCCCGGCTGCTTACCGGGCTTGCGACCGGACTTCGTCCGCGACGACCGCTTCAGCGCCGGCTTCTTCGCCCACGGCGCATCCGAAGAGGGTGGACGCGACGAGTTCGAGGAGTCCGCCGCCAACCGCCGCTCCAGCTCCGCGACCCTCTCCGTCAACCCAGCGACCATGCGCGTCAACTCGTCATGCCCGGCACGCAACTCCGCGTTCTCCGCCCGCAACGCGGCATTCTCCGCGACGAGCCGCGCTTCGGGGGCGAAGTCGGGCACGACGACACCCTGCCCGACCCAGCCAAAAGATCAACCCGACACGCCGAGATCAAGTCACACCAGCACTACCAGCCACAACAGCACCAGCTGAACAGCTACCCCCGCAGTTCCGGACCGCTACCGGGCACTCATCGGGCTAGCCGGCGGGACCGGTCTGCGGTGGGGCGAGTGCGCGGGCCTGCGCTGGGATGCCATCGACCTAGCGACGCGAACCCTACGTGTGGTCCGAGTCGCGGTCGAGGTCTCCGGGCACGTCACAGACAAGCCCTACCCGAAGTCCAGGGCTGGCCGTCGGGTCGTGCCGATACCGGCGTTGGTTGTCGAGCTGCTGATCGATCACCAGCGCCGCTACCCGCCCGGCACTGCAGGGCTCGTGTTCACCT
>DATDHI010000354.1:0-16668 GCA_036521655.1 Pseudonocardiaceae bacterium | reverse complement strand
CCGTGTTGTCCGTCGATGAGTACCGGTGGCTCGGCCTGCAGGTAAGCCAGCGCAGCAAGCCGATCCGCCGAGATCAGTACCAGGCGGGCGCCTGCCTCGGCGGCGACTGCCACGATGTCATGTGCTGGCAACTGCGGATTCACTGGCAGTGGCACAGCACCTTGCTGGATTGCGCCGGCGAAGGCCTCGGCGAAGCCGGGACCGTCGGGCAACATGATCAGCACCCGATCGTCGGGACGCACGTGGAGTTCAGCCAGCGCAGCGACGACTGTAGCCGTTGGATCGGTTGGTGTAGGACAGCTCTCGTTGATGGTCCTGTGTAGGAAGTTGAGGGTCCCGATGGGTGACTCCGCCTGGATACACAGATTGTCCATGATCGCCAGGTAGTCCACGGTGTCGCGCTTTTTGTCCAGGTAGAGGGCGTTGGTGACGCGCTCAAGGTAGACGATGTCGGGCAGGTCAGGCTCGGAGAACCGTAGGATGGTGAACGGGCCACCTGCCGCGGCATGAGCACCGGCGTGGAACGGCACGATCTGCAGTGTGATGTTCGGTCGCTGGGCCATCTCGATCAGATGCAGCAGCTGCGCTCGCTGGGCCTTCTGATCACCCATCGGGCGCCGGAGCGCGGCCTCGTCCAACGCGACCCACAGGTCGGGGGCTCCAGGTTGGCTCAAGAACGCTTGACGGGCCATCCGCAGCGCGACGCGACGCTCGATCTCGCCGTGAGACACGTGCAGGTGGCGCAGCAGCATGAGGGCGCGGGCATAGTCTTCGGTCTGCAGCAGCCCCGGCACGAGCTGGGGCTCATAGGCACGGATGACCGACGCCGCCTGCTCCAGACCGAGATAAGTCTTGAACCAGTTCGGCAGCACGTCGCCGTACTCGCGCCACCAACCGGGTGCGTTGGCTTGGCGGGCTAAGGTGAGAAGTGTCTCGCGTTCCTCCGCGTCGGTGACGCCGTAGTGGGTGAGCAGCACGGCCACATCGCGTTCCTTGGATGCGACCCTGCCGAGTTCGAGACGGCTGATCTTGCTGCTGGATGCGTGGATGGCGTATCCGGCGGCTTCACGGGTGATTCCGCTGGCCTCGCGCAGCCGGCGTAGGTGGCCGCCCAGGGCGAGGCGCAGCGCGGTCGGCCTCCCCTGCCACTGGGCCGGACTAGAGCGAAGGGACGGGTCGCGATCTGGTTGAGGCCTCAAGATTCCTCCGGTGAGTGCCACCCTTCGACGATGTCTGGGCTAGAGTACCGTCCGTTCGTTGCCGCGGTGAACGCTGGAGACGCCCAGCTCGATCGAGGGCTGAAGACTCATCTCACGAGCTGACTACAGTCGCGTCCCACGTTCCAGACACAAGGACACACCGCAGAGAGGCCCTGCTCAGGATGAACGGCTCAGACACATCCGGCCAGAAACCGTCGCCCGGTGTCGACACCAGCGTGTCGCATTCGGCTCGGGTCTGGAACTACTGGCTGGGTGGTAAGGACAATTACCCGGTCGACCACGAGGCTGGTGACCAGTTTGCCGCCATCCTGCCGAGTATCGTTGATGTTGCGCGCGCCTCGCGGGCATTCCTGGTCCGCGCCGTCCGATACCTCGCCGGCGAGGCAGGGATCCGTCAGTTCCTCGACGTCGGTACCGGGTTACCCACCGCCAACAACACCCACGAGGTCGCTCAGGCGACCGCACCGGAGTGCCGCATCGTCTACGTTGACAACGATCCCCTAGTCTTGGTACACGCTCGCGCCCTGCTCACCAGTACTCCCGAAGGCGTCGCCGATTACGTCGACGCCGATCTGCGTGACACGGACACAGTCCTGCGGGAGGCTGCTCGGACGCTGGACTTCACCCAGCCCATCGCCCTCATGGTGATGGGAACCATCGAACACGTCATGGACACCGACGAGGCGTACGCGATCGTGAACCGCCTGCTGGACCCGCTGGTCCCCGGCAGCTACCTGGTGCTGTATGACCCCACCACCGACGGCGTCCATGGCAAGGAGATGTTCGATGCATGCCGGCTCTGGAACGAGAGCGGTGGAACCCCGCCGGTCGCGGTCCGCAGCAGCCAGGAGATCGCCCGATTCTTTGACCGCGTGGAGTTGATAGAGCCCGGTGTGGTCTCGGTGCCCCTGTGGCGACCCGACCCCAGCCAGGTCGGCTCCCCAACAGAGGCGAACACATTCGGCGGCGTAGGCCGCAAGCCCTGACGGCGGCGGTAGCGTTAGGCGTCGTACCTGCCAGCGTGGGCGGCAGCCAGCATCGCGCGCCACTCGAGACGGGTGAAAGACAGCACGGGGCTGCCGGTGCCGAGCTTGCTGTCGCGGACACCGACCCAGCCGGGCAGCTCAGTGGTGACCTCCACGCAGGCGTTTTGGGCCTCGCTGTAGCTGGACTTCCGCCACCCGGCCGCGGTGATCAGCGCGGCGGCCGCCTGGTTGTGGTTCATGTCGACTCCTCTATGCGGCGGACCAGCAGGGTCCGGGTCTCCTGGGGTGTGCGGGCGTGGACCTGGATGCGCCGCAACGTGTTGCGATAGGTCATGATCTCGGCTCGGTTCTCGTGGTAGGCCGATGCCACACCTGCCGTCGCTGGACATCGCGCCGCCGCCCGTTCCCCTGTGTCGTGTGGCACCAGATTCGCGGCGAGCTGCTCGGCCTGTTCGTCCCCAGCGGCGGCCGCCACCGACAGCAGATCCTCGCCGGCGGTCTCGGTATGCCGGAGCAACAAGGCGAGCCGGGCGCAGCTGGGCCACGTCGGCGTCAGAGGCGGGCTCACTCGGGCTTGGCGGCTAGAGGGAGCAGGACTTCGAAGCGGCAGCCGGGTCCGTGATTGCGGGCCTCGATACGACCGGAATGGGCCTCGACGAGGCCCCGTGCGATGGCCAGGCCCAGCCCGGCGCCGGATTCGTCGACGGGCGCGGGGGTCCGGGCGGTGTTGCCGCGGTAGGCGACGTCGAAGACGCGGTCCAGATCGTGCTCGGGGATGCCGCCGCACCAGTCGTCGACCCGCAGCCAGGCCTGCCCCTCGCGGGCTCCTGCGGCGACCACCACAGTGCCGTCCGGCGGGGTGTGCCGGATCGCGTTGGACAGCAGGTTGCGGACCACCCGGGCCAGCTCCGGATCGCTGCCCTGCACGATCGGCCACTGGCTGCCGGCCTCGGCCTGCAACCGGACGCCCTTGCGGGCGGCGGTGACGGCCTCGGCGGCCAACGCTTCCGAGACGACCTCGCCCAGCGGGATCGCCGACAGCGTCAACCGCAATGCCCCCGAGCTGATCCGGGACAGCTGGAACAGGTCGTCGACCATGCCGGTCAGCCGCTGCGTCTGCTGCCCGATCCGCTGCGCGTACTGGGCGACGCTGCCCGGATCGGTGACGACGCGCTCGGCCAGCGCCTCGGTCATCGCGCGGATACCGGCCAGCGGGGTGCGCAGGTCATGGCTGATCCAGGCGACCAGCTCGCGGCGGGCCGATTCAGCCGCCCGATCCCGAGCGCTGGCCTCCCGCTGCCAGGTCAGGTCCTGCGCAATGCCCCGGCCGAGCAGCAAGCCGGTCGGCACGCTGACCGCGGCCACTGCGGCCGCTACCGCGAGCTCGCTGCTCAGCGCTGGGGTGTACATCCAGCCGTTGACGCCCAGCACCCCGGCCAGCGTGGCGGCAACCGGCACCAGGACCAGCACGGTGACCGCGGCGGTGATCGAGTACCGGCGCATGTGGTGCAGCAGCAGCGCGCCGAGCAGGGCCACCGGCAGGGTGCACAGCAACGCGATCGGGCCGACGTCGCGCAGTTCGTCGAGCACCGCGGGTCACCCCTTGCCGTCGTAGCGGTAGCCCACACCCCACACGGTGGCGATCCGCCGGGGCGCGGTGGGGTCAGCCTCCACCTTCTCCCGCAACCGTCGCACGTGGACGGTCACCGTGGACTGGTCGCCGAACGTCCAACCCCACACCTGCTCGAGCAGCTCGCTGCGGGTGAAGGCGCGACCCGGGTGCCGGATGAGGAAGGCCAGCAGGTCGAACTCCCGCACGGTGAGCCCCAGCTCCCCGCTCCCCCAGCACCGCCCGGCGTGCCGCGACGTCGACCATCAACCCGCCGTCGGTGACCGGCGGCAGCTCCATCACTGGCCGCGGGGACCGGGCCCGGCGCAGCACTGACGCAACCCGGAGCACCAACTCCCGGGGGCTGAACGGTTTGGTGATGTAGTCGTCGGCACCCAGTTCCAGGCCGACGATCCGGTCCTCCTCCTCGCCCAGCGCGGTGAGCATCACGATCGGCACCGGGCCCGCGGCGCGCAGCCGTCGGCACACCTCCAGGCCGCCCACGCCGGGCAGCATGAGATCGAGTACCACGAGGTCGGGCAGGCTGGCCTCGGCGGCGCGCAGCGCCTCCTCGCCGTCCCCGGCGACGGTCACCTGGTAGCCGGCGCGGCCGAGGTAGCGGCCGACGACGTCGCGCACCAGCACGTCGTCGTCGACGACCAGGACGGTGCCGGCTGCACTCATCGGGCATCCCGGTGGGCGACTCGCCGCGCCCGCGAACGGCCACGCGGCACCGCGGCGACCCCGACCCGCACGGCCAGAGCCGTCGCGGAGATCGCGAAGAGCCCACCGGTCACGGCGAGCCAGCGGGGCAGGAACGGCTGCTCCGACAGGCCCGAGAACGCCTGGTACTCGGTGGGAACCCGCAGGATGAACGGGGACCACACCAGCAACAACACCCCACTGACCACCGCCGGTACCCTCAGGTGGTTCAGCCAGGGCACGCCGGCCACGGTGGCCAGCGCGGGCCGGCGGCGCAGCAGCACGACGAGGGCCGCGTCCAGTCCGGCGTAGACCGGGAAGAGCACCAGGTCGTGCACGACGGCGCTGCCGACGAACCACGCGCCGACGCCGATCGGAGCGCCGGCCAGCAACCGGATCGTGGCGTAGCCTGCCACCACGAAGCTGGCCAGCAGCCCCAGCAACGCGAGACGGCTCACTGGAACGTCATCCGGGTCACCCACTTTGTGTTGTGCACCCCGGGCAGCGCGGGCACCACCACCCGGGCCGGGAAGCCGTGGTCGGGGGTCAGGTCCACCCCGTTGACCCGCAGCGCGAGCAGCGCATCGGGCGCCTGGACCTGCCCCGCGGACAGGGTCGCCGACCCGAAACCGCCCCCACGCTGCAGCGATTCGACGAACAACCGGGCCTCGGGCAACGCGCCGGCCAGGACGGCCAGGTCAGCCAGCCGCACCCCGGTCCAGGTCTGCACGCCAGTGGACCAGCCCTCCACGCAGGCGATCGGCAACCGGGCGGTGTGCTGGCGCAGGGCCAGCAACTGGGCGCGGGACAGCGCGACCCGGCTCGCCGGGCCGATGAGCTCCAGCCGCCAGCTCTCGTCGACCGGGCCGACCCCCGCGACGGCGGCGGTCTTGTTGACCTGGAAGTCGGTCGGCCCCGGGTTCTGCCCGCGCGGTGCCAGCAGCGCGGTGGACCGGACCCGGCCACCGATGCTCTGCCCCACACTCAGCCCGAGCAGCGCCACTGAGCTGGCCGCGACCATGCCCAGGGCACCGCGCCGCGAGATCGTCGGCGGTGCGGGGTCGGGGGACGCGAGGTGATCGGGGTCGGGTGCCTCCGCGGTGGTCTGTGCCAGCGGGGTGCGCAGCTCGCGGCGCAGGCTGCGGGTACGCAGCATCGGCCCCAACCGGCTCAGCCGTAGCGCCACGTGCACGACGAATGCGGAGATGAACACCCAAGCCCCGTAGTAGTGCGCCTGGTAGAAGCCGAACGGCCAGGCATAGAAGTACTGGATGTTCATCACGCCGGTGACCAGCTCGAACACCGCACCGCCGACGAGCAGCAGCAACGAGACGCGCTCCACCAGGTGGGTCACCGAACGAGCCGGTGGCCATTCGAACAGCTTGGGCAGCACCGACCACAGCTTGGCCAGCACGATCGGGATGAGCACCAAGCCGAGCGTGACGTGCACGCCCTGATTGACCCAGTACAGCCAGGACGGGCCAGCCGGCCAGCCCGGCAGCCAGGAGCCGAGCAACCCCTTGTCCGGGGTGGGGTCGTTGCCCGCGGACAGGTTAGGGTCGTAGGCGGCGTAGGAGGCCAGGCCGGTGAGGAACATCAACATGATACCGGGCAGCAGCGCCACGCTGAGGATCGCGGTGAACCACGGGCCGCGCAGCGGGCTGCGCCAGAAGCCGCGCCGGAACGGGCCTGGCGGGGGGTTCTCGAGCGCTCGACGGACCCACCTGCGACCGGTGGCCACCCCGCTGGCGACCCCACTGGCCGTCCGGCTGGCTGCCCGGCGGGCCGACCGGCTGGCCGACCGGCGCAGATCTGTCATGGCTTCCACGCTAGATCCCCAGCGGCGTGGCGGCGCTTACCATCCACTGACGTGGCGCCCGGCACCGCGGCGCCAGCCGGTGGGACGGCGCAGCTCCAGGAAGCAGCGCTCGGCGCACTGCCGATCCCCGGTCTGCAGGCCGAGCTGGCGGGCGAGTTCGGCCAGTGCCAGCAGCCCGGCGACCGCCCACGGGAACCAGGGGCTCGCGGCCACACCCGCTACCTGGAGCCGGGCGGCGCCTCGCCACATCCCGTGCCCGGGATGCTGGGCCTCGACGAGCACGGTACCGCCCGGGCGCAGCAGGGCCGCACAGCGGCGCAGCAACCGCACTGGGTCCCCACCGATGCCGATGTTGCCGTCGGCCAGCAGCGCGTGGTGCCACCGTCCCTCGCCGGGCAGCGCCGCAAAGACGTCGCGGTGCAACACTGGAACGCCGCGGGAGTGGCACTGCCGGACCGCGCTGGGTGAGCAGTCCACGCCCAACGCGGGCACGCCGCGCCCGGCCAGCTCGGCCACCAGCCGACCGGGACCGCAACCCAGATCCACCGTCGGTGCCGCACAGCGGTCCAGTAACCACCGGTCCTCGCCGCTGGCCGGTGCCCGCCAGCGCTCGACAGCCACCGGCAGCACCCGCCCGTCGTCTCCGACGAGCCGGGCATGCGCGCCGACCAGAGCCGGGTCGAAGGCAGTGGCATTCACCGGGGGGTTCACCGGCGACCGGGCGCCGACAGCTCGGCAACGGCATCCGCGAACCGCCCACTGGGCGTGTCTGCGGCCACCGCGATGGCGTCCTCCCAAGTGTCCACATCAGACAGTTCGGGCAGCTGCGCCACCCGGCATCCGGCGGCGTGCAGCACGGCCAGAGTCCGTTCCCCGGTGTCCGGGTGCGACGTCGGAATCCCGGCGATCAGGTGTGCCAGCGCCGGTCGCCGCAGGCCCAGCGCCCACCAACCACCATCGGTCGCCGGTCCGAACACCGCGTCCACATCGTCGCCGTCGAGCAGGTCCAGGCACCGGCCGAGCAGCCCCGCATCGACCTGCGGGGTGTCCATCCCAATCTGCAGCACCGGCCGCTGGCCGGCCAGCGCCGCGGCGTCGGCGTGCGCGGCGGCGATCCGCTGGCCCAGTGTCGCGCCGCGCTGCGCCAATACCGTGGTGTCCCGCAACCGCTCCGCCAGCTCGGCCACGTCCACCGCATTGGCGAGGTCACCGGTCAGCGCGACCACTGGCGTCACGTGTGGCACCGCCAGCACCGCGTCCAGGGTGTCCAGCAGTGCCGCCGCTGCGATCCGGGCCGCCTCGGCCGGGGTGGCCGGCGGGCACAGCCGGGTCTTCACCTCGCCCGGCACCGGTGCCTTGGCCAGCACCAACAGCGCCGCACGCACCGCGGCGCGATCACCAAGCAGCACGACTCATGACCTCCCTGTGATCGATTGCTGCTGGCAGTCTCAGGCTCCGCGCCGCGCCAGACCCTTACCTCACGGTGACGTTCGGCGAGCGCGCCCCGGCAGTTCACATTCAGCGGGCTGAGCGGGGTTTCCAGCGCCGAATAACCCCGCTCAGCCCGCTGAATGCGGGGGGAGCCGATGGAGTATCTCGTCGACGATGTGTTGGGGGGGTTGGGAGAGGTCGACGGTGAGGCCGGGCTCGTCGGGGGCTAGGGGCTCTAGGGCGGCGTATTGGGAGTCCAGGAGTTCGGGGGGCATGAAGTGACCGCGCCGGGCCGCCAGCCGTGGCGCAACCAGCTCCCGGGGGCCCGCCAGATGCACGATCCGGACATCGGGGCCTGCGCTGCGCAAGACATCGCGGTAGGCGCGGGTCAGTGCCGAGCAGCTGACCACGGCGCACTCGTCCCGGCTGGCGCGATCAGCGAGCCAGGACGCGATCGCCGCCAGCCAGGGCACCCGCACGGTGTCGTCGAGGGGGCGCCCGGCGACCATCCGAGCGATGCTCGACGTGGCGTGGAAGTCGTCGCCGTCGGCCAGCGCGCAACCGGTGCGGCTGGCGAGCAGCGCCGCCACGGTGCTCTTGCCCGAGCCGGACACGCCCATCACGACAAGCTGCATGGCTTGATCCCCCCGGGAATCCTCCCGCTGAGGGAGGTGGGCCTCGGCATATCACCCATAGCGTGGTTGACATGGCTCAGGTGACTGCTGCATCAGAGGTGACCCCAACCGTCCAACGTGTACCGGACCGCAACCTGGCACTGGATCTGCTGCGAGTCACCGAGGCCGCCGCGATGGCGGCGGGGCGGTGGGTGGGCCGCCGCGACAAGAACGGCGCCGACGCCGCGGCCGTAGCGGCGATGCGGGCGATGATGGGGACCGTCGCGATGGACGGCGTCGTCGTCATCGGCGAGGGCGAGAAGGACGAAGCCCCGATGCTCTTCAACGGCGAGCGGGTCGGCTCCGGCACGGGGACAGCGTGCGATGTCGCCGTCGACCCGGTGGACGGCACCACGCTGACGTCCAAGGGCATGGGCAACGCGGTATCGGTACTCGCGGTCGCACCCCGCGGCGCCATGTATGACCCCTCCGCGGTGTACTACATGGACAAGCTGGTAGCAGGCCCGGAAGCGGTGGGCCTGGTCGACATCCGGCAGTCCCCCGAGGAGAACATCGCCGCGCTGGCCCACGCCAAGAGGTGCACGCCTGATGACATCACCGTCTGCATGCTCGACCGGCCACGGCACGACGAGCTGGCCCACCGGGTGTGCAGCGTCGGCGCCCGGATCAAGTTCATCACCGATGGCGACGTCGCCGCGGCGGTGATGGCCGCGACCCCGGACTCCGAGGTCGACCTCCTGCTCGGGATCGGCGGCACTCCCGAGGGCGTGATCACTGCCTGCGCGATTCACTGCCTCGGCGGCGTGCTGCAGGGTCGCCTGAATCCCCGCAGTGACGAGGAGAGGCGCCGCGCCGACGAAGCCGGTCTGGACCTGGACCAGGTGCTCACCGCCGAGGACCTGGTCAGCGGCGACGACGCATTCTTCGTCATGACCGGGATCACCGACGGCGAGTTGGTGCACGGCGTGCGCTACGGGCCCGACCGCGCCATCACCGAGTCGCTGGTGATGCGCTCGCGCAGCGGCACCGTCCGCCAGGTCCGCAGCACCCACCACCTGGACCGCCTGGACCGCTACAGCACCGTCGACTACCGCCACGCGTAGCACCACGCCAGCACCACATGGATGCATGTCGCTGTCCTGAGCGGTTCAAAACAGCGACAAGCATCCGTGTCGCGGCTCGATCCTGGCTCGATCACGGGGTGGGGGGCGACGAGCGGCGGTGCAGGTTGGCGAGCATGCGGTTGTAGGCCTGGCGAGCGGCCTCGTCGGCGTCGATGTCGCTGCTGGCGCCCACGGTGTCACGATCGGCGCCGCACGGCGGGCCGATTCCGACCAGGGACTGGCGGCGGGCAGATTCCAGCCAGTCGCCGAGTCGGGCCCGGGACCCGATAGCGCTCCACTGCGCCACGACAGCCAACATGAGCACCATCATCAGGCTGTCACCACCGACCCACATGATCGCGCCTGACCAGCCCTGGTCCTCCAGCAGGCTGGGTCCCCAGCCCGGCCGCATCAGCATCGTGCTGGGGGCCAGCGGCTGCCCGGTCAGCATCAGCGCCACACCGACCAGCGTGTCAGCCCCCATCGCCAGCCCTAGCACTGCGAACCGCACGAGGTGCGGCACCGACCACGGGCTGGCCTCTGAACCCACCAACGGCAGGAACAGCAGGTAGCCACTGACCAGGTACAGGACCTGCTCGGTGTTGTGAGCCCACGTCTGAGTCGCCATCGCCTCCGGGAAACCGGTGAGATGGGTGATCACCAGGACCGCCGTGTAGAAGCCCATCGCCAGTACCGGGAAGGTCAACCACCGGGCTACTTGGCCCCCCGGGATCCGGCCCCAGGCAAGGCGGATCGGTTGCGCCCACACCAGCAACACCGGCACGACCATGATCAGCAACAGATGCTGGATCATGTGTACCCACAGCAGCGCATGCCCGTACACCTCGATGCTGCTGTGCACCGAGACCAGCAGTACCACCACGCCGCCCAGCCAGCACGCCGTCCGGTGTGCCGGCCAGGCCGTTCCCGGGAGGCGCCGCACCGCAACCAGGTAACCGGCTACAGCGAACACCGCCAGCACGTCGACGATGGGAGCCGACGTCCAGGTCGTCACTGCAGTGTGCCAGGTCAGCGGAGGGATAATTGCCAGCGTAACGGTCGAGGGTTCCTCCCCTCAGCCCTGCACGGCCGGCAGGTTGCCGATAACGGTCGCGGCGAGCTGCGCCGCCGACCCACACGGCTCGTCCAGCGAGGTGACGCGGACGCCCACCGTCTGCTGATCGGCCGCGCCGACGTGCACGAAGCAGCTAGGGTCGGCGACTGCCTCCTTAGTGCGGATCGCCGGATGACCTGCCACCTGGGTGATCTCGAAAACCGGGTAACTGGTCCGCACGACCATCATGCGGTCCAACGTATTCGTCCCGAGATACTCGAACACGGAGATCTCCCGGGTGTGAGCACTGTCGTTCCACACGCAACCGGGGGCGCCCAGCACGGTCTTGGGCCGACCTGGCTGATCGATCCGGCTGGCGGCGAGCTGCGCAGGGGTAAGCAGGTCGCAGGGCGACGTGCCCGCCAGGTTCCTGGGACTCTGCACCGGCGGGATCGACTCAACAGGCGCGCTCACCGGCGACACCGGGTCCGACACCGGCGCCGGGTCCGACACCGGCGCCGGGTCCGACACCGAAGCCGGGTCCGACACCGGCGAGGCCTGCGGTACGACCTCGTCGAGAGGATCCGGACTCGCCTCGCTCCGGCTGACCAGCAGAGCACTAACCAATCCGGCCACCAGCAAGGCGCTCACCAGCGGTGCGACCAGCAATAACGCCCCCGGGCGCCGGATAGCTCTGACGAGCGCCGGCAGGCGGCGTCGCTCAGCCCGCTCTTCCACACTCACCGTGTCCTCTAACCTCACCGTGTCTTCCAAACTCACAGTGCTTTCCCCTCACCCGTCGGAGGTCCAACGGCGCCGATAGATGGCTGCACTGAGGAGAACGACCACGGACAGCGTGGGCAACGGGTATCCCGTAAGGGGCGAACAATAAATCTCAGGTTTACCCTGCCCGCATGGGTGACCCCCGACCAGATGATGCGGAGATCACCGAGCTCGCGCTCTCCGCCGGCGCTGGCGATCGTGCCGCCCTGGCCGCCTTCATCCGCGCCACGCAGCGCGACGTGCACCGCTTCCTCACCCATCTCTGCGAGCGCGGCGAGGCCGAGGACCTCACCCAGGAGACCTACCTGCGGGCCATCCGGTCCCTGCCGCGCTTCGCCAGTCGCTCCTCGGCCCGCACCTGGCTGCTCTCGATTGCCCGCCGGGTCGCCGCTGACCAGGTGCGATGGACCGTGGCACGGCCGCGCACCACCCCGGTCGACGACTGGGACACCCTCGCCGCCGTAAGCCCGGCACACCGGCGATCGGGGTGCGACGAGGGCGTGTTGCTCCGCGAACTGGTGGCCGGGCTAGAACCCGATCGCCGGGACGCCTTCGTGCTCACCCAGATGCTGGACCTCAGCTACGCGGCCGCCGCGCAGGTGTGCGGGTGTCCCGTCGGCACCATCCGATCCCGGGTGGCACGGGCGCGGGACGACCTCATCCGCGCCATGAACGCCCCCGGCCTACCCGGTCAACCCGCTACCGGTCACTGATACTGCAGCACAGTCAAGATCATACCCCGTGGGCTCGAGTACAGTTCTCTCCCAGGTGCGCCGGGAAGTCTGGTCGGCATTGACGGCAGGACGCGCGGAGGAGCACCGGTCATGCCCAGCGGTATGCGCAGTGTCGAGACCGTCCTGTTCCTCGTCGTGCTGGCCACGGTCGTCACGACCTTCGCGCAGCGGCTGCGCGTCCCGGCGCCTTCGCTGCTCGTCGTTGCCGGGGTGGTCGTCGGGCTGCTGCCGGGCGTGCCCGCCATCGTGGTCACCCCGGAGGTCGTGAGCCTGGTCGTGCTGCCACCCCTGCTGTTCGCCGCCGGGGAGGAACTGCCCTGGCGGGACCTTCGAACCGTGTGGCGCCCGGTCGCCGTGCTCGCCGTGGGGCTGGTGCTGGTCTCCGCTGCCGCAGTGGGTGCCGTCGCGATCGCGCTCACCCCGCTGTCGGTGGGCATGGCCTTCGTGCTGGGGACCGTGCTGGCCAGCACCGACCCGGTGGCGGTCGCGGCGCTGGGGCGCCGGCTGTCCTTGCCCCCGCGGGTGCAGGCGCTGGTGCAGGCCGAGAGCCTGTTCAACGACGCGACGAGCCTGGTGCTGTTCCGGGTCGCGTTGTCGCTGGCCATCGCTGGCGGCTCGGTCTCCTGGGGACACCCGCTCGCCGAGTTCGCCCTCCTGGCCGGCGGGGGTGTAGCGGTGGGCGCCCTCATCGCCGGGGGTGCCTTCCTGATCCGGCGGCGCACCGAGGACCCGATGCTGGAGACCGTCATCGCACTGGTTACCCCCTACGCGGCCTACGTGCTGGCGGAGTCGATCCATGCCTCGGGAGTCACCGCCGTCGTGGTGGCCAGCGTCATCCTTGGCACCCAGGTCACCCGGCTGACCAACGCGCACATCCGCCTGCAGCTCAGCGCGGTCTATCAGACGGTCGTGTTCCTGCTGGAAAGCGTGGTGTTCGGCCTTATCGGCCTGCAACTGCCCGCGCTGGTCCGAGCAACGGTGGGTATCGACCCCCAATGGCCGCTGCAGGCGCTGGCGATCGCCGCCACGTTGATGGTGGTCCGGGTGGCGTGGGTGTTCCCGTTGTCGGCGATCCGGCAGCGACGCCGGGGCGTCGAGGGGTCTACCTGGCAGGTGCCGGCCGTGGTGTCGTGGGCCGGCGCCCGCGGTGTGGTGCCGCTGGCCGCGGCGCTGTCGATACCGCTGATCGCCAGTAGTGGAGATGCGCTTCCCGGTCGGGACCTGGTCTTGCTGCTGACCATCGCGGTCATCGTCATCACACTGGTCATACAGGGGTTCACTCTCGCGCCGTTGGTCCGGCGAGCCGGTATCGCCGTCACAGCCGAGGACGTCCGGCAGGAGCACACCTCCGCGCGGCTACACCTGGCCCGCGCCGGGCTGTCGCACCTCGATCACGTCACCGAAACAGAAACCGCCCCGGAATTCGTGATCGAGCAGCTCCGCAACAGCTGGCAGGACCGTATCGAGCGTATTAAACAAAACGACAACGGGGAACCAGCCCCCGCTGTCTCGACATACCGTCAGCTGCGGCGTGACCTCCTGGCGGTGGAAAGCGCCGAACTCGACCACCTCTACCACACGGGTGCGATCACCGACGCCACCCGTCGACGAATCCAGCGGCAGCTCGACCTGGAGCACGCCGGGCTCGGCGACGACGACCCGTGAGCGGCGTTGCGACCTATAGCTCTCATCGCCACTCACGGGTCGTCGTGTCTCGGTGAGTCATCTCGGAGAGCTAACCATGCCGAGATCAGCCTGGCTATGGCGGCCAGGCCAGCTATGAGCATGGCCGCGCTGCTGTTCATGCCGCTGAGCTGGCCAACTGCCCAGACTCGGAAGAAAGCCAAGACGGAGTTCGAGACGACCCGCACCGCGACCGCGAGGGGCCTGATCTTCGAGCTGACCGCGAGAGCGTCCTCGTCGAGGCTGCGGCCGTGGTGCTTCGTGCGGACCAACCACAGGATGAGCGAGACGTGTAGGCGACGGTGTTCGGACATACTGCCTGAATACGCCCGAATCCGGACTCGGACGACCCGCGGAGCGTGATTGGTTCAGCACTCCATGAACATGAGCCGAAAATTCGATCATGAAAAGGACGGCCACTCCGACTGGTCGACAAGCTGGATGTAAGCGTCGAGGGGACAGAGCGCGAGATATAGCTCTCGAAGTTCCCGCTGCGCTCCCTTGGTCCTATCCCGCTCTCCCGGCCGCGCCAACGTGGGCACGATCTGCAGGAGCTGCTTGTTGACGTACCGCCAGACTCGCGCGCCGTTCTCCGCCCAGGCCTTCTGCGCACCGCTGGGCTTGTAGTCGGGCTGCTCGAGTAGGAAATAGAGGCGGTTTCCAGGGATCCCCGACACCGGGCGATACAGAGCCGGGAAGCGCGGATTCTCGTAATGATTCCGGCACTCCTCGATGCACTTTCGCAACTCCGGAACATCTCGGATGTCGGTGACTCCCCACGTCCGGATGTAACGCCAGAGGCGTCGGGGTTCCTCGCTGGTGTCCCCGGCGGACTTGATGGCCGCCTCCGCCAAGAGCACGGCGCTGCCTGCGGCGTAGGGTCGGAAGACATCGATCGGCGGCTGCGAGACGTCCATGAGGTGTCGTGCACAGACCTTATGCTGATCCATCGCGGCCTTTATCACCGGATGTCCCATGACGCCGCGAAGTCCGACTACCTGTACCACGCCCGCTTCGAACCACTGGCAGCGACCTTGAAGAAGCCAGTCCAGCCCAAGGGGCCTCTTCGATCTGTAGAGTCCCAGCAACTGCCCGACCGGCCTCAGCGAATCGGCCGGTGTCGCCTCGAGCTGGGCCGGCAACACGACGATCAGCCCGGGGTAGCGGTCAAGATGGACCTTGCCGATCTCGTCGATCGGCCAGACATCGGTGGAGACTTGGCGCTCGGCGCACCGATCTTTGATGTACTCCGCCATGTCCTGGGACGCCGGTCCTCGACCGTAGACCACGAGCCACGCGCCAGAGCGGTGCAGCGCAGCCAAATCGTCCTGGCCGGCCGGACCGTCCATAGGTCGGATCATCGTGACGCGACGTCGGGCACCGCAAGGGACAGATTCATGGACGTCGCCCAGCGTTCATGAGCGGGGGGCGCCAGACGTTGACGCGACCGTCCCGCGCGCTTCACGCTGTTGCCATGGAGGGCCCCAGCCCGGACGGCTTCGACGACGACCGCGGCACCCTGGTCGAGGAGTTCTTCATGGTCGTGGATGACCTGGCGCTCGGCGCAGTACTCGCGCTCGACGAAGCAGATGCACTTCTCGCAAGGGCCGGAGTGGAAACGTCCACCCCGCCTTCCGATCGGTGGTACAGCCTCATCGACCGGCTCATTGTGGCCAGCCAGCCAGCACCCAACGATACCTCGGGCAGCGAGCACACCGACCGCCACATTCGTCGACTTCTGGTCACCTCGGCGGCGTTCCTTGCGGCCGAGGCCATCGATCTCGGGGCACACTGCGCACGCCTCGCGAGTAATCACGGCTTCGCCTCGATCTGCGCCCGGCTCCGCGACATCGCGACAGCGGCCGGCGGAGCCTCACGCGCGGTTCTCGCCCGCGTCGAAGCTGGACGTTCTCCCGCTACCGCGCCACGCTCGGCAGCGGATCCCACCGGACGCCGGACGCCGTGGCGACCCGTCATCGTGCCGGCCGAGGGGCCAGTCGCCGCCTGGCGCCGCGAGCTGGAGCGGCTGATTCCCGCGCCGGGACGATCGCGGTCGACGCTGCTCAGAGAGCTGCGCAAGCACGGATTCACGCTGCCGGCGAGCCGCCTGAACACCACGCTCAGGTTGTCTCCGGCCAGCGGTGACCGGGAATTGCTCAAGGCCATCGTCACCGTCCTCGGCGAGGATTGGATCGCCGGGGGCTACGAGACACTCTACGACGCGGCGCTGGTTCAACGAGCTGAACTGGATGGATCACCCGTCCCGCCGTTGGCGGCCGCAGCGGTGGGAGTCTCGGGTCTGGTCGGCGCGGATCCGCTCACCTGCGACGCGCTGGCCCGGCAGGTCCGGCCTCCGGTCCACGCGCTCCCGACCGTCCGAGGCCGGGACGAGCTGATCGCCGAGTTGCTTGCGCGGCTGGACGACCCCACCGAAGCAATCCAGGTTCTGGCCGGCAAGGGCGGCTGCGGGAAGAGCACCGTCGCACTGCAGGTGGCGGACCAGGCGTTGCGCAACGGCGTCGCCGTCTGGTGGGTAAGCGCCGATGACGCGAACCAGTTGGTCAAGGGGATGCTGGCGGTGGCCACCCAGCTCGGTCTGACTGTCGACGAGCTGAACGCCATTCAGGACACCCCGGCCACGACCGGAATCGACCTGCTGTGGAGGCGACTCGATAACCGCACCCAGCCCTGGTTGCTGGTGCTCGATGACGCCGACGACCTCGACGTGCTGACCGTGGCAGCCGATGACCCGGCCGGCGCCCTCAGCTGGGTCCGCCCCAGCGTCGCCGGCACGGTGCTGATCACCAGCCGGGTCGCCGACGCCGGATGGTGGAACGAGCATGCCCGCCTCATTGAGGTGCCTGATCTCAAGCCGGAGGCGGGCGCGTTGATGGTGCTGGACCGGATGG
>DATDHI010000353.1:0-8027 GCA_036521655.1 Pseudonocardiaceae bacterium | reverse complement strand
CTGCGGTGTTGGGGTCGCCGCTTGTGGCTCGGGTATCTGTTTCGGGGAGTCCCGGAGTGGCGTGTATGGGGATGACCTGCTGTCTGGGATGGTGAAAGTCACCAAAACACCCACCACCCAGAACAGAAGGTCATCCGATGTTATTGTGGCATGCCGCCGGCGATTCGTCGAGCACCTCACTCAGCGGGCAGGAGCGCGACCCCAACATCTCGGGCTTGTTGGAGATGCTGGGGCGCCTGACTGATCCGCGGAGCCCGCAGGGAAAACAACACGAGTTGGTGTTCGTGCTGGCGAGTGCGGTGGTCGCGGTGCTGGCGGGTGCGCGCAATTATCCTCAGCTGGGGTCGGTGGTCGCTGATCTCCCGCAGTCGCTGCTCGCGGCGCTGGGCGCGCGCTAGAACTGGTGGGGGCGGCGGTACCAGTGGCCCAGCGAGGCCACCCTGCGCCGGGTGCTGCAGAGCATCGACGCCGCGGAGCGCGACCTGCTGACCGGGTCGTGGCTGTTCGAGCGGGCCCACCGGGACACCGAGGGTCTGCTGGTGATCACGCTGGAGGGCAAGGTCCTGCGCGGCGCCTGGAGCCAGGACAACGGCCAGCTCACCTTGTTCTCCGCGATGATCCACGGTGTGGGTGTCACCATCGCGCAGACCCTGGTGCCTGCGGACACCCACGAGATCACTCAGGTCCAGACCCTGTTGGCGGGTATCCCGGAGATCCCCCCCAGCACGCGTGTCGTGGTCACCGTTGATGCCGCGCACACCCAACACGCCACCGCCGAACACCTGCGTGGTGAACTGGGCTTCGACTACATCATGACGGTGAAGGGGAACCAGCCGGCTTTGCAGAAAGAGGTCCTCGCCCGATGCCGGTCATTGGTGACCACCCCACCAGCATACAAGGTCGAGGAACGCGCTCACGGCCGGATCAAGCGGTGGACGACGTGGGTCACCGACGCCACCGGAATCAACTTCCCCCACGCCACCCAAATCGGCTGTATCCGCCGGGACGTCCTGGGACTGGACGAGATACCAGTCAGTAAAGAATGGGCGCTCATCCTCACCAGCAGCCCCGCCGAACAGACCAGCCCAATCGACCTGCACACCCATGTACGCCAACATTGGGGAATTGAGAACAAAAGTCACTGGGTTCGTGACACGACCTGGCGAGAAGACGACCACCAAGCCTGGGTTAAGAACGGACCACACACCATGGCAACATTACGCAACTTCGCCCTCGGACTCCTCCGGCTTAATGGCCTGAACAAAATCAAGGAAACGACCGAAGCGATCTGCCGAGACCGCAACCGAGCCCTCCCCCTCCTGGCTACTTAACGTAATGATACTAAACAGCTAGTTATCATGACGTGGCCCTGGCCCAGACCGCGCAGGTGCTCGATCTCCACGGCGGCTTCTCGACGGTCTGGTCTCAACGGTTCACGAGTAAGGTGCGATCCAATGCCCGGAAAGCAGAGCGGCGGGGCGTTGTCGTGGAGTCGGGACAGCCCCGGACGACTGGTTCCCGCCTTTGACGTGCTGTACCGGAGCTCCGTCGACCGATGGGCTCAAGAAAGGAGACTGCCGTTAGCCGCAATGCGCTGGCTCGCACAGCGCCGCAATCCGCTGAGCAAGTTTGCGACGGTGGCACGCAGGATGAGCGAGCGTTGCACGGTCTGGATAGCGTGGCGGGACGGCGAACCCATCGCCGGCATCCTCGTTCTCACCAAAGGCCCGCGGACCACCTACTGGCGGGGGGCGATGGACAAGGAACGCTCGCGTGGCACCGGGGCGAATGAACTCCTGCACCGTTACACCATCGAGGCGGCATGCGCCGGCGAGCAACAGAGCTACAATTTTGGCATATCCCAAACCGACGATTTGAAGAGATTCAAGAGTAGCTTTGGGGCAGCCGAGGTCCCAGTGCACACCTACTACTTCGAGAGACTGCCAACGGCAGCCGCCGAAGCCAAGGGCCTCCAGGCCGCTAAACAGGTGATCCGAGCTGTAGCGCGGCGTACGCGAACAGGCCGGTGAGCATTCACTCCCGGCTACGCGTGCGCAACATCCTTATCACGTCGCGTGGCCGAATCGTACCGCGCGCCAGCCGAGTCGCACGGTCGACGAGCTGCCGCCCGGCCGGCCATCGGCGGCTCAGGTCGTATGTGGCGCGCAGGAACGGGGAACAGATCACTTCGACGGGAACCGGATAACGGTACGGTGCCCCACCAAAGGAGGTTTTGAAGCGATCCACTCTCAGCTGTTCCCCACTCTCGGCGTCGCCATCGAGCAGCGCCCGGAGCGTCGGAGTACGGAGTCCGCCGAAGTCGAACCAGCGGAATCCTTCCGCTTTCGCCCAGCACATAGCCTCCCAGGTGATGGCAGCCGGCACGGACAGCCGCGCGGCCTCCCCGGAGCGGTCCAACCCGCGCAGTCGCAGGCGGAGCATGCCGCCGCACGCCGTATACAGCTCAGTGGCCACCGGTGCTCCGTGTAGCTCGCCGATGAACAGCACCGCGTGCCCAGTCGGTGCCAGCATGCGGTACAGCGCGCGGAGGTAGTCGCCGGACAGCGGCTCGTACCCTTGATGGCTGGCCGAGCACGCGATCAGGTCGATCAACAGTTCGAGATCATGCTCGTTCCCCCGGCGGACCGTCACGCCCCGTGCTTGCCACCGCCTCGTCCAGGTCTGCAGGCGCTTCGTCAAGCCACGCCGGAGTTCCGCCTCGTCTGCCGCAAGATCGATGCGCAGTGAACCCGAGGGGGCGACTTCGGCAGCGGACGGCCGGAACCCACGCCAGAGCAGTTCCGAGCTGACGTCGGCGGCGCAATCAGGGGGCTGGACGAAGAGCATCCGCAGCCGCCGGCGGGCCACCTGCGCAAGCGCGACGCTCAGCTCACGGCACACATCCTGACGAGCCTCGTCCGTCGGCGTGATCACGGGGCCGTAGGGCAGGTAGCCAACCGTACCGAGCAGGGGGAAGCGACGGTGCAGGATCTGTGCACCCGCCACAAGATCGGCGCCGCGCCACACCAGGACATACAGCGGCGTGTAGCCCGCCGTGCCGCGTAGTCGCGCCCAGACCGAGAGCTGGGTGACATCGGCCTGCGGGGTAGCGGCGACCATCGCGTCCCATCTCGCGAGCACCTCGGGACCCGGATCGGCGCGCACGGCGACAGTCAGACCCCGTGCACCTGACCGGGACATCAACGTAGAGATCTGATGTTGCTGGGCTGTGATGACCTCGTGGTCAGCCAACACTCCTCATCCCGGTTGCCTGCTCCTCTGCAGCGATCTGCCGCAGTCTATTCCGGTGCGCACCCGGCTGCCGAGAAGCGCTGCTGGACCTCAGCCAGCCTGCCCCGTCGACGAGCTCGAAGTCCCCGCTTCGCCACGCCTACCGATCGACGCAATCGTCGAAGCATGGCGATCTGCGTGGCCAGGTGCAGCTGGTAACGCCACGGCGGAGAATGCCCGCGACGCTTCCAGAGCGAATATGCGAATTGGATGGGCTGCTGGTCGATGTGGCGCGGAACCTCCTCGAACCATTTGGTGCTGCTCAGCGCCTCGCGTTGCGCGTTGCGTAACGCGGCCCGGCGATCCTCCTGGTAGGCTTGGAGTGCGCAGCGGAGGTCATCGTGGGCGTCCAACGTCCCGGCGAGCGCGATCGCATCCGCTATCGCCAGCTTGGTGCCTGATCCGATCGCGAAGTGCGTGGTATGTGCGGCGTCACCCATGAGGACTATGTTATCGTAGTACCAGTTAGTGTTGCTGATGCGCCGGAAGTTGAGCCACGGCGTCTGGTCGGCGCCGGACTTCTTGTTGATCAATGAATGGCGATTCAGATGGCGTTCGAAGATCCCTTCCAATATCTTGATGCTCTGGTCGGGTTCGAGTTCGTCGAAGCCGAGGCCGGCCCAGGTCTCCGGCGAGCACTCGGCGATCACTGTGCTGGTTTCCGCGTCGAAGCAGTAGGCGTGGAACCATATCCAGCCGACCGCCGTCTCTTCGAATGCGAAGACGAAGGAGTCGAAGACCCGGTGCGTGCCAAGCCAGATGTACTTGTTGCGGCCAACGTCAACCTCGGTCTGGAAGTGGTCCGAATGTAGCTGCCGCATCGAGCTGTTGACGCCGTCGCAGGCGATGATCAAGTCTGCGGCCGGGAACTCGGAAGGATCCTTGACCTCGCGTTCGAATTGGACATCGACACCAAGCCCTTTCGCCCGCCCAACAAGGATGTCGAGCAAGCGCTTGCGACCCACGCTATAGCCATATCCGCCGAGGTAGGCAGTGGGCTCACACCGGACGTGTACTTCCTGGCCACCCCACAGCGCAGCAGCGTCCTGTATCTCTCGGGCACTCACGGGATCGTTACGGTAAAGCGCGTCCAGCAAATCGTCCCAGAACACGACGCCCCAGCCTTGCGTCACTCCAGCCGGATTGCGTTCGACAACGGTGACATCGTGCTCTCCATTGCGCAACTTCGCCAAGATCGCGAAGTACAGACCCGCCGGACCGCCCCCGACGCAGACGATGTTCATGTCCCCACCCCGATCCTCACCCCCCGGAACCACCTGGTGACCGTCCGCAGGGACGGTCAGGTCACCTCTTCGGCTGCGTAACCGACCGGTGACACAACCTGCTGCGTACCGGCAAGCTTAACCCGCCGACGGGCTCGAAGCCCGTGTCTCACGGAACTGATAGATCGTCGCAGTCTCCGCAGCGTCGAAACCTGGGTGGCCAGGTGAAGGTGGTAACGCCACAACGGATAATTCCCGCGGCGCTTCCACAGCGAATAGGCGAACTCGGTGACCGGCTGATCGATACAGCTCGGGGCATTCTCGAACCACTCGGTGCTGCTCACGGCCGCGCTCTGCAGGCTCGCTATTTCCGCGCTGCGCCTGCCTGCATATTCCTTGAGCGCCACTTGGATGTCGTCGTGGCAGCTCAGACTATCGGCGAGCCCGATTGCATCCTGCATCGCAAGCGTGGTGCCCGATCCAATCGAGAAATGTGTGGTATGCGCCGCGTCACCCATGAGGACAATGTTGTCGTGATACCAGACCGCGTTGGTGATACGGGTGAAGTTCACCCACGGGGCCTTGCCGGGATCGCGCTGTGTGTTTAAATGCGGGAAGTTTAGCAGCGAGTGGCCGTCGAGGTGATGGGCGAAGATTCTCTCCAGCAGCGTGAGGCTCTCCTCCGGTCCGAGCTCGTCGAAACCGAGGCCCTTCCACGTCTCCGGCGAACACTCCACGATGAAGGTGGTCGTATCCGCGTTGAACGGATAGGAGTAGAACCAGATCCAGCCGGCGGCCGTCTCTTCGAACGCGAACATGAAGGATTCGAAGACCCGGTGGGTGCCCAGCCAGATGTACTTGTTGCGGCCCGGGTCGGCGCCGGTCCCGAAGTGGTCGCCGTGGAGCCTGCGCACCCGGCTGTTCGCGCCGTCGCAGGCGATGATCAAGTCAGCGTCGGCGAGCTCGGACAGATCCATGACCTCGCGCTCGAACTGGACATCAACACCGAGGGCGATCGCTCGCCGCACCAGAATGTCGAGTAGATGCTTGCGGCCGATAGCGAACCCGTACCCGCCGAGATGAGCTCGCTGCCTGCCGACGTGCACCTCCTGATTGCCCCAGGACGCGGGGCTCGCGAATATTTCTCGCGCACTCTCCGGATCATTGCGGTAGAGGCCGTCGAGCAGGTCGTCAGAAAACGTGACGCCCCAGCCGTACGTCACCCCGGCCGGGTTGCGTTCGATAACGGTGATATCGTGGTCCCGATTGCGCAACTTCGCGGAGATGGCGAAGTACAGACCCGCGGGCCCGCCGCCGACACACACGACCCTCATACCTTGCCTCCCTCAGTGACGGCGACCGACTGCGTGACCAACGACTGCGTACTAACGCGAGGGCATCTTGGCGCCACGCCATTGGTCACCGCGGCGGAGCAGGCTTTGCACATCGTTGAATACCCGACGACCGGTTGCGGAACGCCAGGCCAGGTCGTATGCGGCCCGCAGCACTGCCGGTCTGATCATCTCGACCGCAGTGGGATAGCGGAACGCGGTACCCCCGAAGGTCAGCTTGGGCTGGTCGGCAGCCGGCAGTGTGTCAGAGCTGCGGTCCTGACCGTCCAGCAGTGCATCCAGGGTCTCCGGACGAAGCCCACCGAAATCGAACCAGCGGTATCCCTGGCCCTTGGCCCACTTGATCATCTCCCATCGGATGGCGGCCGGCACGGACAGGCGCGCCGCCTCGCCGGAGCGATCGAACCCGGACAGCCGCCCGCGGACCATGTCGCCGCATCCGGTCATCAGATCGGCGGCGACCGGCACACCGTTCACCTCGCCGACATACAGCACCGCATGCCCAGTGGCGGCCAGGTCGCGGTACAGCGCCGTCATGTAGTCCAGGGGCAGCGGTGTGTAGCCCTGGTGCTGCGCCGAACCGGCCATCAGCTCGGCGAGCAGCGGAACGTCCCGCTCGTCTCCGGCTCGGACCGTCACCCCGCGAGACTCCCACCGGTTGGTCCACGACTTCAGCCGTTTACCGAATTTGCTCCGGATCTCAGCCAGGTCGGCCGTCAAGTCGATCCGGATCGAGCCCCCGGGCGCGATACCGGCTGACGATGGGCGAAATCCGCGCCGGAGCAGCTCGTCACCAGTGCTGTGGTCACCCTCGGGGGGTTGCACAAACAGGATCCGCAGCCGGCGCAGGCACAGCACCCCGATCGCGTCGGCCAGGGCCCGGTGGATGCCATCAGCAGCCGGAACGTCGGGCGCCACGAGCGGGCCGTAAGGGAGGTAGCCCACGCCCCCAAGCACGGGCACCCGCCGGGTCAAGATCAGTGCTCCGCCGACCAGTTCGGCACCGCGGTAGGCCAGCAGGTACAGCGGGGTGAAGCCGACCCGGCCGCGCAGCCCCGCCCAGACGGAGAGCTGTGTGACATCCGTGCCGGGTGTCCGGTCCACCAGCAGGTCCCACGCCCGCAGGACCTCGGCGCCAGGGTTCTCCCGCGCCATGACCTTGACGTCGGGAATGACGTCCAGAGCTGCCCACCTCCCGCGTTGGTGCTCTAGTTTCACACCCTCTCCCGCCATCATGCCGACATCGCCCCCGTCGGTCTCCCATCGCCCTCAGCTCCATTGTCGTAACCGTCCAGTCGCCCGTTACGGCAATCCCCCGATCAAGCGATCATCCGGGGCCTGTGGCAACGTGGAGGGGTGGCGCCCGAGATGACGGCCAGTGGCGACGGCGACGGCTGGGCGCGCGGCCGCGACGGGCAGCGCCGGTGGGGGCGTTTCGGCGCGGCCGGGCTGCTGCTGCGGGCTCCGGACGGCCAAGGCCGGCCGCTGGTGCTGATGCAGCACCGGGCGCCGTGGACCCACCACGGGGATCTTTGGGGGATGCCGGGCGGGGCCCGGCACAGTGACGAGACGCCGGTGCAGACCGCGCTGCGGGAAGCGGGCGAGGAGGCGGCCGTGGACCCCGAGCGGGTACGGGTCCGCGGCGAGGTGGTGGAGCGCCCCAGCGACGATGCCTGGTCTTTCACTGCTGTGGTCGCCGACACCGCCGCAGTGTTACCGGTCCAGCCCAACGACGAGAGCACCGAGCTAGCCTGGGTCCCTGAAGCCGAGGTCACCGCGCTGGACCTGCTTCCCGCCTTCTCAGCCGGCTGGCCCGCGCTGCAGGTGGCCCAGATCGGTCTCGTGGTGGATGCCGCCAACGTCGTCGGCTCCCGCCCGGACGGCTGGTGGCGTGACCGCGCCGGCGCCGCTGAGCGCCTGCTGCGGGCCGTCGCCGCCGTGGGACCTGGAGTCCTGGCCCTGCCGCACGGCGGTTTCGGCTGGGTGAGGCGCCCGGTGCTGGTCCTGGAGGGGGCGGCGTCGCGGGCACCCGACGTCGCCGGCGTCGAGGTCCTCCGCGCCCCGGGATCCGGCGACGACACGATCGTCGATGAGGCCCGCCGCGCCGGTGACTGCGTAGTGGTCACCGCCGACCGGGGTTTGCGCGCCCGCCTCCCCCCCC
>DATDHI010000352.1:0-2301 GCA_036521655.1 Pseudonocardiaceae bacterium | reverse complement strand
CTTCGCAGGACTACAGAACGGGATTTCGGCGTGCCCAAATACCGGTCGGTTCGCGATCGTGAGCAGATCGGGGGGTCGCGGCCGCAGCACCCATACTCCAGTCGGCTCGCGAACCGTCCGGTGTCGACCATCCACAGGTGCCGCCAAATCTGGCTCTTCTGCTTGATCCGTGGGTCGAAGGTCTCGTCCTCAGGATCAGGTGGACTGCGTCGGGGGCGCTCTAGCCCGACGTGTGGTGTTCAACTGAGCCCATTACGCCCGGTTCCATGGCGTGCTCAACATGCTCGGCCTGCGCTGAGGCTGGGCTGCTGCAAGGGTGGTGTTGCAACTCCCGGCGGGCTTCGCCCTTCTTGATGTTGAACGCCCGAAGCGCGCCGGAGAGGGAGAGGGGCTCGGTGAAACGGGTGGGCGGTTAACTCTCGGCTCGGTGGTGGCTATCGGGCGACCAGGTTCTTCCGTGAGAACGCTCGACGTTGGGGGTGTTGACCAACGGGCTGATTGGCGCCCTGCTGGGGGAGACCCCAGCCCCCCCGCCTGGTGCTGCTGTCCGGTCGGGCCTTCGGCCCTTGTTGCGTCTGTTCATTCCAGCCCTCGGATTGACCGCTCAGGCGGGCCGGCCGGGGAGGGGTGGGCAGTAGCCGCCCCGGTCCAGCAGGGCCAGGGCGACAAGCGCGTCGGGTGAGCGGAACCCGAAGGCGATGCGGGTCAGCAAGCGCAGCTTGGTGTTGGTCGACTCGATCAGCGCGTTCGAGAGATGGTTGAGCAGGGCGGCCTCGATGCCGGCCAGGTTCTTGCGGATCCGCCGTCCCAGCTCGACGAAGGGCTCGATGCGGCAGCGCTGAGCCCAGGCGAGCCAGGACTCGAGCATGACCAGGGCCCGTACCCCTTTGACCCGGAACACGGCCCGGAGCTGTTCTTTGATCAGGCAGGCCCGATACAGCCGACTGTTGGTGCGGGCGATCCAGGCCAGCTTGGCGCCCTGGCGGCAGGTGAGGTCCTCGGGGTTCTTCCACAGCGCGTAGCGGGCTCCTTTGAGCTCGGTGGCATGGGCGTTCTGCCCGGCCCGGCGGGCGTCGTTCCACACCTGGCGGCGCACCACGTCCAACGCCGTGGTCGCCCATGCCACCACGTGATAGGCGTCCAAGCACAGCGTGGCGTTGGTGCACCGCTCGGCCACCATCTCGCCGATCCACTCCACGGCGTCGGCTGAGACCAGGCGGATGCCTTCGCAGCGCTGTTCGCCGAGCAGATCGAAAAAGCCGCCCAGGGTCTTCTTGTCATGGCCGGGCGCGGCCCACACCAGCCGACCCGAGTCGTGATCGACCACGACCATCAGATAGCGGTGACCGCGCTTATAGCTGATCTCGTCGACGCCGATCCGGGTCAGCCCCTCGAAGGGGTCGTGGGCGGCCCGGCCGTCGGCCACGACCCGGGTCACGATCGCCCCCACCGTGCGCCAGGCGACGCGCATCAGCTCGCCCACCGCCGTCTTGGACGTGTGCGTCACCAGCCAGGCCACCTGGTCATCGAAGGCCCGAGTATGGCCAGCGTCGTGGCGGGCCCATGGCACCTGGGCGGTGATGACCCCGTGGTCGGGGCAGCGAACCCGGGGAGCATCAGCCTCCACGAACGCCTGCACGCACCCCAAGTCCAACGCCCGCCACCGGCGCCGTCGCGAACCCTGGTCGTAACCCGGGCAGCGGCGTCCACACCGACCGCACCGCCGCTTGCCGGCGCCCTTGCGATGCCGGACCGAGACCACCACCGCCTCGACATCCTCGTCGAACTCGACTCGCTCCACCACCGTCCGCTCGACTCCGAGCAGCCGTGCCCATACCTTCGCGAAACGCACGCCGTTCCCACCCTCTCGAATCCAGCCTCGAACAGCCGGAAACGTAGGTGCGGAGCGGCGTGCGCCGCGCCTCAGCCGGTCAACCCACCCACGGATGGGTCAGGAGAGTCGGAAAAGTGGGGTCCCCGATCGCGGGCCAGGCTAGAACGGTCCCATGAACGACCTCCTGAGCCGCACCGCGGCCTACGCCAACGAGTATGTGAGCGCGCTACCGAACCGTCCCGTCGCGGCCCGGGCCAACCTCGAACAGCTGCGGCGAGCCTTCGATGAGCCACTGCCGGCGGGGCCGGTCGAGCCTGCGACGGTCGTGGACCAGCTCGTGGCGGCGGCCGAGCCCGGCGTGGTGGCGACCGGTTCTCCACGCCTTTTCCGCTTCGTCATCGGTGGCGCCCTCCCCGCCGCGCTGGCGGCCGACTGGCTGACTTCCACCTGGGACCAGCACGCCGGCC
>DATDHI010000351.1:0-2408 GCA_036521655.1 Pseudonocardiaceae bacterium | reverse complement strand
CTATGAAGGAGCGCTTTTTGTCAAGGGGCGCTGGACGGGGTTTTCGTCCTGTCCGTTGCGACCCGTAGGGTCGTTGGGGTTTCGGTAGCGCGCTGAAGCGGTCTCAGCGGTTGTTGGGGCTGAGACGGGAGGGCGGTCAAGGCCGGCCGTAGGCCGCCCGGAGGGGAAGCCTTGACGGTCCGGTCAGTTGACGTCAGGGATCATGGGTTTGCGAAGCCGGTCAAGGCTTTGCTGGATGCGCCTTTCCCGGTTGTTGGGGCGCTGTGCGGTTTGGTTCTCCAGTGAGCGGTCTTGCTCGGGGGCGTGGCCGGGTTCCCGGTCGCCGGTCATCTATCCGCCACGGCATTGGTGGCATGGAGGGGTTCGGCCGCAGCCAGACGGGCTCAATCAAGTGGGCGACCACGCCGCTGGGCGGGGGTCATGACAAACAACGAGCTCGCGTGCTGGCTGCGCCGGGATGGTCTCAACTGGTCTCGGTCAGACAGCGGATCTCGCCGTCTCGGAGGCCGTAGTAGACCAGGCTGAGAAGTTTGCGGGCGCCGGCGACGCGGCCGATGGGTTTTCCTCGCCGCTCAGCGACGCGGTGATGGTGGACGGCGACGGGGGTAGCGCCGCGTTGGCGTCCGACGGCCTCGACGGCCGCCCAGCGCACCAGCCGGCTGCCTTGTTTGGTGATGTGACCGCGCTGGACGTGGGTGTCGGACTCGCGGTGGCGGGGCGTCAGACCAGCCCAGCTGCACAGTTGGGCGGCGCCGGCGAATCGGGTCACGTCGCCGATTTCGGCTGCGAAGATGGCGGCTAGGACGGGGCCGACCCCGCAGATGGCTTGGATGGCGTGGTAGCCGGCGTGATCGGCGAGCTGATCGGCGATCAGGGCGGCGAAGCGGTCGACCTCGATGCCGATGGCGTCGATCAGGGTGCACAGCGAATCGACCCGCCGCCGGTAGCAGTCGCCCAGAGCGACCGACTCGAGCAGGCTGCGCCCGCCGGATCCGAACAGGTCGGTGACCGGCACGGCCACCCCCTCTTTGGCCAGCACGGCGTGGACCTGGGCTTTGAGGCCTGAGCGGATCGCTACCATCTTGGCCCGGTGACGGACCAGTTCTCGCAGCTCTCTCAGCTCCGGTGGGGCGATGTACGCCTCGGCGAGGCGTCCCAGGCGCAACAGGTCGATCAGGTCGGTGGCGTCACGCTCGTCGTTTTTCACCCGCCGGTTCCCCCAGGCGTTGCCCAACGGGTGGGCCAGATGCACCTTGGCGCCCACTTCGGCCAGCACGTCAGCGGCCCAATACCACCCGTAGGTGGCCTCCAACACCACCTCGGGGGCCTCCCCGGCCCGGGCGACGACCTCGGCCAACACCAAGGGGTCGTTGTCGATCTGCACGGTCTCGATCAGCCCGCCGGCCGCGTCTTTGCGCACGATCACACTGCGACGGCGATGCAAGTCGACGCCGACATATTCTGCTTCCACGGGAACCTTCTTTCGTCGTGAGGACTTCGGTGTGGAAACCCCGAGCTTTGCTTGGCTCGGTCCCTCACGGCGAACGGAGGTCCCGTTCACCACTCGCCGTCCAACTCGGCGGCCAACACCACCTCGCCACACGCCGGGCAGCCCCCTCCCGGACCCAGCCGACGGCAGAACACGTTGCAATCCGGGCAGCGACGCTCAACCAAACGCCCCTCACAACTCGGGCACTCATAGACCACACCCACCGTCTCCACCGACACCACAAGCCTCCTCGATCGGCGTTCGGGCCGGGTCGCACCACCCCAGGCCAGTCACGCGAGAGCAGCGCTGCGCTCCTGCATCCCATCAAGTGGGTTTTTCTGTCATCGTCGTCACTATTGGCGGGTTCAGGGGCGCGTGTCATCGTCCGCTGTCCGGGGTTGGGTCGCGGCTTGTTGTAGGGTTGGGGTTGGGTCCGGGAGTGACTTAGCCGAAGAGCCGGTGTTCAGGGTGTGAGCCGGTCACGCTGGCGTTGAGTCGTTCCCTGGGTGTCCTCCCGGGCCTGTTATTTGGTGTCGAGGACGAGCTGTCGGTAGATGGCGTCGGAGACCCGGCGTTTCAATGCGCGTAGCGCCTCCTTTTTGGTTTTGCCGTCGGCGACCTTGCGGTCGAAGTAGGCGCGGCCTTCGGAGTGGGGTTGGCGGATCTGGCAGATGGCGGCCATGTGGATGGCGTGGTTGAGTTGACGGTTGCCGCGCCGGGACAGGCGATGCACGACACGCCCGGCGGAGGAGAACTCGACGGGGGCGGTGCCGTTGTAGGCGGCGTAGTGGTCGCGGCTCTTGAACCGGCGGATGTCGCGGCTGTGCCCGATGGCCATGCAGGCGATGATGGGCCCTACCCCGAAGATGTCGGTCACGGTGGTTTTGGAGGCCCGGACGGCTTCGGCGATACGGCGATG
>DATDHI010000350.1:0-4640 GCA_036521655.1 Pseudonocardiaceae bacterium | reverse complement strand
ACCCCCGCGGTCAACCACTTGTCGATCAACCGCAGGACCCTCCTGTCCGCGATCCGGTGCTCCAAGAACTTCCGCAACCAGCAGTGATCAAGCCGGTTGAAGGACTACCCGACACACTACCCACTTCGATGAGTTGACCGCCTCGCTTCGTGCGTGGGCCGAGGGCCTGCTGGCCTGTGAGGCGGCGGTTGAGCTGCTGATCGGGCACCGGTGCTGGCTGGACCGGGAGGACTTCTTGGCGCTCGCGGTCGAGTGTCTCGATGACGGTGTCCGGCCGATGGCCGCCCTCGGTTGGGCGGCGGCGGTGACCGCGCTGGACACCGACCGTCTGCCATGCTCGGGCAGCGATGCGCAGATGCTGCGGTTGGCGGCCGGCATCGCCGGGGGCGTGCCGGTCGACCTCGGTGACGCCCTGTCCGGGCTGGACCGGCACAACGCTGCCCTGGTGGCCGCTGCGGTGGTACACGCGGCCGGACATCCGGGTCTGGCCGCCTGGCCGACCGACACCGGTATCAGTTGATGAGCGGCGCGGATGAGGCCACCGTGACCCGGGCCCGGGACCCGCTGCAGGGACAACGGCTGCCGGTGCTGCGGCGGTGGCGACGACAGGGTGGCATCTCGCTGCTGGTGATGCTGCCCGACGGCAGCAAGCGGCTGTTGCCGCGGGAGTGGACCGACGACGCCGCCGGCGGGGCCACCGACGACGCGGACGATGATGATGCCGCGTCGGGGACGCTGGGCCGGGTGGAGGACCTGTTGGCCGCATCTGAGCTGGTCGCGGCGTTCCTGCCCGACCGATCCGGCAGACGGGCGCAGGCTGCAAGGACACCCTCATGCGAGGAGGAGCACCATGCAGCCTGCACAGCTGAGCCTATGGCTCACGGACTATCCCATCCCAGCGGAGACGATCATCCCCGAACTGCCCGGGGACGAGGTCGCCGCGGCGATCCAGGTCCTGGCCGGCCTGATCGCCAAGAGCGCCGCCGGTCCGCAGGCGCACCGGACGGGGACCGACGGTGAGTGAGCCGGGCAAGATCACCGACGCTCACCGGTCGAGGGCGGCGGTGGTGTATGTGCGCCAGTCGACCCTGTCCCAGCTGGAACACAACACCGAGTCCACGATGCGCCAGTACGGCCTGGTCGAGCGTGCCGTCGCGCTGGGCTGGGACCGCGACCTGGTCAGGGTGATCGACGCCGACCTGGGAGTCTCCGGGTCGGTGACCGGGCACCGGACCGGGTTCGAGTCGCTGGTCGCCGACGTCGCGTTGGGGCAGGTCGGGATCATCGTGGCGTTGGAGGCCTCCCGGCTGGCCCGGGACAACACCGCCTGGTACCGGCTGCTGGATCTGGCCGGCACCTTCGACACGCTGGTCGCCGACACCGACGGTGTCTACCATCCCGGGTTGTTCAACGACCGCCTCGTCCTTGGTATGAAAGGGATCAGGAGCGAGGCCGAGCTGCACGTTCTGCGGGCCCGGCTCGATGGTGGCATCCGCAACAAGGCCGCCCGTGGCGAGCTGCGGCGCGGGCTGCCGGTCGGGCTGGTCTGGGGCGAGGCCGACGGTGAGGCCCGGCGCCACCCCGACGAGGCGGTCACCGGGGTGATCGCCGCGGTGTTCGAGCAGTTCAAGGTCCTCGGCTCGGCCCGCGCGGTATGGCTGTGGCTCAAGGACCAGGGCCTGACCTGGCCCCTTCAACAGGTCGGCTACCGGCGCGACCGGCTTCCCGAGGTCACCTGGGTGGAGCCGACCTACCATGCGGTGCACACCACGCTGACCCACCCGGCCTACGCCGGCGCCTACGTGTACGGCCGCAGCAAGACCGAGCGCTACCTGGCCGAGGACGGCGCCCTGAAGACCCGCCGCCGGTGGGTGGGCCAAGACCAGTGGCAGGTGTGCCTGACCGGCCACCATGAGGGGTTCATCGACTGGGACACCTACCAGGCCAACCAGGCACGGCTCGCCAGCAACATCCGGCCGCAAGCCCACCAGGCCGGCACCGGCGCGGTCCGGGAGGGCTGCGCGTTGTTGCAGGGGCTGGCCACCTGCGGGGTCTGTGGCCGCAAGCTCGCGGTCTACTACGACGGGAAGACCAAAACCGTGCCCGGCTACCACTGCGGCTGCGGTGACGTCGTCAACGGCCGCGGCGTCCGGCATCTGCGCCTTGGGGGCGAGGCGGTCGACGCCGCCGTGGTCGAGGCGTTCCTGGCCGCGGTGCAACCCGCCGCCATGAGCGCCTGCCTGGCCGCGGCCGAACGGCTCGAGGCCGAGGCCGACACCGTCCTGGACCAGCACCGGCGTCAAGTCGAACAGGCCAGGTATGCCGCGACCAAGGCCGAGCGCCGCTACCGGGCCGTGGACCCGGAGAACCGGCTGGTCGCCCGCGGGTTGGAGACCGAGTGGAACACCGCCCTGGCCGACGTGGCCGACGCCGAGGCCGAACTCGTCCGCCGCGAACAACGTCGTCCCACCAGCTTCGCCGACGCACAGCGTGAGGCCATCCTCGCCCTCGGCGAGGACCTCGAGCAGGTGTTCCACGCCGCGAGCACCACCGACAAGGACCGCAAGCAACTGCTGCGCACCCTGCTCGAGGAGGTCACCATCACCGTGCACCGCGACCACAGCGAAGGCCACGCCGAGCTGCTACTGCGGTGGAAGGGCGGTGCCCTCACCGACCTCGACGTGCCGCTGCGCCGTAAGCCACCCAAGATCCGCACCAGCGAGGACACCGTCGCGCTGCTACGCCGGCTCGCGGCGCACTACCCCGACGCGCAGATCGCCGGGATCCTCAACCGGCAACACCGGCGCACCGCCCGGGGATTGTCCTTCACCGCCAGTAGGGTCCAATCACTGCGGCACTCCTGGCGCATCCCCTGCCACCAGCCCACCGACGACCCGCACGAGAAGGAGGGTGAGCTGCTCACCGTGACCGCCGCCGCTCACCAGCTGGGCATCGCGCCCTCGACGCTGCTGCGCTGGCTCGACGACGGCTTCGTCACCGGCGAGCAGCTCACACCCGCAGCGCCGTGGCGGATCCGGCTCACCGACGAGCTCCGCGGCCTCCTCGTCGACGAGGCACCCCCAGGCTGGCTACCCCTGAACCGGGCAAGCCTCGAACTCGGCGTGTCCAGGCAAACCGTGTTGCAGAAGGTCAAGCGCGGCGACCTCGAGGCCGTCATCACCCGCACCGGACGCCGAAAAGGCTTACGTATCAACACAGCCGACCCACAAGAGAGCCTGTTCTAACCCCAACAATGAGCAAAGGAGCAGTGTGACCATGCATCCAAGAACGCGCGGATGTCCAAGTCGAGCACCCAGTCCTTGCTCCAGCATCGTTGCCGGGTCACCGCGACCGCGTCCAGGGCCGACCGTCCGGGCCGGTACCCGTAGGAGTCCGGGTGGAACATCGGCTCCACCTCGGCCTCCAACCGGGTCGCGACCACGGTTTGGGCGATCCTGTCCGCCACCGTCGGCACCCCGAGCACCCTGACTCCGCCGTCCGGCTTGGGGATCGGCACGGCACGCACCGGCGGTGGGAAGTACGAGCCCGACGACATCCGATTCCACACCTTGTACAAGTTGCCTTGCAGGTCGGTTTCGAACTCCTCGATGCTCACCCCGTCCGTTCCCGGCGCGCCCTTATTCGCCTTCACCCGCTGATACGCCTGCCACACCTCCCGCTTCGAGATCTCGAACGACTTCCGTTGCGACAGCGACGTGCTCATCCCGATTCCTCCCACCATGTGGTTGATCGACCGAACAGATCACGATGGTCTGGCCCCTTCGCTCCACCCCCATTGCAGGAGCTTCACCACTACTACGAGCCAGTCCGCCAACCCACCCCGCGTCGGTACTCAGCACCTCACAGTTCCTGCTGCTTGGTGGTCTCCCTCTCACCACCCCAGCCGGGGCGGCAGTATCAGGGTGGGCCTTCCCACGTTCCGTGCAGCCGCAGCAGACCAGGCTCGCGTCGCCTTCATGCCGGACACCACCTGGCCAGTCAGCGGGCACCCGCCAGGCTCATCCCGGGAGCAACCTGAAACCCCGGTTTCGATGTCATGTGGTTAATCATCTCGACACGTCCACAGCGATTCACTCGCGTTCGCCTTCCTGGTCCCCACCTGACGCCTCACCGGCGCCTTCTCCTCATCGCTCACCACCGCGGCCTTACGACCGGAGCAGCATGAGGCGGTTTGAAGCCTCCCCCGCAGGGCGACTCCGAAGGGCCAACCTTCATCAGCTGCACAGCACCGTCTTCACCCACGATCACCCACTCATCGCGACCTCCAACGCTCGTGGCACACCAGATTCCGATCATTGCTCCGAGCCGGATCATCCGCAGCCCCAACGCGTACCGCCTGGTCGTCTCCTGGCGGACGTACCCCTGCCCGGTCAGGCAGCGCAGCAGCCGGTGGATCGTGGTCATCGGCAGCCGGGTGGCCTCGGCCAGTTCCAACAGGCTGAGCGAGCCCCCCGCATCGGCCAGGAGCTCGAGTAGCGTGAAGGCGCGATCGACCGACTGCACGCGCCGCGGTTCGCGACGTGTCCCTTTCTCCACCATGTCTGCGGGACCATCCTTTCCCTCGTTTGAGGCGACACGGCCATCGAATGCCGTCTCCTTTCCTCACAAGACCAATCTTC
>DATDHI010000349.1:0-5605 GCA_036521655.1 Pseudonocardiaceae bacterium | reverse complement strand
CACGACAAGCTGCTGGGCGGTGGGGTCGAGCAGAAGCACCGTTGCTGTCTCGACCGGCAGGAGTTCGCGCACCCGGTCGAGCAGCTCGACCAGGAGGTTTTCGACGTCGAGGTGTCCGAGCGCGGCGTCGGTGACGGACTCGATCCGGCGCAGCCGGTCGGCATCAGCGCCTGAGGTGTTGCTCGGCCTCGACACGGTCAGAGCCTAGTCCACGTTCGGTAGGCCGCAGCGGCCCGCGGGCGTGTCTGCAGGTCAACTACCTGCCCGGCGCGCCGTCACCGATGCGTTTGGCGGTTGCGGTGTCACCGGTTTTGATGGCCATGACGGTGACCTGATCATTGACGGCCACCTGGCCGATGGTGCTGTCCTTCCGGTCCTTACGGATCTTGGTCGAGCTGTCGACCACATAGTTGCCGGTGAACCCATCGGCGGAGCGGACGCTCAGCTGCGTAGGGCTCACCGACGCCACAGTTCCGCGCTGCACCTCGATGACCTGGAAGCCGTTGTCGGTGCGCACAGTGGCCTCACCGTGCTCGACCCGATTGAGTGCCCCCTGATACCCCCCGGGCCCGTGGGGCCCGCCGCGCCCGTGATGCATGCCATTCGGCGCCGGTGCGCTGCTGGACGGGGTGGGTGGGGTTGGAGACGGCTGGCTGGAGGTTTGGGCGACGGCGATGCCGGTCCCCACCCCGGCGATTGTCAATACCGCTGCCCCCACCAGCAGCGTCATCTTGGTCCGGCTGATCATGGAACGGCCTCTCTCGGAGTGCACTATCAGGTCGTGGGTAGCCACCCGCGACCTCAATCCCATGTTCCGCCGACTTCCTGTGACTAGGCTGAAGATTCGCCAAGTTCTTCGTCAACCGATCCCGAGGCCCCGGTGCAGCTGCCCAACGTCACCGCGTCGCGTCGCATTGCTGACCTGCCGCACGCGCTGCGCGATGGGGATCAGTTCGGCGGGCTGCTGGCGGATCGCCGGCCCGCGGTGTTCCTCGACTACGACGGGACGCTGACGCCGATCGTCGACCGGCCGCAGGACGCCGTTATCTCCGGCAGTATGCGACAGACGGTGCGCGCGCTCGCCCGGCGGACCACGGTGTGCGTGGTCAGCGGACGCGATCGGCTCGTCGTGCAGCAGCTGATGGGCATCGACGACCTGGTAGTGGCGGGTAGCCACGGCTTCGACATCTGGGATCCGAAGATCGGTACGATTCACCACGACGCGGCGACCGGCTTCGAAGACCTGGTGTCCAGGGTCACCGATCGGCTCCGCAACGCGGTCGGGCCGGTCCAGGGTGCGGTCGTCGAGCCCAAGCGGGCGTCGGTCGCTGTCCACTACCGGCTCGTCGCTCCCGCCGAAGCGCCCCTCGTGCGGGCGGCGGTGGACGCACTGCTGACCGAGTGTCCCGACCAGCTGAAAGTCACGCCCGGCAAGATGGTCTACGAGGTTCAGCCGAAGATCGACTGGAACAAGGGCAAGGCCGTCCGGTACCTGATGTCGGCCCTGGATCTCGACACCGATCACGTCGTGCCGCTGTATCTCGGCGACGACATCACCGACGAGGACGCCTTCCAGGCGCTGGCCGGATGGGGCATCGGCGTCGTCGTCGCCGACGTCGGGGACCCGCAGCAGGCCAGCCGGATGACGGCTGCGGACTTCGTCCTGGAGTCGACCGAGGAGGTGGAGCAGTTCCTCAACGCACTGGCCCGGTGACCGGCGCGGCCGCGCGGACCCGATGAGCTCGACTCTGACCATCGGGGTGGACATCGGCGGCACGAAGGTCGCTGCCGGGGTCGTCGACGAGGCCGGGACGATCATCGCCGAGACCCGCCGGGACACGCCAGCCGAGGACACGTCGAAGATCCAGGACGCGATCGCCGCCGCAGTTGGCGAGCTGACCAGCGAGTATGACGTCGAGGGAGTCGGCCTCGGGGCAGCTGGTTTTGTCGATGAGTCGCGGTCCACGGTGATGTTCGCCCCGAATCTCCCCTGGCGGGGCGAGCAGCTGCGGGCGTCGCTGCAGCGACGGCTCGGCCTGCCGGTGGTGGTCGAGAACGACGCCAACGCCGCAGCGTGGGCGGAGGTTCGTTTCGGTGCGGGCCGCGGTCACGACCACGTGGTGACGCTGACCGTGGGGACCGGGATCGGCGGCGGCATCGTGGTGAACGGCCGGCTGGTGCGGGGCCGGTTCGGCGCCGCAGCCGAGGTCGGCCACGTCACCGTCGTCCCGAACGGGCGGCAGTGCGGATGCGGCCTGCTGGGCTGCTGGGAGCAGTACGCCAGCGGCCGGGCACTCGCACACGAGGCCCAGGAGATCGCCCGCTCCGCACCCGCGATGGCCGGGGAGCTGCTGGGGCTGGCCGGCGGGGGGCCCGGGAGCATCACCGGCGAGATGGTCACCCAGGCAGCCCAGGCCGGCGACGTGGCGGCGCTGCACTGCTTCGACGAGGTCGGGACCTGGCTGGGACGGGGGATGGCCGGGCTGGCCGCCGTCCTGGACCCGGGCCTGTTCGTCATCGGTGGTGGGGTGTCCGCGGCTGGTGAGGTGCTGCGCGCTCCTGCGTTGGCGGCTTTCGGTCAGTACCTGACCGGCCGTGGGCACCGGCCGATGGCGGCGTTGCGAATTGCGGAACTGGGCCCCGAGGCGGGTCTCATCGGCGCCGCCGACCTGGCCCGTCAGCCAATGACCGGCTGAACAAGCTGCTCGAACGAATCTTTCCCAGCGAACTCTGAGGTTGCCTCCAGGCTGCTCGCACATCGCACCGTCATAACTGGAAGGGCAGGGACGGCGAGCTAAGGGGTGAGGTTGTTGGCGGTGGTGGAGATCAGCGAGGCCCCGGTGGAGCGGGAACACGACAGTGTTCCCGCTGCCGGCGCGAGACAGTGGTCGGTGGGCCGGCTCGCCACAGTGGACGTGGTGGTGCCGGTGTACAACGAGGAACGTGCGTTACCAGGGTGTATCAGCGTGCTGCGGTCCTACCTGGATGCCCAGTTCCCGTTTGAGTGGACGATCACGGTGGTGGACAACGCCAGTACCGACGGGGTACTGCGGGTGGCGATGCAGCTCGCCGAGTCCGACGACCGCGTGCGAGTGCTGCACCTGGATCGCAAGGGACGCGGCCACGCGCTGCACACCGCGTGGGAGTACAGCGACGCCGACGTCGTGGTCTACATGGACGTCGACCTGTCCACCAGCTTGGATGCCCTGCTCCCCCTGGTCGCGCCGCTGGTGAACGGGCACTCCGACATCGCGATCGGGTCCCGGCTGGCGCCGGGGTCGCGTACGGTGCGCAGCGCCCGCCGCGAGACGATCTCGCGGTGCTACAACTCGTTGATCCACCTCACCCACGGCGCCCGGTTCTCCGACGCGCAGTGCGGGTTCAAGGCGGCTCGTACCGACGTGATCCGACCGTTGCTGGCGCACGTGGTAGACGAAGGGTGGTTCTTTGACACCGAGCTGCTGCTACTGGCCGAATACAACGGGTTGCGGGTGCATGAGGTCCCCGTCGACTGGGTGGAGGATGCCGACAGCCGGGTTCACGTGCTGTCCACCGCGTGGGAGGACGTCAGAGGGTTGGTGCGGGTGGCTCGGGCCAAGGTGACTGGTGCGGCGCGGGTGACGGATCTGCCCCGACGGCCGCAGCCCCGGTCCGCGCACCCGGACGCGGTACTTGCCCCGCCGCGCGCCGGGCTGCTGTGGCAGCTGGCGGCGTTCGGGTTGATCGGCCTGGCGTCCACGGCAGCGACGGCGCTGCTGTACGCGCTGTTGCGATCGTGGTCTGAGCCCTTGCTGGCGAACCTCGGCGCGCTGATCATGGTGACGTTCCTGAACACTGAGGCCAACCGGCGGCTGACCTTCGCGGGCGCCGGTGCGTCGAGGCGTCGGGTGCACCTGCAGGGCCTGGTGGTCTTCGCGCTGTACTACGTGCTCACCTCGGGTGCGCTGGTGTTGTTGCAGGTACTGGTCGCCTACCCGTCGCGGTGGCTGGAGGTCGGAGTGCTCCTGACGGCTTCGGTGCTGGGCACCGCCGCCCGCTTCCTGCTCCTGCGCACCTGGGTCTTCCAAGCATGATCACCGACGCACCCGCATCGAGCGGGCTCAACGCGGTTAACAGGCCCGGTTTCACCACGCTGAGCCCGCTGAATGCGGCTCGCTCCTCGGTCGCGCTGGCGGGGATCTGCGGAGTGGCTGGGGTGTTGTACGGGTGGCGGATCTGGGGTGAGGGGTGGGGGAACCCGTACTACTCCGCTGCGGTGAAGTCGATGTCGGCGAGCTTGACGAACTTCGTGTTCGGGTCCTTCGACCCGCTCGGCGTGGTCACCGTGGACAAGCCGCCGATGGCGTTCTGGCCGATGGTGGCCTCGGCGGCGGTATTCGGCTATCACGGGTGGTCGCTGCTGTTGCCCCAGGTCGTGGAGGGTGTGGCCGCGGTCTTCCTGCTGCACCGCACGGTGCGGCTCTGGGCCGGGGAGCGCGTCGCGCTGCTCGCCGCGCTGGTGCTCGCCCTCACCCCGGTGACCGTGGCGATCAACCGTGATACCAACCCGGACACCCTGATGGTGCTGCTGCTGGTGGCTGCGGCCTATGCGTTCACCAGATCCGTGCAGCGCGAGGCCGCGCATCCGACCCGCTGGCTGATGCTCGCGGCGATGTTCCTCGGGTTCGGCTTCGTCACCAAGATGCTGCAAGCCTGGATCGTGGTGCCGGTGTTCGCGCTGGCCTACCTGATCGGCTCATCAGCGTCGGTACGCCGCCGGACACTCGACCTGCTCGGCGCCGGGGTGGTGTTGTTGGCGAGCTCGCTGTGGTGGGTCGCGCTGGTCGGCGCCTGGCCCGGACCCAAGCCCTACATCGGCGGGAGCACCGATGGGTCCGTGCTCAACCTGGTGGTCGGCTACAACGGCCTGGGTCGCATCCTCGGTCGCGAGGCGGGCCGCGAACTGGTCGGCGGCGCTGGTAACCCGGGTGGCCCCGTAGGCCCCGGCGGCCCGGGTGGCGCTGGTGGCCCGTGGCCTGGTGATCGGGGTGGCCCTGGGGGTTTCGGCGGCAGCTCCGGCATCACCCGCTTGTTCGGCGAGCAGGTCGGCGGCCAGATCAGCTGGCTGCTGCCGTTGTGCCTGCTGGTGCTGGTTGCGGTCGCTGTCGTGGGGATCCGCCGGATCCGGTCGGGGGTGCCTGCAGACCGGGCGCGCCGCACCGGCTGGGTGCTGTGGGGCGGCTGGTTGCTGCTGGTAGGCCTCGTGCTGAGCTTCGCCCAAGGTGGCTTCCACCCGTACTACACGACCGAAATGGCCCCCGCCGTCGCTGCGGTGACTGCCGCCGGGGTGGCCATGATGTGGCGCCACTACCGCCAGCCGAGCGGGTATGGCTGGGTGTTGCTGCCGGCGGCGGTGGCGGTGACGGCGTTGTGGGCCTGGGTGCTGGTGTCCCGGAATCCCTCCTGGAACGGCTGGTTGCGATATGTCGCCGTCGCCGTCGCGTTCGTGGCCGTTGTGCTGCTCGTGGTGGGGCGGCTGTTCTCGACGGCGGCACCCCGGGCAGCTCGGGTGGCTGGTGTGCTGAGCTTGGTCAGCCTGCTGCTCGCCCCCGGCGTGTGGTCGGCG
>DATDHI010000348.1:0-5497 GCA_036521655.1 Pseudonocardiaceae bacterium | reverse complement strand
CTGGCCGCCGGCAGCTCGACAGGCAACCGGTCAGCTGCCCTGTAGTCCAGCGCAGCCTGGACGAACCGGACGAACAGCGGATGGGGGCGGGTGGGCCGGCTGATCAGCTCGGGGTGGGCCTGGGTGCCGACGAAGAACGGGTGCATGCTGGCGGCTAGTTCGACGAACTCGACCAGGTTCCCGTCGGGGGACGTCCCACTGATCACCAGACCGGCCGCTGCAAGCTTGTCCCGGTAGGCGTTGTTCACCTCATAACGGTGCCGATGGCGCTCGGAGACCTCGGTGGCGCCGTAAGCCGTGGCCACCACCGAGCCGGGCACCAGCGACGCCGGATAGGCGCCCAGCCGCATGGTCCCGCCCATGTCTCGCTGACCAGCAACGACGTCGGTCTGGTCGGCCATGGTGGAAATCACCGCGTGCGCGGTGGCCTCGTCGAACTCGGTCGAACCGGCGCCGTCGAGGCCCGCCAGATGCCGGGCGGCCTCGATCACCATGCACTGCAGGCCCAGGCACAGCCCCAGGGCGGGGATGCCACGAGTACGGGCATAGTGGATGGCTCCGATCTTGCCCTCGATGCCGCGCACGCCGAAGCCCCCCGGCACCAGCACCCCGTCCACCCCGTCCAGAGCGAGTTCCGCACCCTCGGACGTCTCGCAGGTGTCGGAGGGCACCCACCGGATCTCGACCTTGGCCCGGTGCGCGAATCCCCCGGCGCGCAGCGCCTCGGTCACCGACAGGTAGGCGTCCGGCAGGTCGACGTACTTGCCGACCAGGGCTATCTGCACCACCTCAGTCGGGGCGTGCACCCGGTCCAGCAGGTCCCCCCACACCGTCCAGTCCACATCCCGGAACGGCAACCCGAGCCGGCGCACCACGTAGGCGTCGAGGCCTTCGGAGTGCAGCACCTTGGGGATGTCGTAGATCGACGGTGCGTCCGGGGCGGCGGCCACGCCATCGATGTCCACATCGGACATCAGCGCGATCTTTCGCTTCAGCCCGAACGGGATCTCCCGATCGGCGCGGCAGACCAGCGCGTCGGGCTGGATACCGATGTTGCGCAGGGTGGCCACTGAATGCTGGGTCGGTTTGGTCTTCAACTCCCCGGACGGTGCCAGGTAGGGCACCAGGGAGACATGCAGGAAGAAGCTGTTGTCCCGGCCGACGTCGTGGCGTACCTGGCGGGCCGCCTCGAGGAAGGGCAACGACTCGATGTCGCCGACCGTGCCGCCGATCTCGGTGATCACCACATCCGGCGGCCGCTCGTCGCCGGCCGGCGCGGACATGGCCATGATCCGGGACTTGATCTCATCGGTGATGTGCGGGATCACCTGCACGGTGTCGCCGAGGTACTCGCCGCGCCGCTCCTTGGCGATCACCGCCGAGTAGATCTGGCCGGTGGTGACGTTGGCATTACCACCGAGATCACGATCCAGGAAGCGCTCGTAGTGGCCGATGTCCAGGTCGGTCTCGGCCCCGTCCGCGGTGACGAAGACCTCACCGTGCTGGAACGGATTCATCGTTCCGGGATCGACATTGAGATAAGGGTCCAGCTTCTGCATGGTCACCCGCAGCCCGCGGGCTGTCAGCAGCTGGCCGAGACTCGACGCGGTCAGCCCCTTGCCCAGCGAGGACGCGACTCCTCCGGTGACGAACAGGTACCTGGTTGGGCGGACATGCTTCACCAAGACCGTCTCCCGTGGTCCGGACCGGCCCTCTGAGCGGTGACCGGTTTGCGGTGCGGCAGGGACGCAAGCCACCGACCATCCGGCGCAAGGCCACCGACCACGGAGCCTCACGGTAACACCGCCAGCGGTGGCTCCGGGAAGCCGCCTCGCTGGTCAGCCCTGGATCGCGGGAACTACGGCTTGCGCGTTGCCGGCCGTACCGTACCTCCCGGACCGACCCTCTGCCTGCTCGGCCAGTGCCAGCACGGTCACCACCCGGCCAGCCGCCGTGCTGACATCGTCGACCGTGGACAGCACGGACGTCGCGGCCGTATCGGCCCGCACCACGCCGATCGGGCCGTTGCCCTCCGCGGACCCCGGTCTACCCGCGAGCACCGCACCGGCGCCCGAGCGATCCAGCTGGGTTGCGAAGCGAGCCAGGATGCCGGCCCGGTCCCCGCTGCCGTCGCCGTGACTGGGACCTCCGGTGAGCACCACTGCGAGCTGCGCCGGCCGGACCTGAGGGCCGATCCGGATGAAGCCGCCATCACCGAGCCCGGCGAGTACCGCAGTGATCTCGGTAGGAGTGGCCTGCGCTTTCCCGTCATGGGGGTTGACCAGCAGCAGGGAGCCGAGCAACCCGCCAGCCAGCGTCCCGGCGTCAGGCGCCGTGGGCAGCCGCAGACCGGCCGGTAGCAGGCGGGTGGTGAGGTCGCTGAGCTGGTCGGACCGGGACGGATCGGTGAACGCCGCAGTGAGCTGCAGCTCGCCGGTGACGGTGCCACCGGCGTTTCTGATCAGCCCGCCCAGGGCGTCTCGGTCAGCCGGATCGGCGTCGTCGGTAGTCACGAGCACCACGGTGCGGCCACGTAATGAGCCGGCAACGGCGCGGGGGCCCACCGCAGTGCCGAAAGTGGTCGCATCGGCCAAGCGTGCCCGCAACCCGTTGCCCTGGGCCTGTAGGTCACTCACCTGGCGGCTCAGTTCGTCGCGGTTCGAGCTGAGTCCGGACAGCAACCGGCCGCTGATCGACGTGGATCCGAGGACCACTCCGAGAGCCAGCGCAAGGAAGACAGCGGTGATGGAGATCACGTGGTATCGCAGCGAGATCACCAGAGCCCCTTGACCCAGGAAACGACATGGTTCCAGTTATCGCTGACGAGCAGCAGGTACGCACCACCGATGTTGGACACGAGCAGCGCCACGGACACCGCGAGGAGCGCGGCCACCACCATGAGCATGACGGTGCCGGCCGATACCCGGCTGCGATACAGGGCAGCGACGGCATGGCCGTCGACGAGCTTGCTGCCCAGCCTTAGCCGGGTGAGGAAGGTGGACGGGTTGGATCCCGTCCGGCCCCGATCGAGGAACTCGTGCAGGGTGGCCTGGAACCCGACGGCGATGACGAGCGAAGCGCCGTGCGCCTCGGCCAGGAGCAGCGCGAGATCCTCAGGGTTGCTCACCGCGGGAAAGGTCACGGCGCCGATTCCGAGGTCCTGGATCCGTTCCAGCCCGGGGGCGAAGCCGTCGGGGTGGGCGGATACCACGATCTCGTCGGCCGCCTTGAGGGTGTCGGTGCCGACCTGTTGTGGGTCGCCGACAACGAGGTGCGGCCGGTGGCCGGCAGCGCGCAGGGCGTCGGCGCCGGCCTCGACGCCGATCAGAACCGGGTGATACTCCCGGATGAAGTGCTTGAGCGCGACCAGATCGGCGGTGTGGTTGTAGCCTGCGGCCACTACCAGCACCTGACGGCCCCGGATCGGGACCTCGACATCCGGTATGCCGACCCGGTCGATGATCAGAGCACGCTCGTGGCGAAGGAACTCGATGGTGTTGGCGGAGAACGCCTCGAGCTGGGTGGATAGCCCCGACTTGGCCTCGATCATCAGGTCCGCGATCGAGTTGGCCGTCTGCTCGACACCCTGGGCCAGCTCCTGGTCCCCGGCATACACCCGACCCTCATGCAGCCGCACCCGGCTGCCGTCCTTGATCCGCAACGCTTCCGCCCCGACCCCGTCGAGCAGCACGATGCCCGCTGCGACGAGGATCTCGGGACCCAGGTTCGGGAACCGGCCGGAGATCGATGGCGCCGCGTTGACCACTCCGGCCACCCCTGCTGCTACCAGCGCATCTGCGGTTCTCCGGTCGAGATCAACCTGGTCGAACACTGCGATGTCGCCGCGACCGGCGCGACGCACCACTGCGTCGGCGCGGCGGTCCACTCTGGCCACCCCCGTTACACCGGGCAGCTCACGGCCGGACCGGCTGAGCACTCCGGAGATCTTCATGCCGGTCATGGTGACAAAACCCGGGTCCCCGGTCCCGGAGGCGCGCCGCTACCTGACACGAGTCTCCGCCTCCGCGGTCGCCAACAACTCTTCGGCGTGCGCACGCCCAGTGTCGGTGTCATCCAGCCCGGCGAGCATCCGGGCCAGCTCGGCGACCCGGGCTGGGCGGTCGAGCTCGCGGACCCCGCTGCGGGTCAGGCCGGTGGCGTAGGTCGCCTTGTCCACCACGAGATGCCGATCGGCGTAGGCGGCGACCTGCGGCAGGTGGGTGACGACCACCACCTGGTGGCTGCGGGCCAGCCGAGCCAGGCACCGCCCGATCTCGACCGCGGCCCGCCCGCCGACCCCGGCGTCGACCTCGTCGAACACCATCGTGGGGACGGGGTCGGCGTCAGCCAGCACGACCTCCAGCGCCAGCATGACCCGGGACAGCTCTCCTCCGGAGGCGCTCTTGTGCACCGGCAGCGCCCCCGCCCCGGCGTGCGGCGCCAGCAGCAGCTCCACCTCGTCGACGCCATCGGGCCCGGCCCGCAGCCGAGCCCCACCGACGGTGAGCCCCTCGTTGTCTCCGTCCCGGACCATGGCCGGGGACACCGCGACGGATAGTTGCGCCTGGCCCATCGCCAGCCCGGAGAGCTCAGCCGTGACGGCGTCACCGAGCTCGCCGGCCGCCGCCTGCCGGGCCACGGTGAGGGTGGCGGCGTGCTGGGACAGCTCGGCAGCCAGCGCGTCGCGCCGCGCCGCCAGCACCGCCAGCGCCTGTTCGGAGGTGTCCAGGCCGGCCAGGCGCTCGCGGGCGTCGCTCGCCCAGGCCAGCACCCCGTCGACATCGGCCGCGTACTTGCGGGTGAGCTGCTTGAGCGCGGCCTGCCGGGCGAGCACCTGCTCCAGCCGGGCCGGGTCGACGTCCAGGTCTTCGAGATAGCCGGCGAGCTCGGCGCCCACGTCGGCGAGCAGCGCCGCGGCCTCGGCCAACCGCGGGGCCAGCGCCTGCAGTGCAGGGTCTGCCACCGAGTGCAACCGCCGTCGCGCCTGCCCGACCAGGCCGATCGCGCCCGGCTGGTCGGGGTCGGGCTCCGGGGCACCGCTGATCGCGGCCTGCACGCTGGCGGCGGTCTCCCGCAGCTGGTCGACATCCGCCAGCCGGCGAGCCTCGGCCAGCAGGGCGCTGTCCTCTCCCGGCTGCGGGTCCAGCGCGGTGATCTCGGCGAGGCCGTGGCCGAGCAGGTCTGCTTCTCTGGCCAGCTCCCGGGAACGATCCTGCCGCTGGGCGAGCTCAGCGCAGCAGCGCAGCCACCCCCTCCGAACCCGGTGGTATTCGGCCAGCGGCCGGGCCACCAAGTCACCAGCGAAGCGATCGAGTACGACCCGCTGCTCGCTGGCGCGCAGCAGCCGCAGCTGGTCGTTCTGGCCGTGCACGGCCAGCATGCCGTCTGCCAGGTCGGCCAGCACGCCCGCCGGGACCGAGCGACCACCCAGGTGTGCCCGGGAGCGGCCGTCCGCGCTGAGAGTGCGGCTGGCGATGACGCTGCCGTCCTCGTCGGT
>DATDHI010000347.1:0-15137 GCA_036521655.1 Pseudonocardiaceae bacterium | reverse complement strand
GGGATGGCGGCGACTGATGCGTTGTTGCGTGCCACCTGCCGGCCCGGAGACCACGTCGTGATCCCTGACGACGCCTATGGCGGCACGTTCCGCTTGATCGACAAGGTGTTCCGGCACTGGGGGATCGAGTACACCGCCGTCGAGCTGTCCGATGTGGACGTCGTGCGCACCGCCATGCGTCCGGCGACCCGGTTGGTGTGGTGCGAGACGCCGACCAACCCGCTGCTGTCCATCGCCGATATCGCGGCGCTGGCCGGCGTCGCGCACGAGGCCGGTGCGCGCCTGGTGGTGGACAACACCTTCGCCTCGCCTTACCTGCAGACTCCTCTCGGGCTCGGCGCGAACGTGGTGTTGCACTCGACCACCAAGTACCTCGGCGGGCACTCCGACGTCATCGGTGGCGCCCTGGTCACCGACGATGGCGAGCTCGACGAGCAGGTGGCCTTCCTGCAGAACGGCGCCGGTGCGGTACCCGGGCCGTTCGACGCCTGGCTGACCTTGCGGGGGATCAAGACCCTGGCGGTGCGCATGGAGCGGCATTGCGACAACGCCGAGCGGGTCGTCGCCGCCCTGCAGGCCCACCCGGGGGTCACCGGCGTCCGCTACCCCGGCCTGGGAACCCACCCTGGCCACGAAGTGGCAGCCAAGCAGATGCGCCGGTTCGGTGGGATGGTCTCGTTCACCGTCCGGGGTGGTCAGCAGGCGGCGTTGGCGGTCTGCGCCAAGACCCGGGTATTCACTCTGGCCGAGTCGCTGGGTGGGGTGGAGTCGCTCATCGAGCATCCAGGGCGGATGACCCATGCTTCCACCGCGGGATCGCAGCTGGAGGTGCCTGCCGAGCTGCTGCGGCTGTCGGTAGGCATCGAGGACGTTGATGACCTTGTCGAGGACCTGCTCCAGGCGTTGGGCTAGAGCCCGAGCGGCTTCACCGGCGGTGGTGGTGGCTGCTCGACGGGTGGTGGCGCCACCGGAAGGTCGTCGCTGTTCAGGCACCCACCAACCAGCTGCACCCCACCGGCCACACGCACATAGCGGCCCGGCTGATCGCAGCCTGCGCCCTCGGCGGTGACGACCGCGGCGCCGGCCAGCAACGCGGCCACCGCAGCGGTGACCACGACCGGCATCCAACGAGCGCTGCGCCCCATCCCCACCTCCCGAGACTCGTCGGTGACCTTACTCCTTGGGCCGCGGTCTGCGACGAGCTGTCACACGGTCGGTGATCACGAATTTGGAGCTGGCAGGATCACTGGCTATGGAGCTGATCGGCATCGAGCAGATCAGGGCTGCCCGCGAGACGCTGAACGGTGTCATCCGGCGAACGCCGCTGAAGCACTCCCGCGTCCTCGCGCAGCGTTGCGGGGTCGGCGTCCACCTCAAGTGCGAGAACCTGCAGCGCACCGGTTCGTTCAAGATTCGGGGCGCGTATGTCCGGATCCAGGCGCTGTCCGCGGCGCAACGCGCCCGCGGGGTGGTGGCGGCCAGCGCAGGCAACCACGCGCAGGGCGTGGCGCTGGCGGCCGCGATGCTGGGCACCGCGGCGACGGTCTGCATGCCGGTGACCGCCGCGCTGCCCAAGGTGGCCGCGACCCGCGGCTACGGTGCGCAGGTGCACCTGGTCGGCGACGCCGTCGAGGAGTCGATGGCTGCCGCACGGCGGTACGCCGAGGACACCGGCGCGGTGTTCATCCACCCCTTCGACCATCCTGACGTGCTCGCCGGCCAGGGCACGGTAGGGCTGGAGGTGCTCGAGCAGCTGCCTGAGGTCGGGACCGTGCTGGTCCCCACCGGCGGCGGCGGGCTGGTCGGCGGGATCGCCGCCGCCGTCAAGGGCATCAAACCTGACGTGACAGTGATCGGCGTGCAGGCCGAGGGCGCCGCTGTGTGGCCCGCGTCGCTGGCGGCCGGTGTGCCGGTCCGGCTGCCCAACCCGCACACCATGGCCGACGGCATCGCGGTGGCCGAGTTGGGTCCGGTGAGCTTCGCGCACGTATCCGAGCTGGTCGATGAGGTGCTGACGGTGGGGGAGGAAGCGCTATCCCAGGCCCTGCTGTTGTGCCTGGAGCGAGCCAAGATGCTCGTCGAGCCGGCCGGCGCTGCGGCCGTCGCGGCGCTGCTGGAACCGGCCGAGCGCTTTGCCGGGCCGGTGTGCGCCGTGCTGTCGGGGGGCAACGTCGACCCGCTACTGCTGATGCACGTCATCCAGCACGGCCTGGGTGCGGGTGGCCGGTTCCTGGCGCTGCGGGTGACCGTGCCCGATCGGCCAGGGGAGCTCGCCGCGCTGCTGGGGCGGATCGGGGAGTCGGGCGCCAACGTGGTGGACGTGGCGCATTCGCGGATCGCCGGCAGGCTCGCGGTAGGCGAGGCGATGGTCGCGTTGAGCCTGGAGACCCGGGGGCGCCAACACTGCGAGGAGCTGGTCGCTGACCTGGGCGCGGCCGGCTACCGGGTGATGCGCTGACCATCATCACCCGGCTGGCCGCGAGGATCCCGCGTAGTCGGAGGCATTGCGGTAGTCCTGGACCCGGACGGTCTGCCCGAACGTGGGTGCGTTGATCATGAGAGTGCCGCCGAGCGATATCCCTACATGGTGAATGTTGTCCGGGGTGCCGAAGAACAGCAGATCTCCGGGCCGCAGGGCAGCACCAGCCGGCAGCAGCGGTCCGTAGTCGTACTGATCTTGAGCGGTACGCGGCAGGGCGATTTTGGCCGCGGCATAGGCGGCCTTGGTCAGTCCGGAGCAGTCGAACCCGGGGTCGCCGTTGCCACCCCATATGTAGGGTTTCCCGCGCTGGGCGAGCGCGAACGCCACGGCGGTCAGCGCCGCGGACCGATGCTGACCACCGGCGCGTGGCGCTGCCCTCGGCTGCGGACTTCCGGGAATGGCGTCACTGTTCGGCGTCTCCGCAGCGTCGTCGGGGACGACGGTGACACTGGCCGGTGCCTGGCTGTCCCCGAGGTCGAGCCCGTCCAGACTTTCCTGAGTTCCGTCGAGCGTCTCCTCTGTTTGCCAGGCTGGCGCGGGTCTGCCGAAGAGGCTGGGCAGCCCCTGCGCTAACTGGTAGGCCCCGAGTGCGATCAAGATCACCATCGCGGTCGCGATCACTCGACGAATCCAGAGCTGGCAGCGTACTACGCTGTTCGAGTGACTCACGGGCCATGGCGAACTCTCCATTGGCGCAATAGTGCGTAATCAGGTCGCCAAACTTGCCCAACAGCAGGTGAACAGGCGATGAAGGCATCACCTGATAGTGTGGCTTGCGCCTGGCGAGGCGTACCGAGTTGCTCAGCCCCGGAAGGGCTCCGCCTTGACGAGTGCGACCGTCATCGAACCGCCGTTGGGCAGCTCGTAGCGGCGGTCCTCGCCCTCATGCGCGCCGATGATCGCCTTACCCAGCGGGGAGTTCGGCGAGTAGACCTCCAGGTCGCCGTGGGCGCCTTCCTCGCGAGAACCGATCAGGAAGGTCTCGGTCTCCTCGTCATCCTGATAGCGCACGGTGACGACCATCCCAGGGGCTGCGACGCCGGACTCGGCTGGGGCCTCACCGACCTTGGCGACTCGCAGCAGCTCCTGCAGCTGGCGGATCCGCGCCTCCAGCTGGCCCTGCTCCTCACGGGCGGCGTGGTAGCCGCCGTTCTCCTTGAGGTCCCCTTCCTCGCGGGCATCGTTGATCTTCGCGGCAATGACCGGGCGGTTCGCGACCAGCTCGTCAAGCTCGTGCTTGAGCCGGTCGTGGGCTTCCTGGGTCAGCCAGGCTACCTGGGTCTCGCTCACGGTCACCACTCCTCGTCTCATCCGGCGTCCGCGGGGTTGCGGGGACGGAGGGTCCCGAACCGGTGGCGTGGCGGCCCTCGGCTGGAACGGAAAAACACGGCCCCGCCCCCGGGGCCGTGCGTACCTTGAACGGTAACACGATGCGTGCCTCCCTGACTCAGCCTTATGGGTGGCAGAGCCGGGATCGTGCCTGCTCAGCAAGGCCATTAAAGATCAGTAGCCAGAGGCTGGCACAAGGTAGGGGGGCACGTGAAGTGAGCATCCGTAGACGTCGGCAGCGACTGGCGGCCGGGAGGTGTGCACCACCGTGGTGAGCTCGGCCGGACCTGCAGCCGGAGGCACGTAGACCTCCCGGCGCCCGGTTTCCCCCCCGTCTCGAGAGCGAGCCCGGACGATACACACGGCGGGCCGTGCGGGGTCCTCGCGGATCACGTTAAGGCGGACCTGCGCCGCATTGTCACCCAGCGGGATGAAGCCCAGCGCCTCGCCCTGCACCGGCGTGGTGCCGAGGTTGCGGTAGCCGATCACCGCCACCAGCAGGCCGGCAAGCATCGCGAGCAGCAACCCGAGCGGCAGTGCCCAACGGCGGCGGCGGCCGGTGGCCCGCGGGCCGTAGCGACCCTCGGGAAGCTGGCCGGTGGTCACGGCGTTGCACCTCCTGGACGGAACTGTCGGCCCAGTGGGGACAATGGTTCGACCACAAGTATTCCCACCGCCGACGGCACCCGGCGGGTGGTGGAGGAGGGATGAGCAGGCGTCCATGGCGAAGCAGATGCGCATGATGGCGGTGCACGCGCACCCCGATGACGAGTCCAGCAAGGGCGCCGCAACAATGGCCCGGTACATCGCCGACGGTCACGATGTGATGGTCGTCACCTGCACCGGCGGAGAGCTCGGCAGCATTCTCAATCCATCGTTCGAACCGGCGGACCTGGCCGCGCACCCGGCGAAGCTGGCGGAAGTCCGCCGGCAGGAGATGGCCCGCGCCGCGCAGATCCTAGGTGTGCGGCACCACTGGCTGGGCTACGTCGACTCCGGCCTGCCGGAGGGAGATCCGCTGCCGCCGCTGCCGCCAGGGTGCTTCGCTGTCGTGCCGCTGGAGGGTCCGACGCAGGACCTGGTCCGGGTGATGCGCGAGTTCCGGCCGCATGTCGTGGTGACCTACGACGAGAACGGCGGCTATCCACACCCCGACCACATCCGCTGTCACGAGGTATCGGTCGCGGCGTTCGACGCGGCCGGGGACCCGGACCGTTTCCCCGATGCTGGGGAGCCGTGGCAGCCGCTGAAGCTCTATTATTCGCATGGCTTCTCCCGCAAGAAGATGCAGCTGTTCCATGACGCGCTGCTCGCCGCCGGTATGGAGTCGCCGTTTAGCGAGTGGCTGGACAAGTGGGATCGCTTACGGCCCGACGTGCTGGAACGGGTCACCACGCAGGTGGAGTGCGGTGAGTACTTCGGGGTGCGCGACGATGCGCTACGCGCCCATGCCACCCAGATCGACCCGACCAGCCGGTGGTTTGCGATGCCGCTGGCATTGCAGCGGGAGCTGTGGCCGACGGAGGACTACGAGCTGGCCCGGTCGCTGGTCGATACCACGGTGCCCGAGGACGACTTGTTCTCCGGTGTCCGGGAGCGAGTGCACTCGTGATCCTGGTACTGCCAGCGGAGTTCTCGGCGGTGGCTGGGATTGTGGCGGTTCAGCGTCCCACCCCGCCCCCGAAGGATCCCGGTGGCCAGGGCGAGGACTTCGGCAAGTCGGCGCCGGTCGGGTTGGTGGTGCTGCTGCTGTTCTTCGTGGCGGTCGCGCTGCTGGTGCGCTCGATGAACAAGCACCTGCGCCGGGTTCCGAAGTCCTTCGACGACGAGGGTCGTGAGTGAGTAGGAGTGCTTTCGCACCTCATCCCACTCACGAGCAGCCGTTAGGCTGCCGAGATGGCGAACCGGCTTGCGACCTCCACCAGTCCATACCTGCTGCAGCATGCCGGCAACCCGGTCGACTGGTGGCCTTGGTGTGACGAGGCATTCGCCGAGGCGGCGCAGCGCGATGTGCCGGTGCTGCTGTCCATCGGTTACGCAGCGTGCCACTGGTGTCACGTGATGGCCCACGAGTCCTTCGAGGATGAGGACATCGCGCGGGTGATGAACGCCAACTTCGTCAACGTCAAGGTGGACCGGGAGGAGCGGCCCGACGTCGACTCTGTCTATATGGAGGCGACCCAGGCGATGACCGGCCAGGGCGGATGGCCGATGACCTGCTTCCTCACCCCGACCGGTGATCCGTTCCACTGCGGCACCTACTACCCGCCGACGCCTCGGCATGGCATGCCGGGCTTTCCCCAGCTGCTCATCGCAATCCGCCAGGCCTGGGCCAACCGCGGTGAGCAGGTCCGCGAGGCGGCCAAGCGGGTCGTCGGGCAACTTGCCGAGCGGGCCACGCCGCTGACCGAGTCCGCAGTGGACGACAAGGTGCTGGCCGCCGCGGTGCACCGGCTGGCCGAGGACTTCGACCACGACAACAGCGGGTTCGGTGGTGCCCCGAAGTTCCCGCCGTCGATGGTGCTGGAGTTCCTGCTGCGCCACCACGAGCGGACCGGGTTGCCCTCAGCCCTGTCCATGGTCCAGCAGACCTGTGAGGCGATGGCTCGCGGCGGGATGTACGACCAGCTTGCCGGCGGGTTCGCCCGCTACTGCGTCGATGCCGCCTGGGTGGTACCCCATTTCGAGAAGATGCTCTACGACAATGCGCTGCTGTTGCGCGTTTACACCCATCTGGCCCGGCTGACCGGATCGGCCACTGCCGCCCGGGTGGCCGAGCAGACAGCGACGTTCCTGCTCGACGGTCTGGGTACCCCCCAGGGCGGCTTCGCGGCCTCGCTGGATGCCGACACCGCAGGTCACGAGGGCGCAACCTACGTGTGGACGCCGGAGCAGCTCGTCGAGGTGCTCGGGCCCGATGACGGCCAGTGGGCCGGGGAGCTGCTGCAGGTCACCCCGGCCGGGACCTTCGAGCATGGCAGCTCGGTGCTGCAACTGCCCGCCGAGCCCGACGACCCGGACCGCTGGGAGCGGGTGCGCGCCGCGCTGCTGGCTGCCCGCGCCGGCCGCCCGCAGCCCGCCCCGGACGACAAGGTGGTCACCGAGTGGAACGGGATGGCGATCACCACCTTGGCTGAGGCCGGCAGCGTGCTGGACCGTCCGGAGTGGATCGCGGCGGCGGCTGCTGCGGCGGACCTGATGCTGGGCACGCACGTGGTTGACGGCCGGCTGCGGCGCAGCTCCCGCGACGGCGTGGTGGGCCAGGCCGCCGGCGTGCTGGCCGACTACGCCTGGCTCGCGGAAGGACTGCTGGCTCTGCACCAGGCCACCGGTGAGGATCGTTGGTTACAGGCTGCGATGCCGGTGCTGGAGCAGACCCAGAAATACTTCGCCGACCCCGACCACGCCGGTGCCTGGTTCGACACCGCAACGGACGCTGAGGCGCTGTTCCGGCGTCCCTCCAACCCCACCGACAACGCGACCCCGGCGGGTGCGTCCGCGCTGGCGGCCGCGATGGTCACCGCCTCGGCGTTGACCGGCTCGGAGTCCTACCGCGAGGCGGCGCAGTCCGCGGTGGCGCGGGCCGGCCTGCTGCCGGCCAAGGCACCGCAGGCCGCCGGCCACTGGCTGACCACCGCCGAGGCACTGGCGCACGGCCCAGTGCAGGTCGCCGTGATCGGTCCAGCCGGAGACCCGGCCCGCACTGCGCTGGAAACCGAGGCCCGCTGGGCCGCGCCGGGCGGCGCGGTCGTGCTGGCCGGGGAGCCGGGCGTGGAGGCTCCGATGCTCGCGGGGCGGGGTCTCGTGGGCGGCGTCGCGGCGGCCTACGTCTGCCACGGGTTTGTCTGCGACCGCCCGGCAACCTCTCCCGAGGATCTGCACGCCCAGCTGCGCGCTTGAATTCACCCGGGAAAGCAGCTCCCCCGGCCGGGAGCGTCACCGGTCCTGTCATGGTGTTCGCTGCAGCATCGCTGAACGACGCGTTCACCGCGATCGGGAAGGAATTCGAAAAGGCCAATCCCGGCACAACAGTGCGGTTCAACTTCGCGGCGAGCTCCACGCTGGCGGGGCAGATCACCCAGGGTGCGCCGGTTAACGTGTTCGCTTCCGCGGATCAGGCCCAAATGCAGCGCGTGGTCAGCGCTGAGCCGGTCGCTGGAAAACCCGTCATCTTCGCGCGGAACAAGCTGGAGATCGCCGTCCCGAAGAACAATCCGGGCCATGTGGATGGCCTGGCAGCGTTCGGCAAGCCGGAACTCAAGACCGCGATCTGCGCCCCGCAAGTTCCCTTCGGTGCGGCCGCAGAGCAGGTCTTCAAGGCCGCCGGGATTACTCCGGCTCCGAATACCTGGAGCAGACCGTCCGCGCGGTACTGACCAAGGTGGTACTCGGCAAGGCCGTGCTGGACAGGTTCGGTTTCATCACGGAGGTTAGGTGACACCGGAGGTTAGGCGACACCGGAGGTCAGATGACCAGCACCCGCGCGCCCGGAGGCGGCACCGACCACCCGCCCATAGCGAGGGAGGAAGAGGCACTCCCACCGGCCGGTGGGCTGCCTGTGGTGCTGGCCCTGCCCGCGATCGCCGGTCTGGCCTTCCTGATCGTTCCGCTGCTCGGCCTGGTGCTGGCGGCTCCCTGGGGCACCGTGCGCGCCCAGCTGACCGGCCCGGTGGTGTTCCAAGCGCTACGGCTGTCCGTGTACACCGCCTCCGCCGCGACCGGTGGTGTGCATCGCACTCGGGGTGCCGATGGCCTGGCTGATGGCCCGCAGTGAGCTGCCCGGCCGGCAGTTCATGCGTGCGCTGGTGACGGTGCCGATGGTGCGCTTGTCGCCCCAGGCATCGTCGCCGGTGCCGTGCTGTGCTGGGCCCGCGCGCTGGGTGAGTTCGGAGCCACCATCACCTTCGCAGGCAACTTCCCGGGCACGACCCAGACCATGCCGCTGGCGGTCTACATCGCCCTGGAAACCGACCCCGATGGCGCAATCGTGCTCAGCCTCGTGTTACTCGCGGTCTCGATCGTCGTACTCGCCTGCCTGGCGCTCAACGAGGCGCGGGCCACGGTGGCTGGCAGCGGGGGGACGCTCGTCGTCGCAAGCTCGTCGCAAGCTCGTCGCACGTGTCGCGTCGCACACTCCCCCGGCCGGTGCCACCCCGACTCGCAGGGTTCTGGGTCATAGCGGCGCTAGGAAATATGGTGCCCGTGATAGCGGGGTAAACCACTCTGACCTGCGGTATAGCGTCATAGCGGGGTCCGCCGCCAGACCCCCTGATCCGGTCACAGGTGGACGTCTCTGAGGGGGTTCGGGGAGCTACCGCTACCCGGCTTGAGTTTGCGACGCTTGCGACGAGTTCGGCGTCCCGTCCCTCGCACAGCGCCACTCCTGGACCTTGGGCGCGGGGCACGGCACCCGCGACGCGCCGGGATCGTCGCAGTACGGGCACAGCGCTGGTGCGGGTGCCGTCATCGGCTGGAGGAGTTTCAGCAGCGGTAGGCGCCGGTGTTCCCCGCGTGTCCCCGGCGGGGAAAAATCCCCAAGCCCGGGGAAGCGGATTTCTAACCCGCTTCCCCGGCAGTGACCTGCGCATACACCGATTCGGGGAAGCGGCCGTCATCGCGCGCGCCAGCTCGCGCCCGGCTCACCGTTGCGGTGGTGCGGGTCGGCTTCGTCCGCCACGGCCAGCAGCCACGCGGCGAGCGCGCGGGCGTAGTCGGGCGTCATGAACCCGGAAGCACGGGACGCCCAGCGGAGTCCGCGCAGATCGCCGCCCCGTTCCCGGCGATCTCGATCTCGATCCCAGTGTCGCCGATATCGTCAGGGTAGGGCGCCCCGGGGTCGTCCCCGCGGTACAAACTCAGGGCGATCAGTGGCGCCTCGCCGGTGATGTCGGCGGCGCCGAGCACGCGGGGCGCGCTGCAGTGCGCGGGGTAGCCCGAAGGGTGGCGCGCCGGGTTACACCAGGACGGGCACGGCGGCGTCGCGCCCGCAGTGGGGACGGTGCGGCGCGGGGTGGGGTAGGGAAAATCGGGCATGGGTCTCGCTCATGTCGGTGTCAGGTAGGGGGATGGCGAACTCGACTCCGCAGCGGGCATGCACGGAGCGGGTGACGAGCGAGTATGCGCCGCGGTGGGTGTCGCCGTCAGCGAACGACCGGACGAGCCACAGGGCGGGGTCACGGCCCGGGCGGCCTCGTGACCAAGCGCGCAGGGCGGTCACCAGCCCAACCGAAACGCGTGTGCTGCGAGGCAGAGGGTGACACCGAGCAGGGTTGCCAGGCACAGCAAGCCGGCGACGAGGAGGACTTCCCGGCCGGGCGGTTCACCGGGGGGCCTGGTCCAGGCGTGCCGCGGCGTGCTGCACGGCGGGGTGCTGCGCAGCCGCCGCGGCGATGACGGCCAGTTCGAGGGGGGTGGTGGGGTAGGTGCGCTGCTCCGGGCTGGTGCACTGCATGAACCGGGCGAGGAGGTGGGCGAGGTGCCCGACCTCGTCGTCGTCGGTGAGGTAGCCGGGCCGGCCGGTCAGGGGCACGGAAAACCTTCCCAGCCCTCGGTCACATACTCGAACCCGGGCGGCCCGAGGTAGATGCGTTGTTCTGGGGGCAGGGCCTGGTTCACGGTGTCCAGGAGCCCGGTGATCAGATCCAGGGCTTGGGTGGGGGTGGCGAACACCGTCCCGGGTTCGCAGACCCATTCCGGGTCGCTGACGGTGAGTTCGAGGTAGGGACCGAAGGTGTCGCAGTCGTCTACCCAGCCGGTGATCCTGATCAAGGCGTGGGCACCGTCGTCGAGTCCACACGCGCCGCGCCGCTGTGATGAGACCAGAACCCGCCATGGTTGGGGTCCGGGGCGGGGTGTCCTTCACCGGCACACCACGAAGGGCATCGAGTTGTCTCATCCGGGACATCGAGGGTGATGGGTCTGGCGTCGCGGACGGGTGTCGTCGTGGCCATGGCGGGGTCTCCTCCGGGGAAGTGGGCGGTTTTACAGGGCCGTCACGCTGGCCCCGGGGCCACCGCTTTCCGGCGCCCTCGGGGCCGGGGAGGGTCCCCCCTCCTCTAGCCGTCATCCAGCGCCCACCTACTATGCACACGCAGACGCGAATACGTCAACGTCCAGCGTGGTACACCAGCGGTATTCGTTCGAGCGCGTTGACGCTCCAACGCTCACTACGTCATCCTCCACGGATAGGGATCAACCAGCGCAGCCCCTGATGGAGGACACCCATGGCACTGCACCGACTCCGCACCGACGAGAGTTGTCAGGACGGCGAGACCTGCGCAGCCCTCTATGCCCGGCCCGGGCACCCCAGGACGATGGTGAGAGGTTACGTGATCACCGACCCGGCCGTCCTCGCCGAGCTCGCCGAACTCAATGCACCAGCCACCGAAGATCTTCATGGAGGTCCCACTCGACATGCTCTGCAACCTGCAACCCGAGGACATCACGAAGGCGATCACACGATGAACCGCGAACTGCTTGACGCCACACAGCTGCGCCAGGTGCTCGCTGCGACCCGCCGGGACTTGTTCCGCATGGAGACCCTCCCCTCCTACGACGTCCCGATCAACGGCAACGACTTCGAGCGGTGGATCGCCGGGGAAACCGAGCCGACATGGGAGAACAAACAACCGTGGATGGACATCCTGACCCGATGGGCGCGGGAAGGGCGGCCACGCCGCCGGGTCCGTGTCATCCACGATCCCATCACGGATTACGAGCGTTACGCCTGCGACTGGGGTTACCGACTCAATGAACAAGCCGGTGAGAACATTCGGGTGCTGGACTTAGCGGAGATCAGCCCACCTTCGGAATTGGAGCAGGCCACCGGGGATTGGTGGCTCATCGATGACCACGATGTGGTCACCATGCACTACCACCCAGATGGCCGCTTCATGGGTGCCCGAGTACTCGACCCCCCGCAGGGTCGCCGGCATTCGCAGGCTGCGAGGACGGCGTGGCGCGTCGCTGTCCCATTCGGGGCGTGGTGGGCGACGCATCCACAACATCATCACCCCATCCGCCGGATGGCGAGTCACTGAGAACGGAGGTTGACCCGCAGTTGACGAAACCCGCCCGTGACGAACTGTCTCAGACTTTGCAGTGCCTGCGCGCCGATGCGGGTTTGTCGCAGACGGAAGCAGCGAGGCGCACCGGTGTCAGCCAGGCCACGATCAGCCGTTTCGAGACCGGTAAGCAGATGCCCACAGAACCGGAGATCGAGCGGATCTGTGACATTTACACCGTCCCGGCGCGTATCCGCCGTGGCCTGGTTTCCACCGCGCGCACCATCCGGCAGGAAACCTCGAAAGCGCGGACTGTTCTGCAACGCCATGACGCGCCACGGTTACAGGCCCGTATCGCCTTGATCGAGAGAGCGTCAGCTCGGGTACGCGGCCTCCAAACGGCGATCATCTGGGGATTGCTTCAGACCCACGACTACGCTGGAGGAATCGCGGCAAGATCGTTCACTGGTGAACAGGCTGAACAGTTCATAGCGACACGGATGGAGCGGCGGCAAGCGCTCGATTCGGATCGTGAGTTCACGGTTGTGCAAACAGAGGGTTCACTGCGGTGGCACATCGGCTCACCGGCGGTGATGGCGACCCAGATGGATCAACTCGTATCGGATAGCCAGCGACCGAACATGCGGTTAGGTGTGATCCCCTGGACCCGCCCGGTTCGCGGTGCGATCTTGCACGGGTTCCAGATCTTCGACGCGCGTGCCGTCATGGTGGGGACGGAGTCGGCCACGGCGCTCATCACTGACCCCAAGGATGTTCGTCACTACGAGCAGCGGTTCGCCGGGTATGACGCTCTCGCCGTCTACGGTGACGCGGCTCGTGCCGTGTTCGAGCGGATCGCCGATGAGTACCGGGCGCTGGGGATGTAGCGGGACAGGCACCGGCAACGAGTCACAGGCCCACTCACCGCGGTGTTCCACCCGCTTGTCATCCCCGGCCTGCTCGACCCAGTGGGCGCCGGCGTGATCGTCGGCGTGCGCGCAGCGCCGCTGCCCACGCTGCGGCACCTGCGCTGCGCCCCGTCGGGCCCGTTCAATGACCGCGGCCAGGTGATACAGGTCGGCCACCAGCGGCACGAAACAGTCCTGCACCGCTGCGCTGCCCGCTTCGGTGGCGAGGGTCAGCAGGCGCACCGCCAGCTGGGCGGCCTGCGCAGCGGGCAGGTAGGTCGCAACTCCGTCGACGGTGAGCGTGACGAACGTTTCTCTTGGTTGGGTGGGGTTGGGGTCGGTGGCGACGAGGCCGGCGACCAGGTCGCCACCCGCGGCGCTGATGGTGTGCTGCGCGCTGTGGTGGCTGGTGAGTTCGGGGCTGGTTTCGCAGTGTTCGCACCATGCGCGGTGGGCGGTGTCGCTGGTTTGGGTGTGGTCGGGAGAATCGGGCATGGGTCTCGCTCCTGTCGGTGTCAGGTAGTGGGATTCAAAGCCCCCGGGCCCGCGCTCGGATACGCGGGCCCGGGGCCGTTCACGTCTCACGGTTTTCTCACAAACCCTGCGAGACGGAATGGACGGAATGGACCTGACCTGGACTTCTGACCGGACTGCCGGTGACGGGATGGAACCGTTTGTCGTGGACGGACCGCGGTTGTTCCGCTGCGTGACAAGCGGCTCAATCCGAACGCAGCCGCGTGACCCGGAGGAGCGGATGACGCTGCACAGCGAGATCACCGTCGACCGGGGCCGGTTCACCCTGGAGATGGAGTTCAGCGCCGAACCTGGCGAGACCGTCGGGTTGCTCGGGCCCAACGGCTCCGGCAAGAGCACCGCGCTTCGCGTGCTGGCGGGATTGCTGCCGCTGTCCGCCGGCCGCGTCGAGCTGGAAGGGGACGTGCTCGACGACGCGGCCGAGGGCACCTTCGTCCCCCCGGAGAACCGCGCGGTGGGGGTGGTCTTCCAGAACCGCCTGCTGTTCCCCCACATGTCCGCCCTGGAGAACGTCGCGTTCGGTCTGCGCGCCCGCGGGGTGGACCGGTCTGTCGCCCGGGCGCGAGCGGGGAGCGGCTGCGGAGGGTCGACCTCGCCGATCATGTCGCCAAGCGGCCTCGCTCACTGTCGGGAGGGCAGGCGCAACGCGTCGCGCTGGCCCGGGCACTGGTCATCGATCCCAGGCTGCTGCTGCTCGACGAGCCGTTTCGCCGCGCTCGACGTGAACACCCGCGTCCAGGTTCGCGCGCAGCTGCGACACCACCTGGTGGACTACCCGGGCACCACCGTCATGGTCACCCACGACCTGATGGATGCGATGGCAGTCGCCGACCGGCTAGTGGTGATCGAAGCCGGACGTGTCGCGCAGGTGGGCACCCCCACCGAGATCGCGATGCACCCGCGCAGCGACTACGTGGCTCGCCTCGTCGGCCTCAACCTCTATTCTGGCGCCGCCCGGGGCACCACGGTCGACCTGCCGACGGTGGGACACTCACCACCACCCCGGGCACCGGGGACGTGCTCCTCGCCCTCCCCCCCAGCGCGGTCAGCCTGCACCGAACTCGGCCGGACTGAAACTCCGGCAACACCTCGCAGGTGCAGGTTCGCGATCTCGAGGAACGCGGCAGTCGTCAACCGCTGTTCGCGGTGGGCGTACGTGATTCGCTCGACCCTGCAACGTTAGTAATGATGTAATTACTGCATCAGCAGGGCGAGCGAGAGGACGGCGCCATGGTAGGACGCGGACGGCCGCACGGGATGCGGTCTGGTGGCCGGTGGCACGGGCGGGGTGGCTGGCAGCAGGCTGACCTGCCGCCGGCAGACGATGCCAAGGCGTGGTTCGCCGGGCGGTTGCCGGACGGCTGGTTCACCGGTGACGTCGAGGTCACCGTGGATCGGGAGGAGATCGTGGTGGTGGGTGAGTTGCCCGCGCTCGGGGAGGAGTTCACCGACGACGCGGAGCGGTCCGCTGCCGAGGCCGGCCGGATCAGCCGGTTCCGGGAGGACACCCGCGACGAGCGGATCGAGATCGCCCGGCAGGCCGAGCACCGTTACCGGCGCAAGGTGGCCTGGGGTACCCGGCTGGGTGCCACTGAGGAGATGTTCACCACCCTGTCGGTGCCGGTGATGACCCGGTTGCGGCAGCCCGAGCGCCTGGTGCTCGACACCCTGGTCGATGCTGGGGTGGCGCGGTCCCGCTCCGAGGCTCTGGCCTGGGCGGTGCGCCTGGTGGGTGAGCATGCTCAGGAGTGGCTCGGCGAGCTCCAGCAGGCGATGGCCACCGTCGACGACCTGCGCGCCCGCGGGCCCGAGCTCTGACTCCTTGCGGGTGTCTCAGCCCTCGGTCTTCGGCCAGTGCAGGCCGAGGTACGGCTCGGGGTT
>DATDHI010000346.1:0-13634 GCA_036521655.1 Pseudonocardiaceae bacterium | reverse complement strand
CACTATGACAAGCTCGCACCTCGTAGATGCCCTTCGAACTCGGCCTGATGGACCTAGACAAGTCACATCATCCCTGGTCGGAGGGCATCTACCCCTATCCGACACCCCTCACGCCGCAAATTTCACCGGTGGATCCAGGCTGAGGGAACTGGTGATCCGGACCGTCCAGTCAGCGACCCCCTCGACCGGCTCCACCACACAAGGGGGCACCACGACCGCCACAGCCTCCCGCAGGAGATCACCATCATCAGCGACCATTCGCAGGCGATGGCCCACCAACACCACATCCGCCTCGACAGCTCGTGACATCAGCGCCGGACCCGTTGATCACGAGACCTCGATCTCGCCGCCAGCTCAAGGCGGTCCTCGCCGTGCAGCGCAGCGAGATTGTCCACACCGACCACGTGAGTGGCCAATTCGATAATGGGCTCACATGCAGGCCACCCGCCAAACTCCGCAGCACCCGTGACGGCAACCCACCGCTGTGAGAAAAACCCAATCACCGGCTACGGCTCCGTTCTCGTTGGGTGGGTATCAGGATCGCGCCAGTCGAACGCCACTTCTCGTCTCATCCGGCTGTTTGCACGTTACAACATAGCTTATCGATTTGTCCAATTAGCTTGCGACGGCTCACTATTGTACCCTGGTACCTTCGACGAATACCCAAAGTGGACGGCACTATAATGGCCGCTAGCAGAGTCGCAATATTGGCAGCGGTACCAATCATTGCAGCGGTAATCTGGCAATGGTCACTCGCTTCATCGGTGTCCGGCGGCAGTATGCCTGGATGCTGCGCGATGACTTTCAGGACTCCAAGTTTGGCTCTCCTGCTGTTCCCGTGGGTGCCAACCGGCAGGTGCCGAACCAAGCCATGCTGTTCGGGTACTTCGTCATCCCGGCCCTGGGGCCTTACGCACAACCTGACCCATCCCTGGGCTGTAGCCCATCCGGGCAATAGCCATTTCTTGATCACGACTCGCGCTGGAAATTCCGACGTCATGGGGAACTTCTGCGTTGGGTTGGGCAGCTGTCGGGGAGCGGGTAGCGTCCGTTTGCTGGAGTGAGCAGGCCTTCGGGGTGGAGGCTGGACAGAACGTCGAGGACGGTGCCATGGGTGCAGTGCGAAGCCAGAAGCAGCAGCGCGAGCAGCTGGTGGGGCTCGCTGCGGGCTTCGGGAACCTCATGGGTTGAGGTGGCCGCGGTGCTCCGGCAGCGCTACCGCCTCAACGCACGGGTGGCCTTGCGCTATGCCCATGGCTGGAGTCAGCGTCAGGCGGCTGAGGAGTGGAACCGGCGCTGGCCCGATGAGCTGAAGACCTTCAAGAATTTCTCGTACTGGGAATCCTGGCCGGGCAGTACGGGTCATGCCCCCTCCTTCGACAATCTCAGCAAGCTGGCGGAACTGTACGAGTGCGCGGTCAGTGATTTACTCGGTGATCTGCCCGATTTCCGCCACCTGGATACGGCCGGCCAGGATGCTGGTACGGGAGCCGACGAACTACGCGCCATCTTTCCTGGCGGGGGTACGCTGGGGAGCGAACAAGCGGTGTTGCGTCAGCACAGTCAGGATGGATGGGGTGGGCTGTCACCATTGGTTTTGGCACACGGCAGTGGCTCACTTGTCCAGCGGCTACAAGAAGTCAATTTCACTGAATTGGCGCAGGTGATCGTCATGTGGATCCAACGGCTCAATCCATCCGTCAGTCGTCGGGTAATGCTCTCCAAGCTGAGTGCGGCGTTCACGGTCGCTGCCGTGTCGCCCTTGTTTGAGGTACTGAACCCTGCTGAATACGAACAGGTAGCGCGTGTGATGCACGATCCCGGCACGTTTGATCTTCTGGCGCTCCGCTATGTCGAGCGCATGGTGACTAATCTCCGCCAGCAAGGTGACGTCCTCGGTCCTGACTTCACCTTGCACAGCGCTATGGGGCATCGGCAGCTGGTGCAGCAACTGGCCAAAGCTGCACCCGAGCGGTTCAAGCAGCGTATTATCTCCGCCTACGCCGAGCTGACGCAGCTTCTCGGCTGGTTGTGCTTCAACATGGGGGATTACGCCAGTGCCCAGCACTATTACGACGACGCCCGCACGGCAGCTCACGATGCTGAGAACGTCGAGCTGGTGACCTACATCCTGTGCACCATGAGCCACCTTGCTACCTGGCGCGGACAACCTCGGGTTGGCATTGACCATGCGGTAGCGGCCGCCGTGTGGGCCGACCAGGCGCACAGCCCCTTAGCTCGTGCCTACGCTGCTGACGTGGCGGTGCGGGCCTATGTCGCGGACAACCAGCCGGACAAATACCGGGAGACCTTGGATCGAGAGTATACGGCACTGCAAGCCGTCGGAGTGGATGAACCGAGGGCTGCCTGGTGGTACTTCTACGACGAGTCGTTCTACTGGCGGACTGAAAGTGAATGCGCGCTGAAGCTCCAGCGTCCTGATGCGGCGATGCAGGCCATTGACAAGTCCCTGATGCTGGTTGATCCGGCCAACCTGCACAACTACAGCTTCCGGTTGCTGTTCCGGGCGCAGGCGCGCATCCAGCAGTCGGCCGTTGCTGACGCCAGCAGCATCGTCGGCGACGTAGCCCGGCTGACGGCTGGCAATGCCTCACAACGGATTACCCAACGCATCACGGACGTCCGGGCGCTGCTGCAACCGTGGGAGCGAACGAAGCCCGTCCGCGAACTGGATGAACAGCTGGCTGCTTACCGTCCGGTGGTGGGCAGCGGCAACGGCACCATGAAGCGGACGTACTCGCGGTAGTAGGAGCCCGGCTTACCGGGCACGATGCCCATCTTCTGCCAGCCCCAGCGTTCGTACAAGGCGTGGGTATCCGTGGCCTTGGGGTTGCTGGCGAGGGTGGCTCGTTCCTCGGAACGGCCGGCCAGGAAGGCATCGTGGATCGCTCGACCGATGCCCTCGCCCTGCCAGGCACGGCGGACCTCGATCTCGGCCAGGACCACCGTGCGGGAGCCGGTCTCCTCGGTGAAGCCCTCCGGAGGCTCCGGGAATAGGCCATCCCACCACCCGCGCTCCGGCCGCAGGCTGTAGCCGAAGGCGAAGCCGACGAACTGGTCATCGAGATGGGCCGTCACGAGGGAGTAGTTCTTCCCCTGTAGTGCTGCGGTCGCCCGCTCCCGGAAGGCACCGGACTTCTCCTGGGTGTCCTCACCGGGTACAGCGCCGTAGGCATCGGCGTAGACATCGCACAGCTCGTCCATGAGCTGGGCAGCTTCGGTGCTGGCTGAGGGGTGAGGGTCAGGTTGGGAGGGGGCATGGGGTGAGGGTAGAACTGCCGCCTCCAGCTACGCGCCTCTCAACGTACTCTTCAGATACGGTGCCTGGTGTACCGTACCGTGGGGGTCAGCCGGAGCGTCACGTCGTCGTCGGTGGTGAACGGATGGATCCCCGGGGGGCACACCCTCAGCGGTCGCTTCTTGCGAGCTCCAGCGGTCGAGTCGAACCGCTCGATCGGGCGGACCACACCGCCGAAGACGTCGAACAGGGCGCCTGCGAAGAACTGCCCGAAAACGCGCCGTCGCAGCCAATCGCTGCTGCGCGCTGGTAGCGTTGAGTACCTTCAGCGTGGTGAGTTGGGTCATGAAGTCCTCGGGGCGGATCGTCAGGATTCCCTTGGCCGCTATGTGCCCGGAATCGTTGTCGCCCTCGTACACCGTAACGTACAGGGTTGTGGTGTCGGGCCATAAATTCAGGCCTGAATCGTCGTGGACGCTCTTGAACCCGACGAAGTAGTAATGTCGCCTTTCTTCAGTGGACAGCGTCATGCGGCAGCGCATAAGGCGCCTGTCAACCTGATCGGGGTCGTCGACGAAGAGGTTGAACACTCCGTCGGTCACGTGATCGGATCGGGCGAGAGCGCAGGGGCTTTTACAGTGCCGATCAAGCGTGCTTGGTGCATCGGGTCGGCCAGCATGCGGTCGAGGTCGTCGCTGATGATGGTGAGGGTGAACTCGAAGCGCGAGTCGTCGGCTTTGCCGCGGTCAGCGGCTGCCTGGTAGTCGCCGGTGACCCAGGCGGAGAGGTAGCCCTTCATGGTCCCGCTGAACTGGATGCCCAGCGCTCGTGGTGCCGCCGGCGCTGGCGGCACCGAGGGCAGCGTGTAGTCGATGGTCGCGCCTCGGTCCTGGGCGAGCAGCGCGCAGCAGCGCTCGGCCAGAGCCGAGATCGTGAGCAGCGGGTTGACTCCCAGGGGGCGGGGTATCACGGCGCCGTCGGACACGTTGGCAGAGCGGGAGGAGATCTCGCGTGGCTTGGCCGTGGATCTGTCGTTCCGGGCGATCGCGACCGGGTTGGGCCGCTCACCCTCGACGGTCAGCCGCGAGGTCACGGATAACGGCGGGCGCGCGGGTTCGGGCGGCGTGGTCGCGGAGCGGGCGGCGTGGTCGCGAGCACAGCGTCCGAAGCCGACCAAGCTCTCGCGGCTACCAGGGTTGGCCGCGATGGTGGAGGAGAAGCTGGAACGGCGGTGGTCGCCACAGCAGATCTCGGGATGGCTCAAAGCCTGGCCGTGGTCGCCCGCGACGCCGGAAGGAGAGTACCCACTCCTTCCACTCTCAACGTATAGCGCACTGGGGGACTTGCGGCAAGACCCGGGTCGTGCCGCAGAATCGCCGGCCGGGGCCAGAACCTACGGAAACGGGAGTCGCGAAATGCGTGTGCTGTTGTTGACGTACGGGTCGCGCGGGGACGTCGAACCGATGGCGGGACTCGCGGTGCGGTTGCGGGCACTCGGCGCGCAGGTCCGGGTGTGCGCGCCGCCGGACCAGGAGTTCGCGGAGCTGCTGGCCGGTGTCGGCGTGCCACTGGTGCCACTGGTGCCATTCGGCCAGTCGGTGCGCGCGCTGGTGACCGGGGCGACGCCGCCGTCGACGGCGGACGCGCCCGGGCGAGCGGCCGCGTTGGTCGCCGCGCATTTCGACACGGTCGCCGCGGCGGCCGAGGGATGTGACGCGCTGGTAGCGACCGGCTTGATGCCGGCCGGCGCGCGGTCGGTGACCGAGAAACTGGGCATCCGCTACGTCTACGCGTGCTTCCAACCGGTCACCCTGCCGTCGCCGCACTACCGACCGTCGCCGCGGCCGGGCCCGCCATTCCCACCGGAGGTGACCGACAACCGGGTGCTGTGGGACCTGGACGCCCGGAGCGTGAACGCGCTGTTCGGCACGGCGCTCAACACCCACCGGGCTTCGATCGGCCTGCCACCGGTGGACAACGTCCGCGACCACGTCTTCACCGACCACCCGTGGCTGGCGGCGGACCCGACCCTGGGCCCGTGGCAGGAGCCGGCGGACCTCGACGTCGTGCAGACCGGCGCGTGGATCCTGCCGGACGAACGCCCACTCCCCAGGTGGTGGTACCCCAAATCGTGGACCAGCCGTACTGGGCCGGCCGGGTGGCCGACCTGGGCATCGGCACGGCACACGACGGTCCGACTCCGACCACCGAGTCCCTGTCAGCCGCGCTCAGGACCACTCTGACCCCCGAGACCCGCGCACGAGCGACCGCCGTGGCCGGCGCGATCGGCACCGACGGGGCGACGGTGGCCGCGACGCTGCTGCTCGACGCGGTCAGCCGAGAAAGGCCACCAATGTCCGCGTGAACCACGCGGACTCGTCGAACCTAACATCAGTTAGCCGCTGTGAGGGGCATGTGTCAACTCAGGGGTACGAAGACGAATTGCGGTCCGAGCGGTACTACGTGGCCGGGCTCTACGCGCGGCTCGACGCCGAGCGTGCGCGAGTGAAGGGTGAGTACAACGCCGCGTTGCGGGGAAACGGCGGGACACCCATGGAACGGGACGTCCAGGTGCGCGCGCTGGCCAAAGAGGTGAAGCGGCTGGACGTGGCGGACAACGGGCTGTGTTTCGGCCGGTTGGACACCCTTTCGGGCGAACATTCCTACATCGGCCGGATCGGCCTTCTCGACGAGGAGAACTCCTACGAACCGGTGTTGCTCGATTGGCGGGCGCCGGCGTCGCGCGCGTTCTACGTCGCCACCGCCGCGACCCCGGAGAACATGCGTCGGCGCCGCCAGTTCCACACCCGCGGGCGTCGAGTGGTCGATTTCACCGACGAGGTGCTCGGCCGCCCCGGTGGTGGCGAGCGGGGGGACGCGGCCCTGCTCGCGGCGGTCAACGCGCCGCGCGGTGACGGGATGCGCGACATCGTGGCGACGATCCAGGCCGGGCAGGACGAGATCATCCGGCTCGATCACCCGGGGGTGCTGGTGATCGAGGGTGGCCCGGGCACCGGGAAGACCGTGGTGGCGCTGCACCGCGTCGCGTACCTGCTCTACACCCAGCGGGAGCGGATGGAACGCCATGGTGTGCTCGTGGTCGGGCCCAACCCGGCGTTCCTGAACCACATCGGCCGCGTTCTGCCGTCGTTGGGCGAGTCCGACGTGGTGTTCATGACCACCGGCGACCTCGTGCCCGGCCTGCACGTCACCGCCGAGGACACCCCGGAAGCCGCGCGGCTCAAGGGCTCGCTGAAGATCCTCGACGTGCTCGCGGCGGCGGTCGCCGACCGGCAGCGGCTGCCGGAGCATCCGCTGCCGATCGAACTGGCGGACATCACGGTGCGGATCGACGCCGAGACCGCGGAGTGGGCCAGGGAGGAGGCGCGCGCGAGCGGGCTGCCGCACAACGAGGCCCGCGCGGTGTTCAGTGAGATCGTCACGTATGTGCTGACCGAGCGGGCGATAGCCCGGATCGGCCGGGGCTGGCTTACCCGGGCGGACCGCGAAGCGTGGGAGCAACTGCGGGCGGACCTGCTCACAGAGCTCGCGGACGATGACAAGTTCACCGCCGCGCTCGACGAACTCTGGCCGATACTGACGCCGGAAACACTGTTGGCGCCGCTGGACTCCTCCCCCGAACGGCTGCGGGCGGCCGGCGCCGACCCGGCGTTGTTGCGGGCCGACGGCGCCGCCTGGACGGTGTCGGACGTGCCGCTGCTCGACGAACTGGTCGACCTGCTGGGCCGCGACAAGCCGCCCGACCAGGCCGCCGAGCAGGAACGGAAGGACGAGGCCGAGTACGCCGCCGGCGTGCTGGACATCCTGATCGACCGCGAGGACCTGATGGACGACGAGGACCACCTGCTCGCTCAGGACATGGTCTACGCCGAGGACCTGGCCGACCGCTTCGTCGAGCGCGACACCCGTGAACTCGTCGAACGCGCCGCCGCGGACCGGGACTGGACCTACCGGCACGTCGTGGCCGACGAGGCCCAAGAACTGTCCGAAATGGACTGGCGGGTGCTGATGCGGCACTGCCCGGCACGATCCTTCACGGTGGTCGGCGATCTCGCCCAACGCCGGTCGGTGGCCGGAGCGACATCATGGGACACGATGCTGGAGCCGTACGTGCCCGGCCGCTGGGTCTACCGGTCGCTGTCGGTGAACTACCGCACCCCGGCGGAGATCATGACCGTCGCCGCTGCGCTGCTCGCCGAGTTCGCACCCGGGGTCCAGCCACCGGAGTCGGTCCGCGCGTGCGGCGTCCAGCCATGGTCCAGGCGGGTCACCGAGGACGAACTGCCTGCTGCCATCGAGGAGTTCGTCCGGGACGAAGCCGGTCGCGAGGGCACCAGCGTCGTGATCGGGCCACCCGGTGTGCCGGGCACGGTGGTGGCGTCGGAGACGAAGGGCCTGGAGTTCGACGCCGTCCTGGTCGTGGAACCGATGAGGATCCTCGCCGACGGCCCGCGCGGGGCGGCCGAGCTCTACGTCGCCCTCACCCGCGCCACCCAACGCCTCGGCGTCCTGCACCAGGGCCCACTGCCGCAGGCCCTGACCGGACTCGCCGAAACCCCGACACCCGCCCAGGCCGGGCAGCAACGGTTGGCGTAGCGATTCGCGCGCCCTACTGGTATCGGAGGGCTTCGATGGGTCGTAGCCGGGCGGCGCGGTAGGCCGGGTAGCCGCCCGCGACGAGTCCGATCATGAGGCTGATCGTGAACGAGGCCACTATGGGCAAGGCTGACACGACGGGGGCGAAGCTGGCCAGCTCGGGATCGAAGGCCGGCACGATGGTGCCACCGAGCACCGACAGGCCGACCCCCACGAGAACGCCGACAATCCCGCCGAGGCCGGCCAGCACGACGGATTCGATGAGGAATTGTTGGAGTATCGCGGTCCGGGTGGCGCCGATCGCCTTACGGATCCCGATCTCACGGGTTCGTTCGGTAACCGAGACCAGCATGATGTTCAGAACTCCGATACCGCCGACGATCAGCGAGATCGCGGCAACTGCGCCGGTGAACAGCGTGAGGATGTTGAGGATCTGCTGAAAGGTGCTGAGCCGGCCGCGCAGGGATTGGACCTCGAAGTCCCTTTTCGCCGGGTCACTGATCCGGTGCCGGTCGGCGAGAATGTTGATCACCTGATCTTCGGCCGCTGGCACGGCGGCGGATCGGTCGGCTTGCACGATGATCTGGTTGATCTTGTCTCCACCGCCGAAGATGTAGCGGCGCGCGGCGTTCAGCGGCATGGTCACGACGGTGTCGCCCGGCTGACCGACGGACTGCATCACCCCGATGACCCTGAAGGTCTGGTGGTTGATCCGGACGGTCTGGTTGAGGGCCCCCGCGGGGTCCGTGCCGAAGAGGGTGCTTGCGACAGTCGGACCCAGCACCACCACTCTGGCCGTGTTGCGGACCTGGGCGTCGTCGTAGAACGTCCCCGCCGTCATGTCCCGGTTGTTCACCTCGAGCCAGCGAGGGGTGGAACCGACGATGACCGCGCGGAACTTGGTAGTGTCGGTCTCGGCTAGCGCAGGACCGCTGATAGCAGGAGTGACGCTGGCGATGTCGGGCGCCTTCGAACGGTTGGCGAGAGCTGCGACGTCCGCATCGATCAGATCCTTCGGGGCGGAGCCCCCGGGGACGTTGCCGGTTATCGGCACGATGGTGATCAGGTTGGCCAGCGGTTCGACGCGCGCATTGACTGCGGCCTGCACCCCGTTGCCGATGGCGATCAGCAGGATCACCGCCGCGACTCCGATGATGATGCCGAGCATGGTCAGCGCGGAGCGCAGCCGGTTGGCGCGCAGCCCGCGCAGGGCGATGCGAACCGACTCACCCAGGTTCACAGCCCGATGTCCGCCCGGTTGCGTTGCACCTGATCGCTGACGATCCGCCCGTCGCGCAGCCGCACGACCCGCTTCGTCAACCCGGCGACGTCCGCCTCATGGGTGATGATCACAATTGTGCGACCGGATTCGTTCAGCCCGATCAGCAGCTTCATGATCTCTGCGCCGGAGATGGAGTCGAGGTTGCCGGTGGGCTCATCGGCAAGCAGCATTGTGGGATCGTTGATCAGCGCCCGGGCGATCGCCACCCGTTGCTGCTCACCTCCGGACATCTCGTTGGGCTTGTGTTTGCCCCGTTTGCCCAGCCCGACCTGCTCCAGCGCCGCGGCGGCGCGGTCGCGGCGCACCGCTGCTCGGGCGTAAATCAACGGCAGCTCGACGTTGCGGATCGCAGTGGAGCGCGGGAGCAGGTTGTACAACTGGAACACAAAGCCGATCTTGCGGCCGCGGATCTGGGCCAGCCGGTTGTCTCCCAGGCGGCCGACGTTGATGCCGTCGAGCAGATAGCGGCCGGTGGTAGGTACGTCCAGACAGCCCAGGATGTTCATCAGCGTGGTTTTGCCTGACCCGGACGGGCCCATGATCGCGACCAGATCACCGTCCTCGATAGTCAGGCTCACCTCGTCGAGCGCCCGCACCTCAACTTTGCCCGTCCGGTACACCTTGGTCACGCCCTCGAGCTGGATCATGCCGCGCCTACCCGGATATCGATCGGCCCCGGCGGCGGCGCGCGAGCACAGCCGGACGGGAAGTCCTTTGCGGACACCCCTATAACGCAACCCGCAACATGCGTCCTCCACAAGGGGTCTTGCCCCGTAATCTCGATCGTCTACGCAGAAATGGAACTCGGAGCAAATCGTGATCACGTTTTGTGTGCGTAGGGCGACACACAGTGTCGCCCTACGCACACAAACGGCGATCATGGCCCGTCACGGTCACCCCGGGGAGGTGGTCCTGTGAGTGGCGATACGAGCTATACCTCTGATTACCACTCACGGGGCGCGCAGCGCCAAAGAGGAGGAGCCATGGTGCATCGCCACGTGTCCAGCAAGGATCGGGAAGCGGACTCGACGGTCGCCCCCGCCTACACTCAGCGGCTCGATCTGGGCCCCATTCCCAAGTTCAAGATGCCGGAGCAGGGCACCAGCCCGCTGGCCGTATATCGCCTGGTGCACGACGAGTTGCTGTTGGATGGCAGCTCGCGGCTGAACCTGGCGACGTTCGTGACCACATGGATGGAGCCGGAAGCTGCAGCGTTGATGGCTGAGGCGTTCGACAAGAACATGATCGACAAGGATGAGTATCCGCAGACCGCCGAGATCGAACGACGCTGCGTCAACATGGTGGCGCACCTGTTCAACGCTCCGCAGGACGGCGACGCGATCGGTGCGTCCACGATTGGCTCCAGCGAGGCCGTGATGCTCGCCGGCATGGCCATGAAGTGGCGCTGGCGAGCACGGCGGGCCGCCGCCGGGCAGCCGACCGACCGGCCCAACCTCATCCTGGGCTCCAACGTGCAGGTCGTCTGGGAGAAGTTCTGCCGCTACTGGGATGTCGAGCCCCGCTACATCCCGGTGCGCCCAGGGCGTTACGTCATCACCCCGGAGGAAGTGGTCGAGCGGATCGATGAGAATACGATCGGCGCGGTCGCCATCCTGGGCACCACCTACACCGGCGAGTTCGAGCCGATCCGGGAGATTCACGACGCGGTCGTCGCCAACAACGAGGCGACCGGTCTCGAGGTGCCGGTTCATGTGGACGCGGCCAGCGGTGGTTTCGTCGCGCCTTTCCTGCGCCCAGATCTGCTGTGGGACTTCCGGCTGCCGATGGTGAAGTCGATCAATGTTTCCGGTCACAAGTACGGGCTGGTATATCCGGGCATAGGTTTCGTTATCTGGCGCGAGGCTGTCGATCTGCCCGAGGATCTCGTTTTCCACGTGAACTATCTGGGTGGCGATATGCCTACCTTCACCCTGAACTTCTCCCGCCCCGGCAACCAGGTCATCGGGCAGTACTACAACTTCTTGCGGCTCGGACACTCGGGCTACTGCAAGGTGATGGTGTCGCTGCGCGACCTGGCACTGCACACCTCAGCCAAGGTGGCCGCGATGGGACCGTTTGAGCTGCTCAGTGACGGGACGGCGATCCCGGTCCTGGCATTCGCGCTCAAGGACGAGCAGCCCTACACGGTATTCGACGTCTCCGAGCGCCTCCGGATCGATGGATGGCAGGTACCGGCGTACACGATGCCGGAGGCCGCCACCGATGTGGCCATCATGCGCGTGGTGGTGCGGGAGGGCTTCAGCTACGACCTGGCCGACAGCCTGATCGACTCGCTGGCCGACGCGACGCATTACCTCACCCGCAACCCGCCGAGGGTGCCGGCCCCGTCAGCAGGCTTCAGCCACACCTAGCCAGACCGGGAGGGTGATAGCCCGACCGGCAGTGCGACGTTATGCTACTACATTTGAGGGTCGCACTGTTGTAGTAAGCTGCCGTCATGTCTACTACAGGTCGCGGGCGGGAGCTCACCGTCCGGGAAGCTGCGCAGCGCGTACACCGCGCCGAGGAGACGATCCGCCGGTGGATCTGGTCGGCCAAGCTACCTGCCCGCAAGCTCGGCACGGGTTACCAGGTGCAGGAAACGGACCTGGATGCGGTCGCCGCCGGTGTGCCGGCACCGCGCGAGCCCAGCGAGCCCGGACCGAGCGTCGGCGACTGGGTGGCCGCCGTCAAGGCATGGCGGGGCGGCAATGATGTAGCGCCTCGTGGTGGTGCAGGGCAGCTCGTCATCGAGGATCGAGCAGCGCGGTCGGGCCTTGGCGATCGTTGACGCGTCGGTGGTCGTCGAGTTCGTGGCGCCCGACGCTGACGACACCGGGGCCGTCCAGCCGCTCTTCGACCGTTGGGCGCAGGCCGGTGAGGACCTGCATGCCCCGGCGATGCTCCCGCTCGAGGTCATGAACGCGCTGCTCACCGGTGTGCGCCGGGGGCGCTGGGATGGCCAGGCGGCCGATGCCGCAGCCAGCTTCGTTGCCACGCTGCCGATTTCGCTGCACGACGACGGACGCGACCGGAATCGGGCGTGGGAGTTGGCTCGTCGTTATGACAACTATCCGATCTACGAGATGCTGTACGTAGCACTCGCTGAGCGGCTGGGCGAGCCGCTGATCACGGTGGATGACAAGTTGCGTCGCCGTCTTGCCCCGCTGGGCCTGGTGTTTCGGCCTGACGAGGCGCCGGGGATCGCGAGAACGTGCCAATAGCCCCGCACACAGGCGTGGCTTGGGGTTTCCTGAAAGTTGCGGTGTGCGCCTGTGCTGCGGGCTTGCGCGCGTAGGAAGGTGGGTTGGTGGCACTGGTCAGCCGGGGGCAACGGCGCGCGGCCGTGGTGGTCGTGGGGCTGCTGGCTGCCGCGCTGGCCGGGTGGGTGCTGTACGGCAGCAGCGATGAGTTGCTCGCCGCCGCAGACTATTTGACCTCGGTCCAAGTGGGCTGGGTGCTGGTGGCGATCGGCGCCGAGGCACTGTCCTACGTGACGCGAGGGGCTGCCGAGGCGGTGGTGCTGCGTCGTGGCGGCGGTGGGGTCGGGACGCTGACCCTGGGAGCGGCAACGTTGGCCGGCGACGCGGCGGCGTATTGCTTACCGTTCGGTTTCGCCGCCTCCGGCGTGGTCATGGTGGACGTGTTGCGCCGTCGTCGGGTGGGTGCGGCGGTGGCCGGTTGGATGTTCGCGGTCTCGACGTTGTTCTACGTAGGTTCGGTCACGGCCTTGACGATCGTCGCGGTCCAGATCGCCGGGGGCGCCGCTGCGGTTCCCGGCTTGCAGGCGGTCAGCGTCGGGCTGCTGGCTGGGCTGATTCTGATCGGTGGGGGGTACGCGCTGCTGCGCCGGCCCGGGGTTCGGCACCGGCTCGCGCGACCGTTCGCCGGTGCCGGCAAGGGGTTCGTCGGGCGCCTGGCCAGGCGTGCGCAGGGTGGCGTCCCCACCAGCTCGGACCGTAGGAAGATCGACTCCAACGGCCACCTGGGGCGCCGGGCCGACAGCCTGATCGTGCGATGGTGGCGGGATTGGGCGCGCCAACTGCGCACGGTCCGGCTGACCCCGGCCGCCGGCGTCGCCGCGTTCGGTTTGATGATGGTCTGCTGGCTCGCGGACGTCGCAGTGCTGGCCATAGCCTTCCTGGCGCTGAACACCACACCGCCGTGGACCGGGTTGCTGCTGGCCTACTGCGCGGGGCAGATCGCGGCGAGTCTGCCGGTGACGCCTGGGGGGATCGGGGTCGTGGAGGGCAGCATCACGCTGGCCCTGGTCGCCTTCGGCGGGGCCCAGACCATCACGTTGGCCGCGGTGCTGCTCTACCGGCTGATCGCCTATTGGGGCTGCATCCCGCTCGGTGCGCTGGCCTGGCTCGCCCTGCGCGCAACCTCGCGCCCACTCACGGTCGGTGCCCCCGCAGGGATCGCCACCGTGGATCCGCGGCAGCCAGTGAATGAGCCGACATCATGACCACTTAT
>DATDHI010000345.1:0-9552 GCA_036521655.1 Pseudonocardiaceae bacterium | reverse complement strand
GGGAGCGGTGTTCGGTACCGGCGAGCCGCGTTGGGCCGGGGCGCACGGCGCCGAACTGCTCACTGAGGTGCGTCTGATGCTGGCCGGGCAGGGCTGGATGCTGGGCAACGGCGCGGTGCAGGTGATCGGGAATGAGCCGCGGGTGGCCGGCCGCCGAGCGGAGGCGCAGCGGGTGCTGTCCGCGGCACTGGGCGGGCCGGTCTCGGTCTCGGGTACCACCACCGACGGCCTCGGGCTCACCGGCCGCGGTGAGGGCGTCGCCGCGATCGCCGTCGTGGCGCTGACCCGTACGATCGCGTCGTGAGCCTGCACCTGTACGACACCGCGACGCGCAGCCAGCGCGAGTTCGTCCCGTTGCACCCCCGCACGGCGTCGATCTACGTGTGTGGCGCCACCGTGCAGGGTGTCCCGCACATCGGGCACGTGCGGTCGGCGATGAACTACGACGTGCTGCGACGCTGGCTGCTGGCGACCGGCTACGACGTGCTGTTGGTGCGCAATGTCACCGATATCGACGACAAGATCCTCACCAGGGCTGCCGAGGCCGGCCGGCCGTGGTGGGAGTGGGCCTACACGCACGAACGGGCGTTCGAGGATGCTTACACCGCGCTGGGCTGCCTGCCGCCCTCGGCGCTGCCCCGGGCCACCGGCCATGTCCAGCAGATGATCGAGCTGATGGCGCGGCTGATCGACCGGGGGCACGCCTATCCCGCGGCCGGCGACGTCTACTTCTCGGTGGCCACCATGGACGACTACGGGTCGCTGTCGGGACACCGTCTCGAGGAGGTCTGCCAGGGTGAATCCGCCGGGGAGGGCAAGCGCGACCCCCGGGACTTCACCCTCTGGAAGGGCGCCAAGCCCGGTGAGCCGTCCTGGTCGACGCCGTGGGGGCCGGGCCGTCCCGGATGGCACCTGGAGTGCTCAGCGATGGCCACCACCTACCTCGGTGCCGAGTTCGACATCCACGGCGGCGGGCTCGACCTGCTCTTCCCGCACCACGAGAACGAGCGGGCGCAGTCCCGGGCCGCCGGCGACGGGTTCGCCCGGTACTGGCTGCACAACGGCTGGGTGACCCTGTCTGGTGAGAAGATGTCGAAGTCGCTGGGCAACACGCTGTCGATCCCAGCGACGCTGCGCCGGGTACGTCCGGTGGAGTTGCGCTACTACCTGATCAGTGCGCACTACCGGTCAGCCATCGAGTACTCCGACGGCGCGCTCGATGAGGCTGCCGCGGCCTACCGGCGGATCGAGTCGTTCGTGCACCGGGTCCGGGAGCGGTGCGGTGTACCGGAGCCTGCGGCCTGGTGCGCCGACTTCGTCGCGGCGATGGATGACGACCTCGGGACCCCGGCGGCGCTGGCCGCGATCCACGGCACTGTCCACGAGGGCAACGCCGCGCTGGACGCTGGCGACCACATGGCAGCGATCGGGGCCGCCGGCTCGGTGCGGGCGATGGCCGCCGTGCTGGGCCTGGACCCGCTGTCTGACCAGTGGCGCTCGGCGTCGAACTCCGATGCCGCCTCGCTGGCGCTCGCCTCCCTGGTGAATGCGCTGCTCACCGAGCGCACCGAGGCTCGGGACCGCCGTGACTACCCGGCGGCCGACGCGGTGCGCGAGCGGCTGCTGGCGGCGGGGATCGCCGTCGAGGACACCCCCGACGGTTCAGTGTGGACGGTCAAGGAGAGCTGAGTTCATGGCCGGTAACTCCCAGCGCCGGGGTGCGATGCGCAAGCCGGGCACCAAGAAGGGTGCTGTCGTCGGTTCCGGCGGGCAGAAGGCCAAGGGTCTGCGCGGCCGGGGCGCCACGCCGCCCGCCGAGCAGCGGCCCGGCCACCCAGCCCAACGCCAAGGCACCCCGCGCGGGGCCGCCGCGCGCCGGCCCAACCCAGCAGCCCGCCGTCGCGCCGGTACTGAGCCGGGGGAGACCGTCCTCGGTCGAAACCCGGTGCTGGAGTGCCTGCGCGCCGGGGTGCCGGCCACCGCGCTGCACGTCGCCATCGGGGTGGAGGGCGACGATCGGGTCAGCGAGTCCGTACGGTTGGCCGCCGACGCCGGTCTGGCCATTCTCGAAGTGCCCAGGGCAGATCTCGACCGGCTGGCCGGGGGTGCGCTGCACCAGGGGGTGGCGCTGCAGGTGCCACCCTACGAGTATGCCGCGCCAGAGGACGTGCTGGGCGCCGCGCGCGACTCCGCGGTGCCACCGCTGCTCGTCGCGCTGGACGGGGTGACCGACCCGCGCAACCTGGGCGCGGTGGTCCGCTCGGCCGCCGCCTTCGGTGCGCATGGACTGCTGGTGCCGCAGCGGCGCTCGGCGGGAATGACCGCGGTCGCCTGGCGGACCTCGGCAGGCACGGCCGCACGCCTGCCGGTGGCCCGGGCCACCAATCTGGTGCGCACCCTCAAGAGTTGCGCCGCGTCCGGGCTGATGATCGTCGGGCTGGACGCCGGCGGCTCCATGCAGCTGGATTCCTTCCCACTGGCCACTGGACCACTGGTGCTGGTCCTCGGTTCGGAGGGGCGGGGACTGTCCCGGCTGGTCCGCGAGACCTGCGACGCCACGGTGTCGATACCGATGGCGGGTCCGGTCGAGTCGCTCAATGCGTCGGTCGCCGCCGGTGTCGTGCTCGCCGAGGTGGCACGCCTGCGCCGCCACCGGTTGGCGCACCCAACGCCGTCTAGCGCACCGTAGTGGGGCGAAACGGGCGCTGCGGCATGCCCCCTGCTTCCTTCCCTTGCATTGTTGTATCTTGTCGCGGTCAGCGTTCATGACACGGCAGTTCCATCCATGCCGCGTTCCTCTCGACAAGGAGAATCCCCCATCGTGGCCCAGAAGACCATCGTTACGCTCATCGACGACCTCACCGGCGAGGAAGCCGAAGGCATTACGACAGTTGAGTTCGCGCTCGAGGGCGTGACGTACGAGATCGACCTGGCGGATGAGAACGCCGCCAAGCTCCGTGATCACTTGGCCCGTTACGTTGCGGCTGCCCGTAAGACCAGTGGGCGGCGACCGGGTGGTCGTGGCACCGACAGGCCCGCTGGCCGTGGGGGTAACGGTCGCGCTGTGGGCAGCGGTTACAACCGCGACACCCTCCGCGCCATCCGCGAGTGGGCCAAGCAGAATGGCCACAATGTCAGCGACCGCGGCCGGCTGCCGCTCAATGTGGTTCAGGCCTGGGAAGAGAACCATCAGGGAGTGACGAACACCGGTAGGGTCCCGGCGTTCTCGGGCTAGGTGACGGCTGGTACTGGAACCGGCGTGTCGTCTTGGGGGTGCGCGGATGAGTCCCGTTCGGACAGTCGATCTTGCCTGCGGGACTCTAGGCGCGGCGGCGGAGGGATTGAGGCATTGTGGACTTGGGGTGGCCACCATGGCTGGCGCTCTCCGTCTCGGCTATCTCGCTGGTCGGGGCTGTCATCACGGCCGTCGCCGGCCCGATGATCGTGGAGCGCCGCAAGGCGGGCCGGGCCACCCCCGAACCACTGGATGACGCGGTGATTGCGCATCTGGTCGACGATGCTGTGGCGCTCATCCAGTCCGCGATTGCCGATCTGCAGAGCCGTGTCGGACGGCTTGAGCTGATGCAGATGACGGATGCCCATGACCGCCGTGGATGAGCTCGCCCGGGGCCTGGACCAGCTGCGTGATTCCATAGCGCGAACGGCCCATATTGCCCCGCAGGTGGCGCGGCAAGAGGTCCACCGTGAAGGACGGGCCTACTTCCGGGGTGCGGTGGTTGCCTCAGTGATCGCGTCCTTGCTGGTAGGCGTACCGCTGGTGCTGCTTGCCAACCGGTTCTCGGAGTACGTAACCGCCGATGAGCTGCGCGCCGCCCAGTTCGAGGCCTCATCGCAGGATATTCGGCGGCTCGCGGAGGGTGCCCACGATCTCGGGGTGGCAGCGAATGCTGAACTCGCGCGCCGCGGCTTGGCAACCGTGCCGATCCCGGCCCCGGGAACCGCGACGGATTCTCAGGTGCTCGCCGCAGCGTCCATCGCGCAGGTCGCGGCGAAAATAGCCAGCGAGTCCATTGTGGTGCCCACTCCCGCGCAGATCCGGGCGGAGGTCACCGCACAGCTGGCCAAGCTGCCTCCGCCCCCTGTGGGACCCAACCCCCAACAGCTCAATGAGGGTGTGCAGGCCTACCTTGCGGCCAACGCCGAGGCGCTGCGTGGACCCCGGGGTGAGCCGGAGAGGCGGGCAAGGCCCCGTCGTGCCTGGCCCAACCCACCCAATGCCAGGGCGCCAAAGGGGAGCAGGGCCTCCGGGGTGAGCCACCGGTGGGCTGGACAGTCACCGAGTCCGACGGATCCATCACCACCTGCGAACGCGGCGCTACTTTCGATCCGGCTGCTCCCCGGTACGCGTGTTCCCACGCCGCCCCGTCGCCCTCGACCCCGCCCTCGACCACACAGCCACCACCCCCGGACAACGGTGGTCTCCTGCCGGTACCCGGCGCGTGACGGGCTGCATACCGTAGTATGTGCACACCGTGGTAGGTTAGGACGGTGAAGGTCGACAAGATGAGCATCTCGCTGGAAGCTGATCTTGGTGACGCCGTGCGCGATGCTGCGCGGCGCGCTGGCAAGGGGCTGTCGTCGTGGCTGGCCGAGGCGGCGGCGACCAAGCTTCGCGCTGAGGCCCTTGAGCAGTATCTGGACGAGTGGGAGTACGCGCACGGCGCCCTCACCGTCTCTGAGCTGGAGCGGGCCGAGCGAGAACTTGGACTCCGAGCTGCAGATCCGGCGGCGTGAGCGCCCTTGTTCTTGACGCAGGCGCGTTCATGGCGGCGGAGCGCGATGACCGCGCGCTGATCGCTCGGCTGCGGGTGGCGCAGCGGCACGGTGTGGAGCTACGCAGCAACGCGATCGTCATAGCCCAGGTCTGGCGTGACCCCCAGGGCCGCCAGGCGCGGTTGGCGCGACTACTTCGGAGCGTCGACGTCCGCCCGGTCGATGACGAGGCGGGGCGTGCTGCCGGGATCCTGGTCGGCCACGCGGGCACCCAGGACCCGATCGACGCCACTCTGGTACTGCTCGCGCACCCCGGCGACCGCATCCTCACCAGCGACCCCAAGGACATTCAACGCCTGCTCAGTGCATCAGGCAGGTCCGTACCAGTGATTCCCTGCTGATCTTGCCCGGATCGCTCAGCAGCGCCTTCACCTGGTCGTAGCTCGTGACCAGACAGGCGGGGTCGCCGGCCGGCGTGGTCACCCGTCGGTCGTTCTCACCAGCTCGCCTCCCCTGATACACCCTCCGCTAGGGTGCACCGCCAAGATGTCCTTCGCCAGCCCACTGTTTCTGTGGTACTTCATGCCGGCCGTGCTCGCCGCCGTGTTGCTCGCACCCCGGAGCTGGCGTAACGGGATCGTGGCGACTGCCAGTGTGGTCTTCTACGCGGTCGGGGCGGGGCCGACGACGTGGTTGCTCCTGGGCTGCATGGCCGTCAACTATGTGCTCGGTCCGGCGATGGAGCCCGACGACTGGGACCTCGAACCGCAGCGCCGCCGCCGGCTGCTGTCTGGGGTCATCGCCTTCAACCTGGCGGTGCTGGTCGTGTGGAAGTACGCCGGTTTCGCCAGTGCGCAGGCCGCGGGGCTGGCGTCGCTGACCGGACTCGACCTCCCGATCGTTGCGCTCGCCCTGCCGATCGGGATCTCCTTCTACACGTTCCACCACATCTCCTACATGGTGGACATTTACCGCGGTGAACGCCGGGCGCTGCGCGACCCGATCTCGTTCGTCGCCTATATCGCGATGTTCCCCCAGCTCGTCGCGGGACCGATCGTGCGCTACCGGGAGATCGCCGACCAGCTCCCGCAGCTACGCAGCCGTCGACTCGGCGACATCGGCGCTGGGTTCCCGCGTTTTGCCCTCGGTCTGACCAAGAAGGTCGTGATCGCGGACTCGCTAGGCCCTGTGGTGGATGCCTGCTTCAGCACCTCGGCTGACCAGATGACCACCGGGATCGCGTGGCTGGGCGCGGTGGCGTACACCCTGCAGCTGTACTTCGACTTTTCCGGGTACTCAGACATGGCCATCGGTCTGGGGAGGATGCTCGGCTTCACACTCCCGGAGAACTTCGCTCGCCCGTACTCGTCGGCCAGCATCACCGAGTTCTGGCGGCGCTGGCACATGTCGCTGTCCCGGTGGTTCCGGGACTACGTGTATATCCCGCTCGGGGGCAACCGGCGGGGATCGCGGACCACCTACCGCAACCTGTGGATCGTGTTCGCGCTCGTCGGGTTCTGGCACGGCGCGAACTGGACGTTCCTGGTCTGGGGGCTTTACCACGGCACGGTGCTGGTGATCGAACGCCGCCGTGGGTGGGCGGTCGCGGCAACCGAGCCGGGGCGTTGGGTAGCGCGCCGGGTGTTGACCCTGTTCCTGGTGGTGGTCGGGTGGGTATTGTTCCGTGCGCCGAACCTCGGCACCGCGCTGGTCTTCCTGCAGCATATGGTGATTCCCGATTTCGGCGGGCTGACCGATATCGTGGCCGCCGCGTTGACCAACCAGCGGCTGGTGATCCTGCTGTTCGCCGCGGTGGTGTTCCTGCTGCCGGCCCGGCCGATCACTGGCCGCTACCTCGAATCGGCGGGGTCCAGGCCTGCCACCGTACTGCGCGTCGGCGTGATGACCGTCGCCGCGCTCTACTCCGCGCTCATCGTCGCCACCGGCACCTTCAGCCCGTTCCTCTATTACCGCTTCTAGTACGTGGCGGCGGTCGGCCTCGGTGTCGACCGAGTGCACGACCGCTCACCTGCGTGATGGTGCTCGATGGTTGCCGCCAGCGCAGGATGACGCTGAGCCACATCAAATCTACGAAGAGTCCCTATCAACGTCACTCCAGTGCTAGGCCCGGGCTGCCACGTCCCAGACAGCTGTATCTGCGGTGGGTGGTCCCGCCTCTTCGCTTTTGACGCCGCTCCTTGCGGCGCACTTCTGGAGGGGGGAGACCGGTGGATGCCATCTTGTACTGGAACGAGGTCGCCACGGAGGCCGACCGCACGACGCATACCAAGCTCGCGCCAAGCGAGAGACCCGAGTCCAAGGCCCTGCAGGCAGCTCGCGGGCACTCGCGATCGTGCACCTAGCCATGCACGACGCCTACTTCACCATCAATCCCAAGCCGCACGGCGCCTACCTGGCGAACCCGCCTGCTCCGAAGCCGGGCGCCGACACCGACTCAGCGATCGCGGGTGCCGCGCATGCCACGTTGAGCGCGTTATACCCGACGCAGAAGGCATTCTTCGACGCTCGGCATGCTGCGGAAGGTCTGCCCGGGGGTCAGGCCGGCGCGGACGGTCATGCCTTCGGCCAGGCGTTCGCCGCGGCCATCCTCGCCCTCCGCCAGAGCGACCCCGAACTGGACGACAACGGCTACGCCGCCTCGGTCGCTCGCCGACACCACCGGCAGGACCCGGACAACCCCAGCCAAGGCTTCTACGCACCGTTCTACGGTGCCCGGTCCCGCTGCTTCGCCGTGAATACGCGCCTTCACCTCGATGATGCGCCGCAGATCGGTAGCGCGGAGTACACCCGAGCTCTCCGGCAGGTCCGCAGCAAGGGCATCGCTCCGCAACTCATCGGGACGCTGCCGGCCAACTTGCTGCCCTCCCGCACCCCTACCGAGACCCTTATCGGTGAGTACTGGGCCTACGACAATGCCAAGGGCCTCGGCACGCCGCCGCGGCACTACAACCAGATCGTTCGCCAGATCGCGAACTCGCGAGCCAACGACATCGCTGATAATGCTCGGCTGTTCGCCGTAGTCAATACGGCGATGGCGGATGCAGGCATCTTGGCCTGGGATGACAAGTACTTCTTCGACGTGTGGCGCCCGGTGCTGGGGATCCGGGAGCACGATCCCTCGACCGGTCCGACCGCAGTGGGCGGAAATATCCTAGACTCAGATGCCGACCCTGGTTGGCTCCCGTTGGGGGCGCCGAAGACGAACAACGTGGGCCAAAAGAATTTCACGCCGGCCTTCCCGGCCTACCCGTCGGGCCACGCAACGTTCGGCGCGGCGGTTTTCCAGTCGGTCAGGAGTTTCTACGACCAAAGCGAGTACGGCCCGGACGACCTCGTGGAGGACCTCAAGTTCGTTTCCGACGAGCTTAACGGTATCAGCGTCGACAACACCGGAACAGTCCGGCCGCGGCACGCACGAAACTTTCCCAACGGCCTGTGGCAGATGATCGAGGAAAACGCCCGCAGTCGAATTTTCCTCGGTGTGCACTGGGTATTCGACGCCTTCGCCGTCAACGCCGTCGGAGACATCGACCTCACGCAGAACGTCGGCGGGGTCCGGCTCGGTCTCGATATCGCCAAAGACATCGCCACCAACGGGCTCAAGGCGGCCAACGCCGCAGGTCCCCGTCTGCCCTGAAATATCGATCCGCAGCCGCCGGCCAGGATGCTGCACCCTGTCGGCCGCCGCTTGGCCCGGGAAGCCGAGGTCCCGGTGGCTGACTGGAACGGCGAACGGGGTCATGGCCGTGAATTTCGGCCAGCGGGCTGCTCACGTCGGGCGGCGACGAGGCTGATCCGATATGGACCAGCCACGTCACCATTCTGCGAACTTAACTCATCCTGAGGAATGTCATGATCCGCAGACATCCGGCGTCAACAGAAATTGTGCACGACCTTGACGCCATCGAGAAGACCGCTCCACCGAGGTTTCAGCGATTCGAAGCCTGGCTAACCCGCTACAGCATAAGCCTGTTGCGGATCAGTCTGGGGGTGGTAATCCTTGGGTTCGGCGTCCTAAAATATTTCCCAGGTGTCAGTCCAGCCGAGAACCTCGTGGAGGCGACCACGCATGTGATGACCTTCGGCCGCGTACCTGACATGGTAGCGTTGGTGGCGACGGCCACGCTGGAATGCTTCATTGGGCTATCACTGATCATGAGGCGAGGATTGCGTGCCACAATCTACCTACTCTTACTCTGGGTCATGGGAATACTCTCCCCGGTCGTGCTGCTTCCCCACCGACTGTTCAGCGGTCCGAACCACGCCCCGACACTGGAAGGCCAGTACGTCCTCAAAGACCTCATCCTCTTCACCGCCAGTCTAGTGGTCGCCACCACCTTGTACCGCACCACAAGCGCCGCAGAACGTCAGTCCACTCGTGACAAGGTCGATGACGATGCTGCGCCGGCGGATCCGCCGAGCAGTTGAGCATCGCTCAGGACGCTGAGTCGGGAGGCGTGCTCATTTTCCCCGATCGCCAGCGGCGGATACAAGCGTGACAGCCAGCGGCAGGGTAAAAGATTGACCCTTGCACTTGTCCTCGGCGTTGGCGTCCATTGTCACGAACACCTCATACCCGTGAAAGCCACCTGGCCTGATGTAGCCTGACGGGTCGTCGACGGGCGCGCTGGTGACCGCTCCGGCGGGGCAGCCGTACTGGGTCGGGTTCGAACTTCCTGCGCCGATCGAGGCGACCCGCACGCCGTAGTCGTTGGGGTTGTTGATGACCAGGGCCAACGTCTTGGTGGTCCCGGGTGGTATGCCGCCGGGCTCCCGATCCGGAGTGACAGCGAAGTC
>DATDHI010000344.1:0-3172 GCA_036521655.1 Pseudonocardiaceae bacterium | reverse complement strand
AGGTACCGGGCCAGCGACATCACCATGCGCCGCACCTGACCAGCACCCGGGCGCAACCCTTCGCACACCGCCGCGACGCGGTCTGCCAGCACCGGGCTGGCCACCGCGACAGCCTCCGCGACCGACGGCTGCGCCCAAACCTCAGCGAGCCAGCCGCACCATTGCTCCATCCCGGTATCAATGTCCAGCTCAGGCCACGACCGGGGAATCACCTCGCTGGTATGCACACTGGCCCGCAGCAGCGCCGCATCAACGTGCCGATACCACCGCACACGCTCCTGCGCCGTCACCCCGAGGCCTCCACATCCACGCTGGTTACCGCCGAGAAGCCGTGTGCCCGTCTCCCGGCGAGCAACCCCACCGGAGACGGGCACTGCGTGCCTTCAGCAGTCGCCGCTCTTCTGGGTGTCACACCCGTTGTCGGTGCTGCCCAGCAGCGCCGCGGCCACAGGACCGGCGTCGACGATCCTGACGTCGAGGTCGAAGTCAACGCCGTCGGCGACCTGGATGTCGTCCATGGTGTCCTCCTCTTTCCGATGCTGCCCGGCCCCAACGGGTCCGGGGTAGTGCTGGCAGCCGGAGTCCTCGCGGACCGGCCGCACTCCGCCGGCCGCGCCTGGGGTCGCGTTTCCGTACGCACCAGAGCACGCTCCGCATGTTGCATCTCGATAATGACCTCGCACGAGCTGAACGGCAAGGCAATCTTAGAAGAAAACTTTCCTTTTAGTGGTTCGTCATGTGCACAACCTGGCGTGAGCGCTACTCTTTCCCCGTCAGAGGAGCAGCGATGCCCGTCGAGCCGACCCCGCGCCGCAGGCGCCTGGGTGCCGAGATCCGGCGTGCCCGCGAGACCCTGGGCTGGAGCCAGGAGGAGGCCGCCGAGCGCTTGGGCTACAAGTCCATGTCGACGATCAGCAAAATCGAGAAGGGTGTGCAGGGGCTGAAGATCCAGCAGCTGGCCCACTTCTTCGAGGTGCTCGGCATCGACGACCCCGACCAGCGTGAGCAGCTACGCGACTTGGTCCGCAAGGCCGGGCAGCCGGACTGGCACCAGCGCTACCAGGGCGTGGTCGACGATCCCCTCGGCGACTACCTCTCCGAAATCGAAGAGGCCACCAGCCTGTTCGTGTGGAACCCCGTCGTCGTGCACGGACTACTGCAGATCCCCGACTACGAACGGGCGGTGATCGAAGGGAGCCGGGCCTGGACCACCGCCGACGACATCAACCGCTTCGTCGACATGCGCGCCGAACACCGCAAGAACATGCTCGACCGTGACCCTCCGCTGAAGATCTGGACCGTCGTCCCCGAAGGGCTGCTGCGCCAGGAGGTCGGCGGCCGACCGGTAGCCAAGGCTCAGGTCGAGCACCTGATCCACCTGGCCAGGATGGATGCGAACATCACCATCCAGGTCCTGCCGCTGCGCGCGGGAGCGCACGCGGGCATGGACGGGCCGTTCATGCTGATGTCCTTCACCACCGGACGTGACACGGTCGCTATCGAAGGTGCGCGGGCACTGCTGCACCTCAACGAGCCCGACACCGTGGAGGTCTACCGCACCACCAGCGACCACCTGAAATCCGACGCTCTCGGGCTCAAACCTTCAGTGTCACTGCTCAACACCATCGCCAAGGAACTCTCATGAACAGCAACGACCTGGACCCGAACTGGCTCCACAGCCAGCTCACCGGCGCCCAGTGGCACACCGCCAGCAGCGGAGGCCAGTCCTGCGTCGAAGTCGCCTTCCTCGCCCGCGGCATCGTGGCCCTGCGCGATTCGAAGAACCCCGACAAACCCGCCCACATTTTCGATGACGCGGAGTACGACACCTTCATCGCAGGGATCATGCGCGGCGAACTGCGCCGTCCGTGACCTCCTTGCCCAACCGAAGACCGTCCCAGAAACGACCGTATGCGACCCATAACAAAATGATCTTGCTAAATCCGAGTTCGCCCAGGTAACCACTGGGTCATAACAGAGTGCGGAAACAACGAGTCGCAACAGTGCCGACAGCAACCGTTTGCGGGACACTAAGCCGGTGGCGCGCTACGGGTACGCGCGGGTGTCCACCCGCTCCCAGACCGATGACTCCCAACTCGACGCGCTGACCTCGGCCAGCTGCGAGCGGATCTGGACCGACACCGCGTCGGGCCGGCTCGCGCGCCGCCCGGAATGGGACAAGTGCCTGGACTACCTGCGCGCGGGTGACGAACTGGTCGTCACCCGGCTGTCGCGGATGGCCCGCTCGGTGCGTCACCTCACCGAGATCGCCGCCCTTCTCGCCGACCGCGGCGTCGACCTGGTGGTCCTCAAGCAGGGCATCGACACCACCACCCCAGCCGGACGCTTCCTGTTCCACGTCATCGGCGCGATGGACGAGATGCTGGCCGACCTCATCAGCGAAGGCACCCTCGAAGGACTCGAAGCAGCCCGAGCTCGCGGCCGCACCGGCGGGCGCAAACCCAAACTCACCGCCCGGCAGGTCACCGTGGCCCGGCAGATGTATGACGAGAAAGGCGCCGACGGCAAACGCCGCAACACCGTCGCCGAGATCGCCGAAACCTTCCACGTCTCCCGCAAGACCATCTACCGCCACCTCGAACCCACCCCGGCGGCAACGTCATCACCGACCGGATGACCCGCGGCAACACCAGCTCGCACTTCCCGGCGCCGTCCTCAACGACCGCCCAGTTCCTTAACGCCAGTTTTCGCAAGATCGTTGGTCACGGGCCTTGCCGAGCTCGCGGAGTTGGAGTCCGCTGTGACGGACGTGATGCACCTTCAGGAGGACAGCGTGGTCCAGATCGACCTCGGGCCGCTCACCGCCCCCGCCACCGTCCGCACCCTCGGGCGCCCGCGGCACTTGCCGGCCACCGGCCCGCAGATCGTCTGATGACCTCGCGAGCGGTCCAGTACCGCGTCCACCCCCGGGGAGCACTCGCACCCAGCTCAGCGGCCCTCCTCTGGGGCTCCGGCCACCGCCGGCCTACCCCGTGCACCCCGGCCGGCGGGTGCCTCTCGCACCGTGCTGTATCGTGCCTGGTCACAGAACCATTTTTTCCCGAGCCCTGATTCCGGTCGCTATGGCCGGACCCCATTGAGGCATTGTCGGGCTGTTTGCGTCCCCTCATGACTTCGCCCTGATTCCGGTCGCTATGGCCGGACCCCATTG
>DATDHI010000343.1:0-27253 GCA_036521655.1 Pseudonocardiaceae bacterium | reverse complement strand
TTGCGTCAGTGACTGCTCGCCGCGATCTGCGTGTACGTGGGACATTCCACGCGCTCTCCGCGATGAACTTATCTCGACAAGGCGAAGCCGGGCAGGCGCAGCGTTCTCTAGGCCGCGCTTGCGAAGCTCTAGGTAGCGTTAGCACCACTGATTCAGCCGGGCGCTGGTCGTTCGCTAATAGTAGTTTTGTCACAGCGTGTGGTACGTCGGTATCGCTCGCGCTTGGCCAGTTACGGCAAGCTGAGCGCTACGGTCAGCAAGCTTTGGAGGCAACCCAAACCAGCCAGACACGCAATCATGCCTTACGCCGCCTATCGCTTGCCCGTGTCTACTTGGAGATGCAAGAACTGGAGGCAGCGTGCGCCCATGCCAGCTCTGTGCTCGTGTTAACACAGCAGCTGTACTCTCGCCACCTTATGAATCGGTTAAAGTATATGCGCGCGCTACTCGACAGATGGCACACGGTATCGGTGGTACGCAACTGGAACGCCCACTACGACCAATACGCCTGGCAGGCGAGGTCGATGACACCATGACAGCCGCCGAGCCCGACGTAGAGCTACGCAACTACACAGGTAACGAATTTAGTGCGATTCGAAGAATTGCTATCGACCTCTACCGTGAGGCATTTCCACACGAAGTCGATAAGCCGTTCTGGTCGGTGCAACGCTACAGCCAACGAGTCGAACGCCACGCCGCTATGCCGGGATTCAGCGCTGTTGTCGCCTACAACAACGACGAACCCGTAGGTTTTGCCTACGGGATCACCCTACCCGCCACAACACACTGGTGGACGACCATCCAACCACCGTTGACCGATCCGGCGTTTACACGTGAAGACGGACACCGCACCTTCGCACTTTTCGAAGTTATCGTGAAACCCAAAAATCAGGGCCACGGTATCGGCCGACGTATCCACGACGCACTACTCTCCAAACGTAGCGAGGAACGCGTCACCATCGCGACCCACCACGGTAATACCCATGCCCGCGACACCTATACCCGATGGGGTTACCACCACATCGGTACCCGACAGCCAGCACCACCAGCCCCGCTAATCGACGTTTTCCTACGCACACGATAACTAGATCGAATTAAATTTGCCCCACAGGCTTACCCACGTCCCCAACCCTCAAACGCTCTACCGCAAGTTCAGCTTAGAAGGCCGATTTCGCGGAGGAACATGCTCGGCCCGGCGTGGTCTATTCTTTGCTTCCATTCGACGAAGCCCGAGTAATAGATCCTTACCTGTCGGAGCGGCCGAAGCAGAAGCCCCCAGAGCCCGATCCTCCCCGGCCGCGACGCCGCCCGACCGGTTGGCGAGGCGTTCCGGATGGATGAAGGACTGGGGCGCCCTCGTGTGGCTGGGTAATGACTCTCCTGGGCCCGGGGGGAGGTGTGCACCTTCGGCGCGCACCGACACCGCAGCCTGAACAGTTCGACGACCCAAGACATCGAGCTCCGCACCGCTGACCCGTGATCAACACCTACTGATGGACGATCCGCTGCGGCACGCACGTGATCTTGTCGTCCTCAGGAGGCACCGGCCCTGAACGCGCCAAGATCGTGAAGAGCCCGAGCTCGCCGTACACTAGTGACATGGCCGTCGTGAAGATCAACGCAATTGAGGTGCCGGAAGGCTCCGGTCCCGAGCTGGAGCGCCGGTTCGAGGCCCGCCACGGTTCGGTGGACTCGGCCCCTGGTTTCCTCGGTTTCGAGCTGCTGCGTCCCGTAGCTGGAGACAACAGGTATTTCGTCTACACCAAATGGGAAACCGAAGAGCACTTCCAAGCCTGGCGCAACGGGCCCGCCATGGAAGCACACTCCGGTGCGCGGGCGAAACCAGTGGCCACCGGCTCCTCACTATTGGAGTTCGAGGTCGTACAGTCCGTCAAGGCATCCCCTGATATTTCTTGACCGCTACGACATTGCATTATTTTGGGGAGTTGGTTCAGGCTTGTGGGGGCGACCGTCCCCGGGCTCACCCCGTGTTGCGCATTCCCGCAGCGATCCCGTTCACGGTCCGCAGCAGGGCACGACGCAGATCGGGGTCGGGCTCGTCCACCTCGCGACGCCGGGCCAGCAGCGAGATCTGGAGATGGTGCAGCGGCTCCAGGTAAGCGGCCCGCACCTGCAGGGTGTGGCGCAGCATGTGATGCCGGGCCAGCAGGGTCGAGCCGCCGGTCAGTCGCAGTACCTCACGCTGGGTAAGGTCTAGTTCGTGAACGATAGTGTCGAACAGCGGCTGGAGGCTGGGCTCTACGAGGGCTGAGACGTAGGACTCCGCGATCCGCAGGTCGGTCTTCACCAGCATCATCTCGACGTTTCCGAGCAGGTTGGTGAAGAAAGCCCAGTCTCGCATCTCCTCGAGCACCGGACCGAGCCCGGCGTCACGAGCGGCCCGCAGGCCGCTGCCGAAGCCGTACCAGCCGGGTACAAGCATCCGGGTCTGGGTCCACCCGAACACCCAGGGGATCGCCCGCAGCCCTTCCAGCGTGGTCTTCCCGCTGCCCGGTCGCCGCACCGGTCGAGACCCGACATTGAGCCAGCCCAGCTCGTCGACCGGGGTGGCGCCGGAGAAGAACTCGCTGAGACCGGGAAGGTCGACGAAGGCGCGATAGGCTGCATGGGCGGCACCGCTCACCACGTCCATCGCCTCGTCCCACCGGGCCAGCACCTCCGCCGGTACCCGCGAGGTCTGGTGCAGCAGGGTGGCCTCCAGCACCGCGGCGAGAAGGAGCTCAAGCTGGTCGTGGGCCAGCGTGCTCAGCGAGTATTTGTCGGAGATGACCTCACCCTGTTCGGTTACCTTCATCGTCGCGTCCACCGTGCCATACGGCGAGGCGGCCACCGCCTCCGCGGCTGGCCCGCCGCCCCGGCCGACGGAGCCACCGCGGCCGTGAAAGAGCCGCAGCCGGACCCGGTGCGCGGCGGCGGTGTCGCGCAGCTGACGCTGAGCCTTGTGGATCTCCCAGTGGGAAGTAGTGATCCCGGCGTCCTTGTTAGAGTCGGAGTACCCGAGCATCACCTCCTGCAGGTCCCCTCGGGCTCGGACCAGCTGCCGGTAAGAGGGATTGCGCAGCATCTCATCGAGCAGCTCTCCGGCGCAGCGCAGCTCAGCGGCCGTCTCGAACAGCGGCACGAGATCCACCGTGCACATGCACTCGCCGCCCGTCGAGCCCTCCGGCGGTGCCAGTGCGAGCAGACCGGCTTCCCGGGCCAGTACTGCGGCGGCCAGGACGTCGTCCACGCCCTTTGACATCGAGATGATGTATGTGCTGGCAGCCCGCTCACCGAAGGTCTGCTGGGCAGTCCGGATCGCGTCGAATACGGCAAGCACGTCCGCCGGCACTGGTGGCAGCTCAGCGGAGCGGGCGGTCAGCGGCCGGCGTCCGGCCAGCTCGCGGCACAGCAGCGCCGCCCGCTCACCGCGGTCGAGCTCGGCGTAGGGCCGTGGAAGCTCACCGAGCGCGTCGTAGAGGGCTGCGAGGGCGACATGGTGCTTGTCGGCGTGCTCGCGCACGTCGAGGGCCGCGAGGTGCAGGCCCAGCGCTCCGGCACTGCGCAGCGTCCTGGCCAGCGTGCCCTCGGCGATGCGTTCCCCGAGATGCCCGCGCAGCGAGGCGTCCATCACCTCCAGGTCAGCGACGTAGGACTCCGCCCCGAGGTAATCCCGTCCCTGCTGGTGCGGGGCGCCGTCGCGAATCCGCTGCTGGGTTCGGGTCAGGCGGGCGTGGATGAAGGAACACTTCAGCCGGTATGGCTCGTCGGCGTTGAGCCGGACGTAGCGGTCGTAGATCTCGGGCAGCACGCGCCGGTCATGGGCGAGACTGCGGCGCAGTCCCTCGGAGACGCCGACCACGCGGGTGGACACGCTCAGCTCCTGGATGAGCTGGTCGATCAGCGCCCGCTGAATATTCAACGCCCGGCCCGCGTAGAGCCGCAAGACATCGAGGGTGACCTGCGGCGAGACGTTGGGGTTGCCGTCGCGGTCCCCCCCGACCCAACAGCCGAGCACCACCGGACGGCACCGTGACGGCAGCGTGAACCCGGCGCGGGCGAGCTCGTCCTCGAAATCCTCCAGCAGGTCTGGCACCGCATGGGCACCGAGCTGCTCGAGGTAGTAGGCGACCGCGCTGGCCTCGTCGAGAACCGTCGGCTGGCCGGGTCGGATCTCGTCGGTCTGCCACAGCTGGTCGACCAGCCGCGCGAGCCGCCGTTGCGACTGCTCCTCGGGGAGGTCCTGGTCGAGGACGTCGGCCACCCGGAGCAGGATGTCCCGAACCGAACGGCGGGTCACCTCGGTCGGGTGAGCGGTGAACACCGGCCGCAGCTCCATCCGCGCCAGTACCGCCTCCACCTCGACCCGGTCGATGTCCTGGGCCAGTCGGTCCACGACCGTGCGCAGCGGTCCATGCCGCCCGCCGAGGCGGGTGCGCTGCTCCCGCGAGCGGTGCAGCTGCTCGGCGACGTTGGCGAGCTGGAAGTACGTCGAGAACGCCCGGGCAAGCTGGACGGCCGTGCCGACGTCCAGCGTGGACAGCAGCGACCTGATCCCCGCGCTGCTCTCCAGCGAGGCCGCCCGGGTCAGCTCCCGTACCTGTTTCACCAGCTCGAGCAGTTCCTCGCCGCACTGCCGGACCAAGGTCTGGCCGAGCAGCGTCGACAGCAGGCGGATGTCGGCTCGCAGTGCGTGGTGCTGCGACTCCGAGACGACACCGGCGTGGGTGGCCACCGAGTCGAGGCGCTTGCCCTGTTCGGCGCTGAGCTCCTGGCGGGCTGACGACGTCATCTGCTCCCCCTCATCCAACGCCGTCGAGCAGTGCAGCATGGGTCAATCTCTCGGCGCACAGCCAGCTTCTCCGCGGCGAGATATTCCGCCTCGATCAACTCGTCGTAGGCGACGCTGAAGCCGCACTCTGTCCGCCGGAATCTTGGTGACAACCGCAGCCGATACATCCACGCCATCAATAGTCACACGCTGGGCCGACAACCCAGGCGCAGTCCCGCAAGCGTTTCCCACTGGTAACAGCGTAGTAACGCCAACTTGCCGGCCGACAAACCGAAAGCCCATGCCGCCGTCGTCCGAGTAGGGGTCGACCGACCTCGTGGCCCCCGTCGCCCGGCGGGAGATCAGACTTACGCCTGTCGGTTGATCACGGAAGATGCCCTCCCCGCTGAGCCGCGGCGACCGGCGCCAATCTAGCGATCCTTGGTCGCTGGTCTGCCGCCATGCTCACTGAGCGTAGGACGCTCACCCAGTTCCTGGTCGAGGAGGGGCGCCGCCACCCGGGTGCGATGCGGGGAGCTGAACTCGCTCATCCTCGGCCTGGATCCCTCTCATAGGATTAGAGTCGACAGCACATCCGGGGCCGCTCACACCGGTGTATACGCGGCAGCGTAATTCTCTCGCCTTGCAGCCTGAAGCTCTTGCCATTGCTCATTGAGGGAGCGCTGCATTTCTGCTTGCTGCCTAGCTCGCGCATCTAGCCATAACTCGCTTAACCTACACCCTATGAGCACGCCACAAAGCACCAAGATGAATGCCGCCAGAACGATCCAGCCAATAGTCATTTCCATATCCTTCTTTCGTCTGCGCCGTAAATCCAGTATGGGGTCAGTCACGGGTCAGCGGACGACCTGAACCACGTCGCCGACGTGCAGGGCGTTGTAGAAGGTCTGCGCGGCGGGCTGCGTGAGGTGCACGCAGCCGTGGGAGCGGACTGTGACGCTGTCCTCGTGAAAGGCGTCACCTCCGTTGAAGAACACCGAGTAGGGCATCGGAGCGTTGTGGAACTCGCTGCTACGGTGGTGAAGGTCCTTCCAAAACACGCGGAATGTGCCGGGTGTGGTCGGTGCGGTGGCCTTGCCGGTCGCCACCGGGACTGGTCCGTAGGTCACATTGCCGTCCCGCATGAGCCACGCCTGTTGGGAGGGCAAGTCGACACAAGCCTGGGCCGCGGGGGAACACCGCGGGCCGCTCGGCACAGCGGAGGCGCCCGTGGTTCCGGCGAGTAGTAGCGCCGCGGCTCCTAACAGTCCGAGAACAACGGTTCTGCCCGTTCTCGACGTGACGGGTAGTCGCACTATCTACAGCTCCCTTCTACCGCTTCAGCGGCGCCCCGGAGAGAACGTCGAAGCTGCCCTTGGACGGCCCGGCGCCCGCTCCGACACCATGACCGTGGTTGCTGTCAGCTACCCAAGCGCAACGAGGTGTAAACACCGGTCTGCCTTGCTGGCCCGCCAAACGTCCCGACAGGGCGGTGTCCTCGTCGGCGTGGGTCGCCCCGAGCACCACGCTGCAGCCCACGGGGCAGCGCCCGACTACCCGCTGGCTGGTCGGTGTGGCGCGATGTCGGCCTGGTCTACCGGTAGAGGTGTGGCTGCTCGTCGGCCGGGAGGGATGCCTCCACGGCGGTGACGGTGTTACCTTCGGCCATGGTCTTGTTGACGCCGAGACCGGCCAGCGAGCCGGTGCCGTCTTCGTGTTCGAGCAGCGCGAGCAGGATGTGCTCGGTCCCGATGTAGTTGTGGCCCATCCGGAGGGCTTCCCGGAACGTGAGTTCTAGTACCTTTCGCGCGCCGAGGTCGAACGGGATCAGATCGGGCACCTGATCGGCTGCGGGCGGCAGCGTCGCGGTCACAGTCTGCCGAACGGCTTCCAGCGAGATGCCTTGCGCGATGATCGCTTGTGCGCCGAGTGCGTCGGGCTCGGTCAGGAGTCCAAGCACGAGGTGTTCGGGGCGGATCTCGTCGTTGTTCGCCGCGTGGGCTTCGTTCTGCGCCGCCATCACGACGTTCCGGGCCTGCTCGGTGAACCGACCGAATCCCTGGGTGGGATCGAGGTCCGATTGATCGCCGGGGCCTTTAGGAACGAAGCGCTTGCGAACTGCCTGCTTGGTGACTCCCATGCTCCTGCCGATGTCGGTCCAGGACGCCCCGGAGCGTCTTGCTTGGTCGACGAAATGACCGATCAGATGGTCCGCGACTTCGCCGAGATGATCTGCGGCGGTGACCGCATCTGAGAGCCGGTCGAGTGGGTCGGTGCGCGCCTGCTTGATGGCCGCGATCAGGTCGCTGAGCTGGACCGGATTCGCGATGAGGGTTGGATTCGTCACACGACAACCGTAGGTTGTCGAGACTTGGTTGTCAACTCTGGGTTGTCGCTGATCGGGAGGCGAGCGCGGTCTCGGCGGAACGCGTGTGCAGTAGCTGTCGGTAACGGTTCATGGCCGGCGCCCGATACATGGGTAGGACCGTTGCTGCGATGGGGGCTGGGCCGCTCGGTCAAGCAGCCTGGGAAACCTGGCGCGTGCGCTGCCATGGGTAGGCGGTGCACAGGGGTGACGGTTCACCCATAACTGAACTTGGGGGGACACCGTGCGACGAGTTATCGTTCGTTCTCTAGCGATCGCTGCCGTGCTGGGCGGGGTTGTTTTCACTGGTGCCGGCGTGGCTGCCGCTGATCAGGGACGTCCGGTAGGTGGTGATAACACCTCAGCACCACCCTGCGGGGCCTCCGATATTGATTTTGCGAACGGTTGCTTCCTCGGTTGGGGACGGTTCTTCAAGTAGGGCCGAGCGGACTGAGGTTGTGGAAGCGGGCCTAGTAGCTCGCCGCCTGCTCCTGCATTGATGGGGTTGAGCCGTTGACGCACGCGGTCGCGAGCACGCCGCCGAGGACCGGCGCGAGCTTGAACAGGTTCGCCCCGTAGACCGCCAGGATCGACCCGTTACGGCGGACCTCGAAGCCGTCGCCGAGGTCGGGCGTGGTCGCGCAGTAGAGGCTGTCGAGGATGCGGGGCTCGACTTCGAGATGCTCCCGGACGTAGCGCAGCACGGTCTGACGGGAGGCGGTGGTTGCCGCGTCCCGGCCCACCTCCCATGCCGTCGCCGCTGGATCGAGGTGTCCCCCCACCGACCACACGCCGGGGCCAGTCTGGTGCTGGTACGTGCTTAAGCCCGCGGTGGGTGTGTCGATCCAGCACTGCCACACCTGGGAACGATCGAGAGGGAAGCTGAACCGGACATGGTGCGCGAGTGCGGTCGGCGTGTAGATGCCGACCTGGGCGGCGAGCGGAGCGGTCCCTGCTCCGGCAGCCACAACCACCACGTCGAAGCGAGCCTTCCCGGTCGGGCTCCACACACTGGCGCCGATCGGATCGGCCTCGAGCGCGTACACGTGCTCGTGCACCACGGCGCCCCGGGTCAGTGCGCCCAGGTGGGCTCGCACAGCGTCGACGTCGACGACCCCACCCGAGGGGTCGAGCAACGCTTCCGACGGCGGCTCAAGAGCCGGCAGCCGCAACCGCTCCGAGGCCCGGTCGACGACCTCGTGGGGTGCCGCCGCCTCCTTCATCGCCCCCGCCCACCTCAGCGCATTGTCCCCGCTGATCACACACCCGCTGGTGGAGACCATCGGCGTACCCGCGGTGTTCTCCCACTCGCGGAAGCCGACCCGAGCCGACTGGGCCAGCCGAACCAGGTCCGGGGTGGGATGAGCCAGCCGGAAGATCCGCGACGACCCGGCCGACCGCTGGCTCATCACAACGCCCGACCGCTCGTAGCAGACCGCATCCACGCCACGCTCCAGCAGGCCGGCCGTGGTGGACAGACCGACCACGCCTGCACCGACGACCGCGACCCTCATCCGGACGATCGTAGGTCCGCCGGCGCGCCGCCGGAAACGTGCACGCCCAGGTCTGCCTTGATCCGTACAGCCGTATCGAGCGCTACCCGACGTCGGGTGACGCGCCGAACGGTCCTCAAGCTTTTCACGCTACTTGCTGCGTGCGCAGAGCGAGACGTCAAGATCGCCACCGGCCGTCGGGTCCATGATCCGGCCGACGCTGACGACGGGGACCTACAGGCCGCCCTAGCCAGGTCAAGCGCTTGGCTATCTCACCCACGAACGCCGGGCTGCGGTCCCTGAACGGTGCGCTAGTCCGGTGCAGCCGCACTGGCGAAGATCGAAGCTCGGCTACTCCCGCAGATAGCGGACGCTGAGAGTCGGGCTAGGAGGCTGTTGCCTAAGAGGCTGTTGCCTAAGAGGCTGTTGCCGTGAACTCGACATTACCGATCTCAGCGCCGCCAGTATCAGGATCAGCGCTGGGATCATCAGGAACAGCAGCACCATCACGCACCTCCCATTTCCGGTCGGTGCTGGAGTCGCCGCCGCGGGGCAGCGGCGGGCACGGCAAGCGCGGCCGCGAACGCCTCGCCCTGACCCGTCAGCCGGTACAGGTGACGAGCGGGACGCCCGACTGGGGGGTCGGTCTCCCACTGGGCTTGCAGCAGATCCCGATCCGTCAACCGCATCAAGATCGGATACAGAGAGCCTGCTTTCAATCCCACCTCAAGCCCCAGCTCATAGCCGTACCGCCACACCCCGGGCTGGGCCGCCAGGGCATTCAGGACCGCCGCGGTCTGCGGTGAAGGGCGTCGTGTGCGTCACAACGACGAACTCCATATGCATATGGAGTTCGTCGGGCAAGGTGTTGTGCACTCCTCCTGCGCCAGCAACCGCCTCGGCTCCCACCCGTAACGACTTTGCCTGCCATGTCGATCTCTCTTGGAGCGGAACGCAAGCCGCCAAGTGGAACCTATTAGCTGTCCAGGTGGCCTGCGGACGGCTAAATGGAACCTGATGGCAGTTCAGCTCGGCACAGCCCAGTTGACGAAGGAGCTCCATGAACAACTCGACTGCCGAGTCCGATGTCCTGGCCAGCTGGTCCGAGCGCATCGCGGCGCAGGTCGCGTCCGACGAGATCGATCTCGTCCCGGACGTGCTCACGGCCTACATCGCTGGCGGGGCGGCGCGCCGGCAGCTATTTAGCGGTCCCCGGGCCGATCCGGGCGCGTTCGGGGCGGGACTGCCGCTGGTCATGCCCTATGTCATCGACGCGCTTGTGCACTGTTACACCGTCGTCAGGGGACTCCTCGGCGATCCGGCCGTGAACTCGGCAATCGCGATCGCGAGCTTGGCGGTGGCGCTGCGCCAGTCATGGAAGGCCGAGTCGGTCCGGGACGGGTCCGCCACTGGGACACCGGCGCAACCCCCGCAGGCCGCCGATGTGCCGGCCGCCGACTCGGAAGTGGCCGTCCGCGCCGCGGACACCGTCGCCGCGCTGGCCGCTCGTTTGGCGGCGACCCCAGTTATCGCTGGCCGGGCTGAGGCCGTCGCGGGGGAAGTCCTCACCGTGCTGGCCACCGATCCCGGCGGAGCCACCCGTTTTCTCGACGTGATCGCGAAGTCTGGGACGTGAGCGTCGACGCCGTGCCGACCGGCCGCATAACCACCGCGCCAGCCCTGCCCCCGTGGATGCTGCTCTGGTTGCTCGGGGCCGCGTTCAGCACTCCGGCCGCGGTGCAGGGTTGGAGGCAGTATTTCCTGGATCTGACCGGCGGCGGAGCCTACGGGGCCGATGTGGTCGCCACCCCGTCTTTCGGGCTGCTGCATCTCCTCGCCCTGGTCCAGCTCGTTCCCTCCGTGGTGATTGCGGTCGGGCTGTGTGCGGTCGCGTTCCCGCAGCTACGCGCCATGGTCGTGGAACGCAGGCTGAGGCTCACCGAACAGCGGCGTCCGGTCACCGCAGAGATCGAAGACTTCCTGCGCGAGCACGACGCCAACGTGGAGGTGCGCTGCAACCTGGCCCGGCAAGATCGGCTGGCCCGGATCTACCCCGTGGGCTGGCGACGAGCGCGCCTCGCTATCTTCGGCCCATTCGTCGCTCTGTGGCGCCGCGACCGTCCAGCCGCGCAAGCCGTACTGCTGCACGAGGTGGCTCACCTCCGTACAGGGGACCACTTGTTCCTCGGGTTGGGCAGCCCATTCGTCGCGCTGGTCAACCTGTGGTTCCCGCTGCTAGCCGTATTCGGAGTGCTGCCCGTCGTCGCTTTCGCGCTGGTGAAGTACCCAACTGCGGGTGAGCTCCCCGCCCAGCTCCTGCTCCTGTTGACCTTGCTACCCCGGACGTTGCTGCTCCCGGTGGCCGCGCTGTGGACGGCCGAGCTGTCGGCCGATCGCTACGTCGTCGACAGTGGGCAGGGGGCCGGGCTGCTCAGCGCACTCGGCGCCCAGGACAGCGGCGGGAACCGCTACCTCCGCTCGCTCGCCCACCTGTCGCACCCGCCGCGCGCACTGCGACGGTGGGCGATCCGCGGTGGATCCCGCCAGGACGTGGTGCTGCTGGCGTCGTGGCCGCTGCTTGTCCTGATCCTGCTGCTCGTGATCCTGATGAGCGCCGTCCCCGCCTGGTTCCTGCTGGGCTACTCCGGCCCTGAGGTCATCGAGGCGGGAGTGCGCAACAGCGGCGCATTCCTGTCTGATAGCGCTCGGATCTGGGGACCCGCGGCATTGCTGCTGCTGATCTGGCCCGTCGCGGCGCGGCCATGGACGCGCTGGTGGGCGGGTCGCGCCGCCAGCCGGCCGAGCATGCCGGGACCCGTGCACGCGAGCGCGGCGCTGCTGGTGGCGATGGTGCTGTCGACCCTGCTGCTGCTCACCTCTTGAGTGGTTACTGTCACGTCCCGGCAGCCAGGTTATCGAGCAGGTCGTCGAGGACCAGTTCCTCCTCGACGCGGCGCGCCAGCTCGCTCATCGCGACCGTGAGGTCCGGCGCCCAGCGCGCCGTCACTGCTGGTTGCACGGTGGTGGACAGCTCGTCGCGCAGCAGGCCGACCCCTCCCGGCGCCACTGCGCCCCTGTGGCTCGCACCGGCACGGCGGCTGCGCAGCTCGTCCACCGCGGCTTCTCGGTCCGTGACGTCGCCACCCTCACCGAGCGTCCCCCGCGTTCAGCGGGCTGAGCGGGGCCACGGGGACCCGAATTAACCCGCTGAGCCGGCTGAATGCGGGGAGGCCAGGGCGATGGTGGTGATCACCAGGTCGTGGCGGATCAGCCAGCGGCCGTTGAATCTGGTGAGCTGTTCGCCGGCGATCGTCGGTCCGGCCACCAGCAGGCGAGCGGCGAAGGTGCCTTCGGCGTAGTCGATGGTCGATGGGTGAATTGTGACGCTGGCCTCCTGGAAACCCAGCCAGCGGTGGGTCAGGGGGAACCAGGCCTTGTACACCGTCTCCTTGGCGCAGAACAGCACCCGATCCCAGCACACTGCGTCCTTGGCCGCGGTCAGCTCGGCGACCCGGGCCAGCTCCTCATCGAGGGCGATGACCGCGGCGACATCTGGTGGCAGCGGTTCGTGTGGTTCAGCGTCGATCCCGACGGTGAGCAGATCGCGACTGCGAGCAACCGCCGCAGCCCGGTATCCGGTGCAGTGGGTCATGCTGCCAACAACTCCGGGTGGCCAGACCGGCTCCCGATGCTCGCCAGGCAGAACTGCTGCCGGGGGCAGGCCGAGTTCGTGCAGCGCTCGTCGAGCGCAGTGCCGCACCGTGCGGAACTCCCGACGTCGTTTCTCGACCGCCCGGCTGATCACCGCCTGCTCCTCGGGGAACAACACGGCCTCGGGTGGATCGTCGAACGCTTCGCTGCACGCCACTGCGTCGGGCAGGATCTTGTCGATCACCTCGGCTCCCGGGTCGGCGGGATCGGGCGCAGCACGGGACGGGGCAGGACACTATCCTCCGCGGGACCGGCGCGCCATGATCGTGGCGGCATAGGAGGAGCGTGTCAGAGCAATCGGCCCCGGGTGGGCAAAGCCACGTCGGCCGCGTCGTCGGCACTGAGGACTCCACCCCGCTCCAGTTCAGCGTCGCCCTCGCGCAGGACTCCTACCTGCAGCTCGACGACGTGGTGGTCACCGTCCGGGCCGTCCCGGGTGTGGGGCCCGTGATGAGCTCCGGCGTTGTGACCCAGGTCACGGCTCGGCACGAGGGTGCCAATTTCGGCTCGGACGTGTTCTTGATCGCTGATGGGGTGCTCCCTGCGCAGGTGCAGGAGATCGCCGAGGTCAGCACGACCCGGGTGGAGCCGGAATGCTACGTGCCGCCCAGACCCGGGGAGCTGGCGTGGCGGGCTACCGGTGAGGAACGTGCGCAAGCGCTGTACTTCGATCGGATGGAGCAGAAGGTCCCGGTGGGCTTGGGTCGAGACGGTGACCCGATCTACCTGAACCTCGAGTTCCTCGACGGTACCCGCGGCGGCCACGTCTCGATCAGCGGTATCTCCGGCGTGGCGACCAAGACGAGCTTCGCGTTGTTCCTGCTGTACTCGCTGTTCCGCAGTGGTGTGCTGGGCCGGCGGGCGGTCAACGCCAAGGCGCTCGTGTTCAGCGTCAAGGGGGAGGATCTGCTGTTCCTCGACCACGCAAACACTCGCCTCGACGACGACCGGCGCGACGACTACGCCCAGCTGGGCCTCCCAGCGGAGCCCTTCGGGTCCGTCGGGTTCTTCGCCCCGCCCACGCCGGATGACCTCAACGGCCGCCCCTACGTCACCGGCCGCACCAGCGGAGTGGCCGCGTTCTGGTGGACGCTGGCCGAGTTCTGCGGCGGCGAGCTGCTGCCTTACGTCTTTGCCGACGCCGAGGATGAACGCAACCAGTACACGATGGTCATCCACCAGGTCGCCAACCGGCTGCGGCGCGACGCCACCGCGACCGGTGACGGGGGAGCGGTCGCGATCGGGGGTCAGTTGCTCCGCACCTACGAGGACCTCGTCGAGTTCATCTCCGACCGGCTCACCGACGAGGACGCCCGGCGGGACTGGGCCGGTCCGGTCACCGGCACCGGCACGATCAACGCGTTCCTGCGCCGGCTGCGATCGAGCCTCAAACCGCTGCGCACGATCGTGCGCGGCGACCTCACCGACGCTGCGGGCCGCCGGGTCAGCACCGACAACCAGCAGGTCACCGTCGTCGACCTGCACAACCTGCCGGAGCGTGCCCAGCGCTTCGTCGTCGGCGTGGTGCTGGCAGCCGAGACCACCCGCAAGGAGGCTGCCGGACCGGGTGGGTTGCTCTTCACCATGATCGACGAGCTGAACAAGTACGCCCCGCGCGAGGGCACCAGCCCGATCAAGGAGGTGCTGCTCGACATCGCCGAACGTGGCCGCTCGCTGGGGATCATCCTCATCGGCGCGCAGCAGACGGCCAGCGAGGTTGAGCGGCGGATCGTGGCGAACTCCTCCATCAAGGTCGTGGGCCGGCTGGATCCGGCCGAGGCGGGACGACCTGAGTACGGCTTCCTGCCACCGTCACAGCGGGCCCGGGCGACACTGGCCAAGCCGGGCACGATGTTCGTCTCCCAGCCCGAGATCCCGGTGCCGCTCGCGGTCGAGTTCCCGTTCCCGGCGTGGGCGACCCGGCTCTCGGAGCGCGGCTCGCCGCCAGTGACCAACAAGGCGACCAGCGACCCGTTCCATAGGCTGCCGGCCGTCGACGACGACCCGCCGTTCTAGAGATGAGGTTCCTGCACACCGCCGACTGGCATGTCGGCAAGACGCTGAAGGGCCAGAGCCGGCTCGAGGAGCAGGAACGGGTGCTCCGGGAGATCGTGGGCGTCGTCCGGGAACAGGAGGTCGACGCGGTTCTGGTCGCTGGCGATCTTTACGACAGTGCCGCGCCATCGGCCCCGGCCCAGAAGCTCGTGGTCCGCACCCTGATGGCGCTGGCTGGTACCGGTGCCCAGGTGGTCGTGATCGCCGGCAACCACGACCACGCCGCCACCTTCGACGCCTACCGTCCCTTCGCGGGGGCGGCGGGCATCAGGCTGGTCGGCTCGGTCCGCACCGCTGAGCAGGGTGGTGTCGTCGAGTTCACCGCCCGCACTGGCGAGCCGGTGACCGTCGCGGTACTGCCGTTTGTGTCCCAGCGCTACGCGGTGCGCGCCGCCGAGCTCGTCGCGAACACCCCCGCGGAGCACACCGCCGCCTATGACCAGCAGCTCCGCGACATCCTCACCGCGCTCACCGGCGGGTTCCGGACCGATGCCGTCAACCTCGTGATGGCTCACCTGACCGTGCTCAACGCGACGTTCGGCGGGGGTGAGCGCAAGGCACAGTCGCGCTTCGAGTACGCCGTCCCGGCCACCGTGTTCCCGCCGGACGCGCACTACGTTGCGCTGGGTCACCTGCACCGGCGGCAGAAGATGGCTGCGCCGAGCCCGGTGCACTACTGCGGCGCCCCGCTGGCGGTCGACTTCGGTGAGCAGGAGTACGAGCCCGTGGTCTGTCTCGTCGAGGTCACGCCGAGCACGCCGGCGCGGGTCACCGACATCCCGATCACAGGGGCGCGGCGGCTGCGGACACTGCGCGGCACCGTCGAGGAGCTGGCCGCGCTGGCCGGCACGGTCGGGAACGACTTCCTGCGGGTATGGGTGCGGGAACCGGCCCGCGCTGGGTTGCGCGAGGAGGTGACCGATCTGCTGCCGAACGCGCTGGAGGTGCGGATCGACCCGGAGTTCGCCACCACAGTCAGCGGATCACGCCCGACCAACAGTCCGGGGGTGGAACGCACCCCGTTGGAGCTGTTCGGCGAGTACTGCGCGACGCACAACACCGTTGACCCCCGGCTCGACGCGCTGTTCGCCCGCCTGCAGGACCGCATCACCGGGAGCTCGTGATGCTCCCGGTGATGCTGGAGATGCACGGCTTCGCCGCGTTCCGCGAGCCTGCGACCGTCGATTTCCGGGACGTGGAATATTTCGCGCTGGTCGGGCCGACCGGCTCGGGCAAGTCCACCGTGATCGACGCGATGACGTTCGCGCTCTACGGGTCGGTGCCACGGTGGGATGACCAGAAGGTCGTCAAGCTGGCACTGGCGCCGAGCGTGAACCGGGGCACCGTGCGGCTCGTGTTCGACGCTGGCGACGCGCGGTACGTCGTAGCCCGAGAGCTGCGCCGGTTACCGAAGGGCGGGGTGACCGTCCGCAGCGCGCGACTGGAGCGGCTCGACGACCCAGCCGGGACGGGGGCGGCCGAGGAGAGCACCGAGGTGCTCGCCGCCGACTCCGGCGTGACGAAGGGCGTCGAGGAACTGCTCGGGCTGCCGTTCGACCAGTTCTGCATGTGCGTCGTCCTCCCGCAGGGCGACTTCGCCGAGTTCCTGCACGCCAAGCCCGCCGCCCGCCAGCAGATACTGACCCGGCTGCTCGGCCTGGGCGTCTATGAGACGATCGCCAAGGAGGCCAACCGGGAGGCCGCAGCGGCGGCTGAGCGGCTCGACGTCCTGACCGGCCAGCTCGCCGGGTATGCCGACGCCACCGAGGAAGCCGTCGCTGAGACGCAGGCACGGGTCGCGGCGCTGAGCGAACTGTCGGAGCGCATTACCCAGCAGCTCCCGGAACTCGTCGCCGCATCGAACGCCGTCGCCACCGCGGACGCGGTCCTCGCCCGGCTGCGCGACGAACGGGCCAGGCTCGCGGCGCTGACCGCCCCGGACGGTCTGCGCGATCTGGACGCGCGAGCGCGGTTGGCAGCCAACGAGGCCGAATCGGCGCGTCGCCGGTGTGCGGATGCCGAGGCCGCCGACACGCAGGCTCGGGAGCAGCGCGCCGCCGCTCCCGACCGGGGCCCGCTGGAACGCGCCCGCCGTAGCCATGCCGAGCTGGCGACCGCGCTCGCCGAAAGGCCCCGCGCCCAGCAGACCCAAGCGGAAGCCCGAACGGCGTACGCCGCCGCCGTCACCGCAGCTGCGGAGGCCGCAGGTGCCGTCGGGGACGCGCGCACGGCCCGCGAGGGAGCCGCCGCTGACCTCGCCGCGGACCGCGAGGCTGCGGCGTGCCTTGCCGACGAGCGTGAGCAACTCATCGGCCTCCGCGTTCCCTCTGGGCTCGAGGATCTCGACGGCCGCCGCCGCACAGCGAAGGCCGAGCTTGACGCTGCGCAACAGGCCCTTTACAGCGCCGACGCCGCAGACACTCACGCTCGCTGGCAGCTCTCCGCGGCACCCGCGCGGGGTCCGCTCGAACGGGCCCGCGAGGACTACGCAGCTCTCGCCGCCACGCAACGAGCACTGCCTGGAGCCGACGAGGAGCACCTCGGCGCGGTGCGCGCCCGGGACTCGGCGGCCGCCGCCGTGGCGGACGCAAGCGAGCGTCTCAGACACGCCCGCATCCGCCGGGACCGCGAGTCGCAGGCGGACCTGGCAGCAGCGCTGCGTCCGTCGCTCGTGGCCGGGCAGCCGTGCCCGGTCTGTGATCAGGCTGTTGCGACGCTGCCAGCGGCGCGGCCCGCCGCCGACCTGAGCAAGGCGGACGGGGCTGTCGCCGATGCGGAGGACGCCCTTGAGCAGGGCCGTCGGGCGGAGGCGGTGGCCGCCGAGCGGGCACGGGCTGGCGAGCGGGACCGGCTGGCTGCTGAGCTCGAGCGGCTGCGCACCGCGCTGGCCTGCGCGCCGCCGAGCGTGAACGCGGTCAGCACCGCGCTGGCCGGTTTGGACGTGCTGGCCGCCGCCGCGGAGCGGGCAGCTGCGGCGCTGCGCGACGCGCGGCGGTGCCGGGATGATGCCGCGGGCGCGGTGGACGCAGTCCGCGATGAGGACGCGGCCGCTGCCTCGGCGCTCTGGAGAGCCCGCGAACCGCTGGTGCCGCTCGGTGCTCCGCCGGTCGTCGACGACATGCTCGCCGGATGGCGCGGGCTGAGTGCATGGGCCGAGCAGGAGGCGACGGTCCGCGGCGCCGCGCTTGCCGATGCTCACGTTGCCGCCGCGGAGGCCCTCGAGGCGGTACAGGCCGCCACACTCGCGTTCGAGCAGGTGGAACGCACCGCTGCCGCGAGGCGCGCCGAGGAGACTGCGGCGGCGCGGGCCGAACAGCGCGCCCGCAGCGACCTCGACGCGCTCGATCAGCGGATCGAGCGGCTCCGCGGCGCGCTGGAGTCCGCGCCTCCCGATGCCGAGGCCGAGGCCGCACTGCACCGGCTCGATGCGCTCGATGCGGCGGCCTGTCGTGCCGACGCCGAGCTCCGGGCGGCCCGTGGCGCTCGGTCGACCGCCGATGCGGCGCTGGCCGGGGTGGGCCGCGACGTCGCTGCGGCGTGGGAGGTGCTGCACACGGCCCGTGACCCGCTGGTGGTGCTTGGGGCACCGGTCCTCACCGGCGACGACCTGCTCGCGGCCTGGACCGCCCTGACCGGCTGGGCCACGGCGGCGATCGCGGGCCGGGACGGCGAGCTACCCGATGCCGAGTCCGCAGCCGCCGCCGCGCGTGAAGACCGCGACGCGGCGGGGCGCAGGATCGCCGACGACGTCGCCGCCCAGGACGTGCGCATCCCCACCGATCGTCCAGTGGCGGCGAGCGTCTTGGCGGCAGTCGCCGAGGCGCTCGCCGAATCGCGCGGCCTGCGCGACCGGATCGTCGAGCGCCGCACCGAAGCCGTGCGGATGCACGCTCAACAAGCGGAGGCCGAGTCGGCCCAGCAGGTGGCCCGGCTGCTCGGCAACCTCCTGCGCTCCGACAAGTTCCCCCGCTGGTTGGTGGCCTCGGCGTTGGACGTCCTCGTCGCGGACGCCTCGGCAAGCCTGTGGGAGCTCTCGGGCGGCCAGTTCGAGCTGACCCACGACGACGGCGAGTTCATCGTCGTCGACCACACCGACGCCGACGCCCAGCGGCCGGTGAAGACGCTGTCCGGGGGAGAGACCTTCCAGGCCAGCCTCGCGCTCGCCCTCGCGCTGTCGGCGCAGATGTCCACCCTCGCCGCCGAGGGCGCCGCCCGCCTCGACTCGATCTTCCTCGATGAAGGGTTCGGCACCCTCGACGAGGCCACCCTCGACGTGGTCGCCGGCACCCTGGAGAGCCTGGCGACCCGGGGGCACCGGATGGTCGGCGTGATCACGCACGTGCCCGCTCTGGCCGAGCGCGTCCCCGTCCGGTTCACGGTCACTCGTGATCACCACACCGCCTCGATCGCCCGGGAGGCCAGGTGACGATCGAGCTGGCACGCCCGCGGATGCGGTTCTTTGTCGATCCCTGGGATCCCGGCTACGGGGCCAGCCTGGACGTCGAGGAGCTCGCCGAGTCCAGAGCTCGAGTCGTCACTGACGTCGAGCTGCCCGCGGATCGATGGATCCCGCTCGATCCGGCTCGAGAGGTGCAGCCGCGGAGCGCGACGCTGTTCGTCGACGGGGTGCGCCGCATCGACGCCCGGGTGTGGCTGGAGGAGCCCGCTGACGGCAGCACAGCCTCGCCTGCGCTCTGCGCGTCCTACGCGGCGGGCGTGGTCTGCTGCTGCGCCGGGGAGGGGGCACACCTGCTGGCCTGCGACGTGCGTCGCGGGCTGTTCACGACGGCCGCGCACGCTGTCGACATCCTCACGAAAGCCGGCACCTACCGGGTCAGTGTCGCCGACGTCCGCCGGGACACCGCGCCGATCCAGGCGTTGAGCTTTGCGCTGCAAGCCCGCCTCGGCGACACCGAGATCACCACGGCCGTGACTGCCCGAGCCGGGCTGGACGGGCACGTGCTCCCCGACGGCGGCGACCTGCTCGTGATCGACGGCCCGTTGCGCGGTCGCCAGCATCTGCCGCGGGCACTGGGCTACATCAAGAGCCATCGCAGCGCATACCTGCCGCGGCACCTCAACCAGTTGGTGGCCTCGCTGTCGCCCGGTCAGCGCACCCCGGTCTTCCTGCTCGGCAGCTCGTGGCACCGCTACACCTGGTACCTGCGGTTACCCTGCATACCTGGGGCGCCCTGGGCCGGCATCGTGCGCCTGGAGTGCAGCGCCACCCTCAACGCCGCGGACGCGATCGACATGGCCTGGCTCAGCCAGGCCACCCTGTGCCGCTACGCCTCAGCCGAGTACAAGGACACCCGCGCCCCCCAGAACCTCTACCCCATCGCCGGGCTCGAACGGCAACTCCGTCGGCGCCTCGGTGACGCCACTGTGCTGTACCGCGGCTTGCGCAGGGCTGGTACGTAGACCTCCGAGCCACCCTGCCGCATTCAGCGGGCTGAGCGGGGTTATGGCGACCCGAATTACCCCGCTGGGCCTGCTGAATGCGGGGAGGCTGAGTGAGAGCGGGTATTCGGGGAGAAAGGTTGGATTGGGATTGTGTCGTAGCCGCGGAGGACGCGGGTGGGGCGTCGGTGGGGTGGGGCGGCGAGGGCTAGATCGGGGAACCGCTGGAACAGCGCCCGCAGCCCGACCTCGCCCTCCAGCCGGGCCAGCGCGGCGCCGATGCAGTAATGGACGCCGCTGGAGAACGCGAGGTTCTCGGCTGCCTCGGGTCGTTGGACGTCGAACCGGTTCGGGTCGGCGAAGACCTCGGGGTCGCGGTTCGCGCCCCCGAGCAGCAGGCTGACGAATGAGCCCGCTCCCACCCGACGCCCGGCCACTTCGGTGTCCTGCAGTGCGACCCGCCCAGTGCGCTGCACGGGTGACTCATAGCGAAGGATCTCCTCCACGGCGCCAGCCCAGCGCTGCGGTTCGGCCTGCAGCGCCAGCAGCTGGTCGGGGTGGCGCAGCAGCAGGACGGCGCCGTTGCCCAGCAGGTTGACCGTGGTCTCGAAACCGGCGGCGAGCAGCAGCATCGCAATGCTGCTCAGCTCGTCGAGAGTCAACCGATCGCCCTGGTCGTGCGCGGTCACCAGGGCGCTGAGGACGTCGTCGCGGGGTGCGCGGCGGACCTCAGCGAAATGGCCCAGCATCCAGCGGTGCAGCGCGGCCAGGTCCTGCTCGGAGCGGCGGAAGTCGCGGTAGGTCAACCCGATGTCCAGCGACAGTGCCGCGCCGGCCCCCCAGTCGAGGAACTGACGACGCATCGCGACCGGCGCCCCGAGCATCTCGGCGATCACGGTGGCCGGCAGCAGGCTGGCGTAGCGCGCCACCAGATCCACCGTCGGGCCACCGGAGGGCGTTGACCGGGCGATCTCGTCGAGCAACTCCTCGGCGACTTCTTCGACCCGGGAGCGCATCGCGGCGACGGACCGCACACTGAACGCCCGGGTGACAAGTTTGCGGTAGCGGGTGTGCTCGGGTGGGTCGGTCGCCAGCATGGAGGGCGGCTCTAGCGGTCCCAGGACCGGGCGGCCGCCGATCTTCAGGGCCAGCCGGAGCGGCCCGGGTAGCCGGTCCAGGCGGACCTGGCCGAAGTCGGGGCTGCGCAGTACGGCCAGGCAGACATCATGATGCGCTGAGACCAGCGCCAGCCCGGCATTGACGATCCGGCCCTGCGCGCGCAGCTGGTCGTAGTACGGGAAGGGGTCCTCGCGGATCGCCGGGTCGATCATCAGCCGCGCACCCAGGTCACCGTCGCACATCTGGCGGTGTATCGCCCGCCGGACCAGCCCGTGTCGAGCCACCCAACGGATCCTGCTTCGTAGCGCCATCACGACCTCTCAGTCCCACCCCGCACCTGAACAATATGGCGTGGCAGCTCCCGACGCTCGGAGTTCGGCCGCGGCCTGGCCGTTGGTAGGTAGCCGGTAGCCTGCTGTTCGGCCGTGTCCCGCGTGACCTGCTTCCGTGCGTGGTCATGTTCGTGTACATGTTGAGGAAGCTCACACTCTGAGAGCGTCCGGTTGCACAACGCGACGTTCACCCAGGTAAGCGGAGGATGCAGGGAATGAAACGTTCGCAAGCGCTGGCGGTCGGGCTGGCCCTCATGGCGGTGGCGTCATCAACGCTGGCCTGCACGTCCGCGGCGCAGCACGGACCTAGCGGCGCAGTTCCCGCGGGGTTGGAAAGGTTCTACGGCCAGTCCCTGTCCTGGGCCGCTTGCCCCTCTTTCGCCACCAGCCCACATGACAAGAAGGCCTACGCCGATACCGGTCTGCAGTGCGCCTACCTCGAGGTGCCCCTGGACTACTCCCAACCCAACGGCAGGACTATCAAAGTTGGCCTGCTGCGGCAGCCCGCCTCGGATCCGGCACACCGCATCGGCTCATTGGTGATCAACCCGGGCGGTCCGGGTGGGTCGGGGATGAGCGCGGCGGCGGGCCTCGCCGGCGAGGTGAAGGACAATGAGCTGGGACGGCGGTTCGATCTCGTGGGGTTCGACCCGCGCGGTATCGGCGCCAGCCAACCGCAGGTGCAATGCCGGACCCCCGCCGAGCGGGATGCCGAACGGCAGATGAACCTCGGGGTCGACAGCTCACCGGCCGGGGTGACGACGACGGAGGACCGGGAGAAGGCGGACGACGCCGGGTGCGTCAGCCGTACCGGAGCTGACGTGCTCGCCCACGTCGGTACCCGGGAGGTGGTCCGTGACATGGATGTCATGCGCTCGGCCCTCGGTGACGACAAGCTGACCTATCTGGGCTACTCCTACGGCACCCGCATCGGGACCACTTATGCCGAAGCCTTTCCCGGCAATGTGCGCGCGATGATTCTCGACGGCGCCGTCGATCCGGCCCAGGACTCGATCTCCCAGCTGATAGACCAGGGCCGAGGGTTCCAGCAAGCGTTCGACGCCTTCGCGGCATCGTGCGCGAGCCGGCCCGACTGTTCCTTGGGGCAGGACAAGGGCCAGGCCGTGGCCAACTTCCAGTCCCGCGTCCGCCCGCTGATCACCCACCCGGCAGACGTGCCCGACGGGCGTAAGCTGTCCTACACCGACGCCACGATCGGCACCGTCCAGGCGCTGTACCAGCCCGAGCTGTGGGTGCCGTTGAACCGCGGGCTGCAGGAACTCGCGCGGGGCAATGGGGACACGCTGATGCGCCTGGCGGACCTCTACAACGGACGCTCGGCTGATGGCACCTACTCCACCACGATGGATGTCTTCCAGGCTGTGCTGTGCGTCGACAACCCGCCCATCACAGACCGCACTGTGGCGCGCAACGTCGATGCCCAGTACCGGGCGGTCGCGCCGTTCATGGACAGCGGGCAACCGCCGTCTCCGGCGCTGGACAACTGCGCGTTCTGGCCCGTACCGCTCACCGGCGGACCCCACCATCCGCAGGTCACCGGGCTGCCACCAGTGGTGGTGATCTCCACCACGCATGATCCCGCGACGCCCTACCAGGCGGGGGTCAACCTGGCCCGCGACCTTAACGGGCGGCTGCTGACCTACGAAGGTACCCAGCACACCGCGTTCCTGGAAGGCGTTGCCTGCATCGACCAGGCTGGCATCACCTACCTCACCGGCCTGCAGGTTCCGCCCGAGGGAACCCGGTGCCAACCATCGGGCTGAGCCGGTTACGGTCGCCCTGCGACCGGCATGGTGCTGCTGGCCAGCCGGCGGGCCAGCGCGGCGGGCGCCACAGCAGCTGCCGCCGGGATGGGCTGCCGGGCCAGTCGCAGTTGTGGAGCCCGCTGCGGAGCTACTCGCTCGACGACGGTCTGGCCGGTCTTGGACTGCCGGACGGGGGAGTAGCCGGCAGCCCGCAGTAGCCGTAACGTCTCCGCAGCGGGTTTCCCGCTGCCCAACACCGTCGCCGCGAGCGGCGCCAGCTCGAGCGCTCCGAGCTTTCGGTTGGCGGCGATCTCGGCGGCCAGCCCGGGGTCGCTGGTACTCACCGCGCAGGACACCACGCGCACCTGCAGCTGGCCGTGCCGTCGCGCGGCGTCGTTGACCAGATACTCGACCGGCTGCGGAAGCGGACGCTCGGCCACCTCGGCGAGCCGGGCCAGCAGCTCATCCGCGGTATGCCCGGAGTCCAGCGCCCTGCGCACGCTGCCCGGCGACAGCCGCCAGGTCGACGCGGTATCGCGGCTCTCCTGGTCGGCGACGGCGTCGAGCAGCCCGGCCAGCTCGGCCGTCGGCGGGCCGGACACCACAGCCGTGAGATCGGGGAGGAAGGTGGCGCGATCCACCGGTGCTGGCATGATCTGCGCGGCCAGTTCGGCGAGGTCCTCGTCACACGAGCTGGTCGCGGCCATCCGTCCCAGCGAGCTCAGTGTTGCATCGACGACCAGCCCGAGGTGTTGCGCTTCGTTCCAGGTCGCCACCAGGTATGGGCCCAGCGCCTCGGCGCTGTGGTACCGCAGCGGGTAGCGCCAGGCCAGCACATCGATCAGGCTGTCGAGATCGGTCACCGCGGTGCCGGCGGGGGAATCTGCGAGCAACCGGAGCAGGTCGGTGCGCAACGGAGGACCTATCCGGGTGAAACCATCGGGATCGAGCGCGGACAGCGACTTGCCGTCGGCGTTGACGCGGTGCGAGGGCACGGCACCGATCGTCTGCCACGCTGTGATCAGGCTGGCCAGCTGCGCGCCGGGTGGCTCGGCGAGCCAGGCGTCGGCCGCGGTGGTGGGCAGCAGTCCGCCGTCGCCCGCGGGAGCGACCATCCCCGCGGCGGCCGCCAGCTCCAACCACAGCCGGACCTCGCTCTCGGTGCTGTTGAGCGCCTTGCCAATCCGGCGCAGCTCGCGCACACCGACGCCGCCCGCTGCCAGTTGCTGTGCCGGCGAGATGCCCAGCGACGCCAGCATCCGCTGCATGCCGTCCACGATGGACACCCGGGCGACCGGGGCCGGGTCGATCCTGCGCGTGACGAGCACCGGCGGCACCGCGGACAGGACCGGGTGGTAATCCTCGCCCCGCAGCGCGAGAGCGACCTCGCGGGGCATCTGGCCCTCGTCCCAGCCCGAGGGCAGCAGGAAGCCCCGTTGCGCCAGCCAGCTGATTTCGGGAGTGAGGCCGTAGCTGGCGAAGCGGTGCAGTGCGACCTGCACTGGCCCGTGCACTCTCGGGTTGTGCCAGACCAGCCGCTTGAGTGTCTCGTCGATCCCCGGTGGGGCCGACTCGAGCGCCGCCCGCAGCTGCCGTGGGTCGGACAGCGCGCCGGCCAGCACAGTCAGCCATTCCGGCTTGCGCCGTTGCCCGGGGATGCCGAGGTTGGTGGCGATCTGGCTGAGCTGCTCGACGCTGAGCCCGGCCATCAGTTGGGCTACGGGCGGCCCGAGGAGCAGCGGAAGGGCGGAGAACCGATCCATGCCCGGGGCGATGCGCAGCACGGCGCCCTCCGTCCAGGCCAGTGCGAGCCGGCGCAGTCCGTCGAGTAGTTCTTCGAGCATCCCGCGTTCGAGGAACTCCCCGACGCCGAGTAGCCGTTCCAAGTCAGCGCGTGGGCGGCCGTCACCGAGCACCTGAAGCACCTCGGCCAGCTTGATCTGCGGCACCGTCAACTGGCACAGCGCGGTTCGCATCGAGTAGTCATTGCCCAGCCGAGTGGCGAGTTCGCTGATATTGCGCGGCTCCGGCGTTGCTGTGACGTCCGGGCGGGCGGTCAGCAGCGCCGTGAGCTCGTCGGCGTCCATCTGCCGGAGCAGCGCGATCAGAGCAGCGATGGGGGTCTCGACCTTGCGTGCCACGCGGGGAGGCTATCTAAGGCCTCCGACACCCGGCCGCGCGAGTGGGAATGTGGTTGCGGACGGCTCCGCCAGAGTGCATGCTTGTCTCCTGCAACTAGGTGTATGCTGCAATCAATTGGATTGGATCTGTTCATGACCACCACTGTGGCGGTGGAGCCTGGGTCTCACCGTGGCTTGCCAACGCCTGAACCCGAGGCCTTCACCCATCGCCAGATCCTGGCGATCCTCGGCGGGTTGATGCTGGGGATCCTGCTGGCGGCGCTGGACCAGACGATCGTGTCCACCGCGATCCGCACCATTGCCGACGACCTGCACGGACTGAACCTGCAGGCCTGGGCCACCACCGCCTATCTGATCACTGCGACGATCTCCACCCCGCTGTACGGCAAGCTCTCCGACCTCTATGGACGCAAGCCGCTCTTCCTGACCGCTATCTCGATCTTCATCGCCGGGTCGGTGCTGTGCACGATCTCCACCTCGATGTACGAGCTGGCGGCCTTCCGTGCCGTGCAGGGGCTCGGTGCCGGGGGGTTGATGTCGCTGGCGTTCGCGATCATCGGGGATATCGTGCCGCCGCGGGAGCGGGCCCGCTACCAGGGTTACTTCCTGGCGGTGTTCGGCACGTCAAGCGTGATCGGCCCGCTGGTGGGTGGCGCGTTCGCCGGGACCAGTTCCATCCTGGGGATCGCCGGGTGGCGGTGGGTGTTCCTGGTCAACGTCCCGATCGCGGTGGCCGCGCTGGTGGTGGTGGCCCGGCTACTCAATATCCCGCACACTCGCCGCGAACACCGAATTGACTGGCTGGGCGCGCTCGCCCTGACGGCCGCAGTCGTGCCAATGCTCCTGGTGGCCGAGCAGGGCCGGGAGTGGGGCTGGGACTCGGCCGAAGCGGTCCTGTGCTACCTGGTTGCTGCCGCCGGACTCCTCGGGTTCGTCCTGGCTGAGGAGTGGATCGGCGATGAGGCGTTGCTGCCGCTGCGGCTGTTCCGCAACGGCGTGTTCAGCGTGACGTCAGCGGCAGGTCTCATCATCGGCATGGGCATGTTCGGCGGGCTCGCCCTGCTGCCGCTGTACCTGCAGATCGTCAAGGGGGCATCGCCCACGGAGGCCGGCTTGCTGCTGCTGCCCTTGATGGCGGGGATCATGGCAGCCTCGTTGGTGTCCGGGCAGGTTACCTCCAGGACCGGCCGGTACAAGATCCTCCCCGTGCTGGGCACGGCGTTAATGGCCGCTGCGTTGTTTATCCTGCACTTCCGCCTGGGAGTAGACACGCCCCTGTGGGAGGTCGACATCTACATGGCGCTGTTCGGCCTCGGGTTGGGCGGCTGCATGCAGACCCTGATCATGGCGGCGCAGAACGCGGCGCCCGCCCGGGATATGGGGGTGGCCACCGCCTCGTCCACCTTCTTCCGGCAGATGGGCGGCACCATGGGTGTCGCGGTCTTCCTCTCGATCATGTTCTCCACTGTGGGAGACAAGATCGCTGGCGCGTTCGGGGCTGTCGCGCGCACGCCGGAGTTCCGGGCGGCGCTGGCCGACCCGGCCGTCCGTGCGAACCCGGCCAACAGCGCCGTCCTGCAGCTCATCCAGGGCGACGGATCCGGCGGCAGCGCCGGCGGCGTCCTGCAGGACTCGTCGTTCCTGCAGCACATCGACCCCCGGCTGGCCCGACCGTTCCTGGTGGGCTTTTCCAACGCGATGGATCTGGTGTTCCTCATCGCCGCCGGGGTCATGGCGCTGGCTTTCGTGCTCATGCTGTTCCTCAAGGAGGTTCCCCTGCGCACCCAGTCCGGCGTCCAAGCCCGCGCAGCCGAACTCGCCGCCGAAGCCGGCGCGCCGGTCCCAACCACCCCCCATTCGGAGCCGGCCCCGTAGGCGCTGCGCGCCGCCCTGAGGCGTGAAATGTGGTCGGCCGCTGATTGTTGATCGCGTGACGACTCTACTTGCGCCGAGTTCGACTTCAGAGTTGCCCGGGCGGCTTCGGACAGCTCTACTGTCGAACTTGGCGGCAGCAGAGCCGGTGGGTCCCCCCTATTTTCGAAGCGAATGGCGGTCTCGGGCTTATCGGTGGGGCAGCAGTTCGAAGGCGCCACCCTGCAG
>DATDHI010000342.1:0-23130 GCA_036521655.1 Pseudonocardiaceae bacterium | reverse complement strand
CCCGACGATCCACCGACATCAATCGCAAGATCGGGTCGCCGCCCGGCACGACCTCAGCCTGCACAGCGAGCGTTTCACCCGCACCGGAGCCGGTGTTGGCGCCGCCTTCCAAGTCGAGCTGCGCCGCGCGGGGCCGCATCGTCGACGTGCCCGCCGACCGCACCGTCCTGCATGCCGTTCGCGACGTCCTTCCCGCCGTGTCGGCCGGGTGCGAACAGGGGGTCTGCGGCAGCTGCCGCACCACGGTCCTCGCCGGCGAACCCGACCACCGCGACGAGCTGCTCAGCAGCGCTGACCGCGCGGCCGGCGCGATGCTGATCTGCGTCTCACGCGCCAGCAGCGAGCGGCTCACCCTCGACCTGTGAGCTCCGCCGATCGGGTGATGCAAGTGCGGCAAGTACCCGAAATCGGTATCAGCGGCTGTATGTCCGCGCCTCGTTCTGTCTGACGGCCCGGCCACCCGGGCGAGTGGAGGCGAGCGGAGGCGGTGTCATGTTGACCAGCAGGCAGGTGAGTGCCGCCGACTGGCGATCCCTCGGGGCCTGCGGGGCAGAAGACCCTGAGCGGCTGTTCGTGAAAGGCAAGGCGCAACGCCAAGCCAAGGTCGTGTGCACCCGGTGCCCGGTGCGGGTGCAGTGTCTCGCCGAGGCGCTGGATCGTCGGATCGAGTTCGGCGTCTGGGGTGGCATGACCGAGCGGGAGCGTCGGGCGCTGTTGCTCCGTCGCTCGGATGTTCCCAGCTGGGCGGAATTGCTGACCGCGGCTGAGTCTGACCGCGGTTCAGTCGCGGCTGGCCACAGGCCGCGACGCGGTGGCCACCAGCCTGCCGAAGTCGCGCAGCCCCGACAGGTCGTGAACATCGAGGGGTAGCGCGGGCACCGCGGCCACCGCCACCGCCGGATGAGCCCGGCAGAACCGGGATAGCAGCCGCTGTTCCCGCCCGGCCAGCGCGACCCGGTCGGCGTGCAGCCGCAGCACCGCTGCGGCCAGCGGCGCAGTCCCGTTCCGTTCCAGCGTCTCGGCCGCCGTCTCGGCTCGCGCCGCCGGGAGGTCGGCAAGCACTGGATGGGTTCGGTTGAGTACCAGCCCGGCCAGCGGCATCGACTCGTCGGCCAGCCGGTCTACGAAGTAGGCGGCCTCGCGCACCGCGTCGGTCTCCGGTGCGGCGATCACCAGAAACGCCGTACCCGGGGCGCGGAGCAGCTGGTACGTCGCGGCGGCACGCTCCCGGAACCCCCCAAACATGGTGTCGAAGGCCTGCACGAACGCTGCGGCGTCGGCGAGTAGCTGCCCCCCAAGGATCGCTGACACCGCCTTGGTGAACAGTCCGAATCCGGCGCCCACAATCCGGCGCACGCCGCGCCCGCCGGCCCGAGCCGGGGCGGATAGCAGCCGGATCATCCGCCCGTCCAGGAAGGACGAGAGCCGCTGCGGAGCGTCCAGGAAGTCCAGCGCGGAGCGCGAGGGCGGGGTATCCACCACGACGAGATCCCAGTCGCCGGTCGCCGCCAGCTGCCCCAGCTTCTCCATCGCCATGTACTCCTGGGTGCCGGAGAACGACGAGGAGATGGTCTGGTAGAATGGGTTGGCGAGGATCTGCGCGGCCCGTTCAGGGGTGGCATGCGCCTCCACGATCTCGTCGAAAGTGCGACGCATGTCCAGCATCATCGCGTGCAGCTCCCCACCTGCAGCCTCGATCTCCTCGGTAGGCGCCACCCGGCGGGGGTTGTTGTTCAGCTCGCGGAGCCCCAGCGACTGCGCCAGCCGTCGGGCGGGGTCGATCGTGAGCACCACCACCGACCGGCCCTTCTCGGCTGCCCGCAGCGCGAGCGCCGCGGCCGTCGTGGTCTTGCCCACTCCGCCTGCGCCGCAGCACACCACCACCCGGGTAGCCCGGTCGTCGAGCAGCGCATCGATATCGAGTGGAGGCGGGGTGCTCAACGCACCCCCTGCTCGCGCAGCACCTCGGCGAGCTCATAGATCCCGCCGATGTCGACGCCGTCCGCGCCGACTGCGGTGAGCTCGGGCAGCTCGATCAGCGGCATGCCGGCGTCGGCGAGTTTGGCGCGGGCCGCCCGCTCGAGGTCCACCCGCATCGCGTGCTCGGCCGTCTCGGCGACCAGCCCGTCCAGGACTGCCGGGTCCAGGTCCAGGCCTGCGGCGAGCAGCCCGGCGCGGACCCGATCGGTGTTCACCCGGCCGTTGGCCGCCGCGTTCACCGAGTGGGCCGGCAGCCGGGCCGGCCGGGCGCGGTTGACCAGCACCGCACCCGGGCGCAGGTCCGCCAAGTCGAGCTCCGCGACCGTCTCGAGGGTCTCAGCCACCGGCAGGTCTTCCAGCAGGGTGACCACGTGAACCGCGGTGTCCCCGGAGTGCAGCAGCCGCACCACGCCCTCGCTCTGGTTGTGGATGGGCCCCACCTTCGCTAGATCGGCCATGGCCTTGGTCACGTCGAGGAACTTCACCACCCGCCCGGTCGGCGGAGCGTCGAGCACCACCGCGTCATAAGTGTGCACGCCCTTCGTCGCACGCGTGGTCGCTTCCTTGACTTTGCCCGTGAGCAGCACGTCGCGCAGCCCCGGTGCCAGCGTGGTAGCGAACTCGATCGCCCCCATCCGGCGCAGCGTGCGGCCCGCGAAGCCCAGGTTGTAGAACATCGCGAAATATTCCAGGAGGGCCTCGTCGGCGTCCACTGCCAGCGCTCGGACCTCACCCCCGCGGGGGGCGACCGCGATGCGCCGTTCCTCGTAGGGCAGCGGGGGCGTATCGAACAGCTGGGCGATGCCCTGCCGTCCCTCCACCTCCACCAGCAGTGTTCGCCCGCCTCCGGTGGCCAGTGCCATGGCCAGCGCGGCCGCCACCGTCGTCTTGCCGGTCCCGCCCTTGCCGGTGACGACATGCAGCCGGGCCCGCCTCAGCTCGTCTGGCCATCCCGGTCGAGTCACAGTCGAAGCGTAAACGCTCGTAAGTGCCAAACAGTGTTACCGCACTCAACGCCGTTCATGGGGCCACGGCCGAGCAGCCGTAGGCTGCACGACCATGACGAAGTGGGAGTACGCGACCGTGCCGCTTTTGACGCATGCGACGAAGCAGATCCTCGACCAATGGGGCTCCGATGGCTGGGAACTGGTCACCGTCATGCCTGGGCCGACCGGAGAGCAGCTGGTCGCCTACCTCAAACGCCCGAAGTAGTGAGCTGGTCGGAACGGCTGGCTGAGCTCGGGTTGGCGCTACCACCGGTGGTGCCCCCGGCCGGGGTGTACGTACCCGCCGTGCAGAGCGGATCGCTGGTGTTCACCGCCGGCCAGGTGCCGCTGGTCGATGGCGCGATGGTGGCGACCGGCAAGCTCGGCGCAGAGATCGATACCGAGCTCGGTCGGTCGCTGGCCCGTACCTGCGTGCTCAACGCGCTGGCCGCGGTGGACGGCCTGGTCGGGCTCGACTCGGTGGTCCGGGTGGTGAAGCTGGTCGGGTTCGTGGCCTCGGCACCCGGGTTCACCGCACAGCCCGTCGTGCTCAACGGGGCCTCCGAGCTGCTCGGCGAGGTGTTCGGCGGGGCGGGGGCGCATGCCCGGTCCGCCGTCGGGGTGGCTGAGCTGCCGCTGGGCGCGCCGGTCGAAGTCGAGCTGGTCGTCGAAGTGTCCTGAACTGCCCCTACACCGACACAATCTCGAGGTGGTCCGCCAAGCCCTTGAGATTCTCGGTGTTTCGGGTGTACAGCCGAGCATCGTGCACGTGGGCGGTGGCCGCGATGAGCAGATCCACGACGCGGGACGTCACCGACTGCGCCGTCGCTACGCTGGCGACGTGCCGCTGAGCCATCCCGCTTACGGGCAGCTGCGACGGGTGACGGCGCAGGCGTCGGTGCTGTTGGCCGCCAATCCGTCCCCGATGACGTTGGATGGGACCAACACCTGGGTGTTGCGGGCGTCAGGATCGTTACGATGCGTGGTGGTCGATCCGGGCCCGGACGATGAGGAGCACCTGCGCCGGGTGGCCGGGCACGGTCCGGTGGCCCACGTGTTGCTCACCCACGGGCATCCGGACCACGCTGCGGGGGCACGCCGGTTCGCCGGGTTGGTCGGCGCCCCGGTGCACGCCGCAGACCCGGAGCACCGGCTCGGCTCCGAGGGGATCGGCGAGGGCGATGTGGTGGTCGCCGCCGGTCTGGAGCTGCGGGTGCTGGCCACCCCAGGACACACCTCGGACTCGCTGTGCTTCCTGATCAACGGCGAGTCCTCGGTGCTCACCGGTGACACAGTGCTCGGTCGGGGCAGCACAGTGATTGTCCACCCGGACGGCAGGCTGGGCGACTACCTGGCCTCCCTGCGCCGGCTCGCTCAGCTGCCACCAGCGGTCACCGTGCTGCCCGGGCACGGACCCGACCTGCCCGATGCAGGGGAGGCGGCCAGGGCGTACCTGGCGCACCGTCGGGAGCGGCTTGCGCAGGTCCGCGCGGCGCGCGACACACTCCGGGCGCAGCGGGACCGCGAGCCGGACGCCCGCGACGTTGTCGAGATCGTGTACGCCGACGTGGACCCGGTCCTGTGGCCCGCAGCGGATGCCTCGGTCGCTGCGCAGCTCGACTACCTGCGCGGTAGTTAGCGGGACCTATTGCAGGTCACAAGTAAGTGAATTTTCGGCCTATACGTGCAACGATGGGTGCGTTTGTGGCCTCTATGTATGTTGTGGGGGCAGACAGTGCGGACTGCGACCAGCAGCGCGGACTGTGTCGTTCACGGCAGGTCCTCTGGCCTGAAGCGTTCGGGCGCCAGGGTTGGAGGGAGTCGAGTGATCCGTCGGGGTGAGGGGTCACAGCGATAGCTGGGAGGGCCGGCGCGTCGTACACCGATGTGCCGACCTTCCCACCCTGTCCTACCCGTGCACTGGGAGCGGCTCAGCGGGCCCGGCGGGCCAGCCGTTCCGGCTCCAGGATCAGCACGCTCTTGCCTTCCAGGCGCATCCAGCCTCGGTGCGCGAAATCGGCCAGCGCCTTGTTCACCGTCTCCCGGGACGCGCCGACCAGCTGGGCGATCTCCTCCTGGGTGAGGTCATGGGTCACCCGGAGCATCCCGCCCTCCTGGGTACCGAAGCGCTGCGCGAGCTGTAGCAGCGCCTTGGCCACCCGTCCCGGGACGTCGGTGAAGATCAGGTCGGCGAGCATGTTGTTGGTCCGCCGCAGCCGTCGCGCGATCACTCGCAGCAGCTGCTCGGCGATCTCCGGCCGTTGGTGGATCCAGTCACGCAATGCGGCGCGGTCCATGCTGACGGCTCTGAGTTCGGTCACCGTGGTCGCTGTCGAGGTTCGCGGTCCCGGATCGAAGATCGACAGCTCCCCGAACATGTCCGAAGGTCCGGCCACCCAGAGCAGGTTCTCCCGGCCATCGGCCGACTTACGGCCGATCTTGACCTTGCCTGACTGCACGATGTAAAGGCGATCGCCCGGTTCACCTTCAGCGAAGATGACGTGAGCCCTAGGGAAGTCGACCGGTGCCAGGGTGGTAGTCAGGGCAGCAACGGCCGCTGGGTCGACACCCTGAAAAATGCCAGCCTTGGCCAGGGCGTCGTTCACCGCGTCCCTCCCGTTGACCCCGATAGCACCGGCCCCCTGGTAAGGGGCCTGCCGCTGATCCCCTCGGTGGAGTCTAAGACCTCTGCCGGACGCGACGTGACCTTACCAGGGCAGTTCGGCGAGTCTTGCGCAGCCGGAACAATTCGAGGGCGCGACCGATCCCGCTGCCGAACAGCGCCCGCACTTCCTCCGCTCGGGCCTTTTGCAGGAACTCCTCGACTTCATTCTCCTGCACGGCTATGTGGCGCAAGCGCGTCTCCAGGCGTTCCATCGCGAGCGCAAAGAACATGATCAGCAACGGGACGACGGCAACGAACCAGACGGTCATGGTGCGCGCGATCATGCCGCATCACCCGACCGGGTTGCGCGCGGGGGTCGCGCCGTACCCGGGCTGTGTCACGTCTCTGTTGGGAAACCATCGCGGTGCGAGCCGTCCCGGTGGGAGCCGCCACGGGCGCGCGTACGTAGGCTGGGTGCGTGTCAGCCCGATCGCGCCGGTCCTTCGAAACGGAGAACCGCCTCGCGCTTGTCCGGCGAGCCCGCCGGATGGACCGGGTACTCGCCAGCGCCTACCCGGACGCGCACTGCGAGCTGGACTTCACGACCCCGCTGGAGCTTGCGGTCGCCACCATCCTGTCTGCGCAGTGCACCGACAAACGGGTCAACGAGACCACTCCAGCGCTGTTCGGTCGGTATCGCGGTGCCGCCGACTACGCTGCCGCCGATCGGGACGAACTGGAGGAGCTGATCCGGCCCACCGGTTTCTACCGGAACAAGACGAAGGCACTGATCGGGCTCGGCGCCGCGCTGGTCGAGCGCTTCGGCGGTGAGCTGCCCGGCCGGTTGACCGACCTGGTTACCCTGCCCGGTATCGGGCGCAAGACCGCCAATGTGATCCTCGGTAACGCCTTCAGCGTGCCCGGTATCACGGTGGACACCCATTTCGCCCGGCTGGTTCGCCGGTGGCAGTGGACCGAACACGACGATCCAGTCAAGGTCGAGCAGGCGGTCGGCGAGCTCGTGCCCAAGCGGGACTGGACGATGTTGTCCCATCGGGTGATCTTTCACGGGCGCCGGGTCTGCCACGCCCGCCGTCCCGCCTGCGGGGTATGCCCATTGGCCGGAGACTGCCCGTCCTACGGCTCTGGGCCTACCGAACCCGAGGTCGCCGCCGCGCTGCTGCGCGGACCGGAGGCGGCACACCTGCTGGCGATGGCTGGGCTGCCGACCGACCTGGCCGGCGACTCGGGCGTCGTGACCGCCTTGGGGGCCTCACCTGGGTCGATACCGTGAAGCTTGCGGCCCGCTGGGTCATGCTGGCGGCGTTTCTGGCATTCGCCGGCGGCGTGGCGCTGTGGCCGAGGGCGGATCCCGCAGCCCCGCCCTCCGCCTCGCCCGGTGCGGCGGCAGGGAGGTCCACCGCGCCGCTGCTGGAGGTGCTCCGGTCCCGGGCAGCGCTGCAGCCTTGTCCGGCCGCAACTGCGGCCGTAGGAGTTCGCGGGCCGCTGTCCGGGCTCGTGCTGCCTTGCCTGGGGCAACCCGGGACGGTCGATCTGGGAGCGGCACTTGCCGGGCGGCCCGCGCTGATCAACCTGTGGGGGCCGTTGTGCAGGCCATGCGTCCAGGAGCTGCCCGCGCTGGCCGCTTACGCCGCCGGGCCCGGTGCAGTGCCGGTGGTGGGCGTGGAGGTGCAGCAGCTGCCTGAAGGAGCACTGGACCTGCTTGCTGCACTGAACGTGCACTACCCGTCGGTGAGCGATCCCGATGGCAGGCTGCGCGCCGCGCTGGGCGCCCCACCGGTACTGCCGCTGACGTTCGTGGTGTCCGCCGACGGCCGGGTCGGCCAGGTCAACCCGCCCGAGGTGCTGCGCAGTCCTGGGCAGGTGCGGGCGGTCGTCCAGCGTTACCTCGGCCCCGGTGCGGACGGATGAGCGCGCACCCCGGCACCACCGGAGCGTTGGTCGACCCCGCCTCGGTACCGGGTTGGCTCGCCCAGCTGGTAGGTCGCACCGCAGAACTGTGTCCTGGCGATCAGCGTTCCGGCGATCAGCGACGCCGCCCCGCCGTGCCGGAGGGTGCCCGTGCGGCGGCGGTGCTGGTGCTCTTCGCCGAGGACCCGCGCACCGGTGTGCCGGACGTGCTGCTGCAGCTGCGCTCCGCCGGCGTGTCCTCGCACGCCGGCCAGGTCTGCTTCCCCGGCGGAGCGGTGGAGGGTACCGACGACGGTCCAGTGGCCACAGCGCTGCGGGAGGCCGCCGAGGAGGTCGGGATCCGCGCCGACGATGTGCGGCCGCTGGTGGTGATGCCGCAGCTGTACCTGCCGCCGTCGGATTTCGTCGTCACGCCAGTGCTCGGTCACTGGGAACGGCCCGGACCGGTTGCCGCGGTGGATCTCGCGGAGACCGCTGCGGTGGCCCGGGTACCGCTGCGGGTGCTCGCCGACCCGGCACACCGGCTGACCGTGCGCGGGCCCAGCGGGTACGCCCACCCCGCCTTCGTCATACCTGAGATGCTCGTCTGGGGATTCACCGGCGGGCTGCTGGACGCCCTGCTGGCGATGGGTGGCTGGGAACGGCCCTGGGATCCCTCGGCCGAGTACGACTTGGACTCCGCCTGGCGGCTGGCCAAGGGGACCGAGGTGATCGGGTGAACTGGGTAGACGTGCTGGTACTGGTTCTTGCCCTGTTCGCCGGGATCTCGGGCGCCCGCCAGGGGATGGTCACCGCGGTCGCGTCCTTCGTCGGGGTGCTGGCTGGGGCGGTGATCGGGGTACGGGTGGCACCGGTGCTGATCGCGGGCTTCGACAGCCCGGAAATCCGGGTCGCGCTCGGGGTGGCGATCGTGATCCTGCTCGTCGCGCTGGGTGAGGCGCTGGGTGTGTGGCTGGGCCGGGCGGTGCGCAGCCGGATCGACGGTGAGGCGTTGCGTCAGGTGGACAGCGTCCTGGGCTCCCTGGTGCAGGCGGCCGCGGCGCTTGTGGTGGCCTGGTTGGTCGCTCTGCCGCTGACCTCGTCGGCCTACGTCGGGTTGACCGGTGCGGTGCGGGAGTCCTCGGTGCTGCGGACCGTGGACACCGTGATGCCCGACGTTCTGCGCGAGTTGCCGGGCGAGCTCACCAAGCTGCTGGACGTGTCCGGGTTCCCCGACGTGCTCGCCCCCTTCTCAACCACCCCGATCACCGACGTCGGCCCGGCCGATCCGGCCCTGCTCAACAGCGTGGTGGTGCGGCAGGCGCGGGCCAGCGTGCTCAAGGTCCGCGGTCGGGCGACGTCCTGCTCCCGGGCGCTGGAGGGCACCGCGTTCGTGGTCGCGCCGGAGCGGGTGATCACCAACGCGCACGTGGTTGCCGGTACCGACCGGGTGTCGGTGGAGACCTCGGACGGCCCGCTGGACGCGACGGTGGTCAGCTACGACCCGGAGACTGACGTCGCGATCCTGAAGGTGCCTGGGCTGAGGGCGCCAGTGCTGCATCTGGCACCGAAGCCTGCCACCAGTGGGATGAACGGGCTGGTGCTCGGCTACCCGCTGGACGGGCCGTACACGGCGTCGGCGGCCCGGGTGCGGGAGCGCATCCACCTGCGCGGACCGAACATCTACAGCTCAGCCACGGTGGTCCGCAACGTCTATACCGTCCGCGCGGTGGTGCGCAGCGGGAACTCCGGCGGCCCACTGCTCGACGGCTCCGGCGAGGTGCTCGGCGTGGTGTTCGGGGCCGCGGTCGACAACGACGAGACCGGATTCGTCCTGACGGACGAGGAGATCGCCGACGACGTGGCCACGGCCGGCGATCGAGCCCAACGGGTCTCCACCGGCGCGTGTGCCCTATAAAGAGCTCGTGAGTGGCATCAAGTGCTATAACACTGTTACGCACTCACGAGGAATTCGGTCAGCAGTGCGGTGGTGTGGTCGGGTGCTTCCTGCTGGACGAAGTGCCCGACGTGGGGTAACACCTCGTAGCGGTAGTCGCCGTCGGCCCAGCGCCGCGAGCGCCGCGCGGTGCGCTCCAGCAGGTATGGGTCCTCGGCCCCGTGCACGTGCAGCACTGGGACGTGCACCGGACGGTCCACCGCGCGGGATAGCCGGTGCCCATCCAGCCTGACCCGGGAGCGCCCGACCCACCGGTAGTACTCCAGCGCGCTGTGCGCCGCACCTGGGATCAGCATCGCCTCCCGGTTGCGCCTGGCTACAGTGGCAAACTCGCTCGAGGAGATCCACTCGGGGCCTGACCAGCTCCGAATGAGGCGTTCCACCAGCGCCCCGCCGTGCTGGGTGAGCCTGCGCTCAGGAAGCCACGGGGCCTGGACGGCTGCCATATAGCGCGACGCCCGGCGCTGCCCCGGGTCGCACAACAATGCGGCCTGGACGGCGAGTGGATGCGGCGCGCCCAGTGCCGAAACCGACCGGACGACTCTAGGGTGCAACGATGCGGTGCACCATCCCAGGATCCCGCCCCAGTCGTGTCCGACCAGGTCAGCGCTGCGTTCGCCGAGAGCCCGGACCAGGCCTGCCACGTCGCCGGACAGGGTCCACAGGTCGTAGCCACGGGGTGGCTTGTCGGAGTCGCCGTAACCGCGCAGGTCCACCGCGACAGCACGCCGTCCCGCTGCGGCCAGCGCCGGGAGCTGGTGTCGCCAGGACCACCAGAACTCCGGAAAGCCGTGCAGCAAGAGCACCAGCGGGCCCGTCCCGGCCTCCACGACATGCAGCCTGATCCCGTTAGCTGATACCTCCCGGTGCGTCCAGGGCCCGGGAATCCGAACGGAGCCGGCGCTCACACCCCGAGGCGGTCGGCGCTGTACGGGTCGGCGCCGGGTTGGCTGCCACGCCGATGGGTCAGTGCCGCCCCGGTGTCGCGGACAGATCTGATCGTTCGTTCCGGCTTGCGGATGCTGCGCACCCGCAGCCAACCCAGCAGTGCGAACACCGCCGCGGCGACCACCATGATGCTGAAGACGATGGTGAACGCCGCCCACCGCGGCAGCCAGATGGCCAGCACCTCACCGAACGCGATGAACAGGAAGAACAGGCTGAAGATGAGGATGGACAGCGCGAGGACGAAGAAAATGCTGCCTTTGACGCCCTTGCGGACCTCCGCGGTCACCTCCGCCTTGGCCAGCTCGACCTCTGAGCGGAACAACGTGGAGAAGTGCGTGGCGGCTTCCCGCACCAGGTCGCCCAGAGATGCCTCGGAAGGCAGCGGGGGATCCTCCGGTGACAGGGGGAGCGAAGGCCCCACAGGCGGTGGTTCCGGTTTGGCGTGCCGGCCGTTGCGGGGGGGCGGCGTGCTCGTCACGGGCGTCATGGTGCCACGCCCCTCCACGCCCCCCTCGATCACCCACCGCAAACGCCTGCCGACGACCGCCATTCGGAGCCGGATGGCGGTCGTAGGCGCGCTGGACGCGCCATTCGGAGCCGGATGGCGTTCCGTGACCTGACCGCGGACGGACGAGCGCGCTACGGCGTGACGTAGAGCGGCCCGACTTGCCGCGAGCGGGCCTCCGGGGGCGCCGGATATTGGAGCACCGGCACCGGCTTGCCGCGGGGATTGCCAGCGCCTGTCGGGCTGGAGCTGAAACTCAACGTGCCACTTGCCCCCTGCACCTGGTATTGGCCGGTCAGGTTCAGCAGCATGCTGCGTACCTCCGCCGCGGTTGGCGGCGACTTGCCGGGGGCCGCCAGTTGCACCGCTTGCGCGGCGGTCAGCAGCGCGTCATGCATCATGATGGCCTCGCCGTCGTTCAAGTTCTTGTCGTTGAATCCATTCCCTCGGAAAGCCGACAGGAACGTGCTGTAGTTCTGTGGTGTTCCCGTCACACCGCGTCCCCACCCGTCGGCGTCGCTCGTCCCCGCGTACACGACCGTGAGATTCGCCGCACTCAGCTGCTGCTCCCGCTCCCTCAGAAGCACGCCGATATCCGCCGCGGTTATCACGGTCAACGGGGTGCTGCGACACTGCCGATCTGCCAAGGATTGGAGGAAACCATCGAGATCCACTTGCCGCCCCGCGTAGATGACGACGTCCGTCGCCGCCGAGCAGATGTTGGGCGCGAGGATGCCGAACCTGCCTGGGCTGGCGTCGCCGGGAATGGACGCCCCGACGAAGGTCAGGCGCGGGCGCCCTTGTATCAGGTACTGCATCTGCTGCTCAAGGTCAGCGGTGAGCGACCTTGTGAAGAGGTCTGCGCCGGAGTCGGAGTTCGTGTCATAGACGACGACGGCCGAGTGGAGATCCTTGCGGGTCTCCCCGTAGCGACGGAGTGCCTTGGCGTAGTCCTGCGTGGTCGGGGACACCCGGATCAGGCCGGGGATGTGAGTGTAGTCCAGCTCGTCGGCGGTGAGGATCGCGGCGACCATGGGAATGTGGCGGCTCGACAAGAACTCGGCTCGTAGCCGGGTCTGTGCGGTACTGACACCCAAGCCGATCACGCTGACGAGCGGGTGGTCTCCTGTGGTCATCTCCGCAAGCTGGTCGGCCACACGTTGCCATTGGTCGTCGGTGTTGCCCTGATTGGCGAGTACCAGCTGGATCTGGGGGTCGGAACTGGTAGGGAGGACCTTCTCGTTGATCCGGCGCTGCGCCGTGTAAGCACCTTCGAGCTCGCTGCGGATCTTGTCGGCGGACGTGGCGCTGATCGGCGTGGGAGTCAGCAGGTCGAGCAAAGCCACCGTGACGTATGAGGAGGATTCTGCGCGCACTCGGACGTTCTCTGCCGCGATCTTTTCCTGGACATCCTTCGATTCGGGGTTGAAAAGGTAGGAGCCGTCGGTGACTCCGACGCACTCCCCACCGATCCGGTACACCCCCGATCCGAGCCATCCACAGGTAGGGATCACCTCGGCGATGGCCACACCTATGCCAGCGGCAAGCACGACCACTGCGGTCCACAGGCCGATCCGTTTGCGTCTACGGCGGATCCGGCCTGCGCGCGTCTCCGGTGGTTCGAAGATCTTTTCTATCGTGCTGGTCACGCGGGCCTCCCCGTCAGCTCCACCTTTCGGCCTCCCTCTGATGCCGGCGTGATTCCTGCAGCAAAACTGCGGACGGTGCATTCGGGGTGAGTCGAGCGACCTCGGTGTAGTCGTCGGCGATCCGGATGTGCAGGTCGCTGCGGTTACTGTCGATGAAGGGGTCGGCAGCGATCCACAGCGCGGCGATCAGTCTCGCGAGCGAGATGAGCGGTTGCGCCAGCGCGGCCGCGCGCACCAGCCGGTGCGCCTCGTCCACCAGGGCCTGCTGCTGCCGGTGCTGGCGCGGCGCGGCGGTGACCGACGTGAGCAGCTTGAGCCATCGCTTGTCCTCGAGTTCGGCGATGCGCTGATGCAACCGCTGGGTCACGAACTCCAGCTCCCCGCCGGCGAGGGCGTAATACAGCTCACCTGACTCGTCATCCTTGGTACGGCAGGAATCGCGGAGTTGGCCGTACACGTCCGACCAACTCGGTGCGACCGGAGGAGTGCGCAAGGCGAGGCGGCGTTGCAGCAACCGCCGCAGCAGGGCGGGCCCGGCCGTCTCGTCTGCGGGCCACAGGATCTGCTCGAGGATTTCCAGGTATTTGGCCCGGCCGCCCCCCTTGGGGGTGCCCTGTAGGGGCAGTGGGACTGCATGCGGCCATTGGCGAGCCGCGGCACAGGTCACCAGATCTCGTCTCGTTGCGTCGGAGACGTCCAGGAGGCGATCGAGCATCTGAGCTTCCACTGTCGAGCGGGACGGCCCATCGCCGGAAAGGGTCTGGCTGAGGGTCACTTCGGGCTCGATCACGTTCTCGGGGGGATTCTTGTCGATGGCATCCAGTACCAGGCTGGTCGACGCCGGGTGTCCACCGGTGAGCCCGAAGATCACTTGGGTCAGGATCTCGTTGTTGCCCACTTTTCGGCCCAGCGCAGCCACCGCCCGGCCGACCTCATCCTCGGTGAGGTCGGGTAGCCGGTACTGCAGCCACCAGGAAAGTGACCGGTCCTTGATGCGGCGCAGCGGCCAGGAGCCGGTGTTGTCCGTTGGCACTAGTGCCCGGTTGGTACTCGGGACGTCGGCCAGCAACGCACCCCGGCTGGTGGCCACTACAGTCAGCGGGTCGGCGTCGTCCGGCCCACCCGCGGTGCGCTGACGGCGAGTACGGACCAGTTCGGTCAGGAAACGGCGGCCGAGCACGGTGTCGGCGTTGTCGAGCAGGACGACGCAGTTGAGCGATCGCTCGTCGGCCCGCCTGCCGCGGTCGAACTCGGTCCGCAGGTCGGCGAGGAATGCAGCCCAGAGCAGGTCGTCCACACGCCGCCGGGAGTCTTTGTCCGCAGCCTCCCAGTGCCAGCGGTTGAGGTCCACCAACACGTCGATAGCGTCCTTGGGCAGGTGCAGGTCCTGGTGGCCGTACCATTGCTGGAAGGGCAGCGGACGATGCGCCTCCGGTGCCAGCACCGTTAACCACGTCAGGATGCGTTCCAGCAGATCCTTTCCTGGTGCTTCGACGGGCAACCCTCGGATGAACATGGTTCCCAGCACTTCGCCTGCGGCCGCCACTAACACGTCCCGGAAGGTGTCGACCCCGCGCTGACGCCCTAACGCCGCCGCGACCTCCCGGTATGCCTGCTCGCGGTGGGTCTGGTCCAGTTCCAGCCCCATCACGAGCTGCCCGACGATGAACCGCGGGAACTGGAGCCGGTATCGAGGGCACCTCGTGCTCAGCTCGAAGGCGAGGGCCGAGAGCACCTGCGGTACGGAGGCACGCTTGTTGGCCTCGAAGTCCAGCCGGGCGCGCGGAACGCGCTGGTCGAGCAATTCGTACAGCTCCGAGAGCAGGGCCGTCTTACCTGCTCCCCGGAATCCCTCGACCACCAGGATCGGGGAGCGCTGGTTCCGCAGCGAACCACCCACCTCCTCGCGTGCCATGAGGTCGCGCACGAGCCTGATCGCCGGTATTCGACCGTAGACTCGATCACGGTGCATCACCACGAGGACATGACCTCCGTTTCGATCGGCGCGCTCAGTCGTCCGTCGGCTTGCGCAGCCGTTTGATGAGCGTCCGGCGGCGCTTGTCGGCGAGTCGACGCTCGCGGGCAGCCCGAGACGGGCGAGTCGGCCGCCGGGTCGGGGGATCAGGGGCCAGAGCCTGGCGCAGCATCGCAGCCAGCCGGATCTGCGCGGCTTCCCGGTTGCGCAACTGCGAGCGGTGCTCGGCGGCGACCACGGTGAGTACCCCGTTCACCAGCCGGCCGGACAGCCGCTGAAGTATCTGGGCTCGTTGGTCCTCGGTGAATGCCGTACTGGCCACGACGTCGAAGATCAGTTCGACCCGCGAATCGGTGGTGTTCACCCCCTGCCCACCCGGCCCACTCGACCGGGAGAAGCGCCACCGCAGCTCACCCTCCGGTATCTCAACCACGTGCCCAGCATCCTCCCGCAGGCCCGCCCTGCTGTCGCCGAGTTCGACAGGAGAGCTGTTTCGAAGGCGCCCGCGCAACTCTGAGGTCGAACTCGGTGCACGTAGGGTCGTCACGCGATCACGACCGGCAGCCGACCGCGGTTGGGCTACTCGGCGGAGTCGAGGCCGGCGGAGATCAGGTCCATGACTGAGGAGTCGGCCAGGGTTGTGACGTCGCCGATCTCTCGGTGTTCCGCGACGTCGCGCAGCAGACGTCGCATGATCTTGCCGGAGCGGGTTTTGGGCAGATCCGCGACGACCATGATCTGCCGGGGCCTGGCGATCGGGCCGATCTGGGTGGCTACGTGGTTGCGCAGCGTCTTGATGGCCTCTTCGCCGGTAGCCTCGTCCTGGGCGATATGGCCACGCAGGATCACGAACGCCACAATGCCCTGCCCGGTGATCGGGTCGGAGGCGCCGACCACGGCAGCCTCGGCCACCGTCGGATGCGATACCAGGGCGGACTCGACCTCGGTGGTGGAGATCCGGTGCCCGGAAATGTTCATCACGTCGTCCACCCGGCCCAGCAGCCAGATCGCGCCGTCATCGTCGTACTTCGCGCCGTCGCCGGCAAAGTAGTAGCCCTGCTCGGCGAAGCGCGACCAATAGGTCTCCCGGTACCGGTCGTCGTCACCCCAGATGGTGCGCAGCATCCCTGGCCACGGCTGGTCCAGCACCAGATACCCGCCCTGGCCATGACCGACGGTGCTGCCGGAATTGTCGACCACGGTGGCCCCGATGCCGGGCAACGCGCGCATCGCGGAGCCTGGCTTGGTCTCGATGACGCCGGGCAGCGGCGAGATCATGATCGCGCCGGTCTCGGTCTGCCACCAGGTGTCCACGATGGGGCAGTTGTTCCCGCCGATGTGTTCCCGATACCACATCCAGGCCTCAGGGTTGATCGGCTCCCCGACGCTGCCCAGCAGCCGCAGCGAGGACAGGTCGTACTTTTCCGGGACATCCTTGCCCCACTTCATGAAGGTGCGGATCAGGGTCGGTGCGGTGTAGTAGATCGTGACGCCGTATTTCTGCACGATCTCCCAGTGCCGGCCCTCGTGCGGGGTATTCGGGGTGCCCTCGTAAATGATCGACGTCGCGCGGTTGGCCAGTGGCCCGTAGACGATGTAGCTGTGCCCGGTGACCCAGCCGATATCGGCGGTGCACCAGTAGACGTCCTGGCCGGCCTTGTGGTCGAACACGACGTGGTGGGTGTACGCGCACTGGGTGAGGTAGCCGCCGGAGGTATGCAGGATGCCCTTGGGTTTTCCCGTGGTGCCCGAGGTGTACAGGATGAACAGCGGGTGTTCACTGTCGAACGCCTCAGGGGTGTGCTGGTCAGACTGACGATCGACCAGCTCGTGCCACCACAGGTCACGGCCGTCGGTCCAGTCGATGTCGACCTCGGTCCGCTTGACCACGACCACATGCTGCACCGTCGAGGTGTGCTGGAGTGCGTCGTCGGCGTTGGCCTTCAGCGGGGCCGCCTTGCCCCGCCGGTACTGGCCGTCAGCGGTGATCACCAGCTTGGCCTGCGCGTCGTTGACCCGCTGGCGCAGCGACTCGGCGGAGAAGCCACCGAACACCACGCTGTGTGGCAGGCCCAGCCGGGCGCACGCGAGCATGGCGAAGACCGCCTCGGGGATCATCGGCAGCTGGATGGCGACCCGGTCCCCGGCCTGCAGGCCCAGCGAGAGCAGTGCGTTGGCCGTCTTGCAGACCTCGCGCTGCAGGCCCGCGTAGGTGATGGTGCGGGTGTCTCCCCGCTCGCCCTCCCAGTGGAGCGCGACCTGGTCGCCGTGGCCGTCCTCGACGTGCCGGTCGACACAGTTGTAGGCCACATTGAGCCTGCCGCCGACGAACCATTTCCCGAACGGGGCGTTGGACCAGTCGAGTACCTGCTCGAAGTCGGTGTCCCAGTGCAGTCTGCGAGCCTGCTGCGCCCAGAAGGCCTCATGGTCGGCGTCAGCTTCGTCGTAGAGCGCAGCTGTGGCGTTCGCCTGTGCGGCGAACTCATCGCTCGGGGCAAACGCGCGGGTCTCGGTGAGCAGGTTGTCCAGGCCCTGGTCTGAGTCACCCATCGTGGGAGGACCTCCTTCTTGTCCGTTCGTCACGTTAACCGATCACCATAGCCACCCCATCTACCGTGCCAACTCTTCGGGGAGCCGACGGGGTCGCTGCGGTGCCCGAGTTGTGGCGGCAGCGGGGCGACATCTTGCGGGAATATGGGCGTGCCTTCACCAACGCTGCCGATGTCGCAGTCGAACTGCCGACCGGCACGGGCAAGACGATCGTCGGCCTGCTGATCGCCGAGTGGCGGAGGCGGCGCGGTGAGCAGGTCGCTTATGCCCTACCTGTCAGCTTGCTTATCAGGTCACTGGGGTCGCGAATACCGAGGGGATCCCAGCGGTGACTCTCGTCGGCGGATGGCGGAGTTGGCCGCCGGTTGACCGGTCTCGGTATGAGTCCGGGGACGCGGTGGCGATCACAACGTATAGCACGGTGTTCAACAGCAGCCCGAAGATCGGCACGCCGGGCACGCTGCTGTTCGATGACGCCCACTCCGGTAGTCGTGGGTCTGCAGCAGGCCCGGCACCACATCGGCCTCGTAGGACAGGATCCGCGCCGCCTCCGACTCCAGGCCGAGGAAGCCCTCGAACTCGTGCGGTAGCACCTCGCTGTAGGTGAGCTGGCGCCGGCGCTGATCGGGGAGCTGCACGGGCGCGTATGTGCGCATGCCGCAACGGCGTTCAGACACGCTGGTGGCCCTGATGAAGGCATGCCACGCGGCGATGTCCGCGGCCTCTTACCTCGGCGGCCGCGGGCTGCCGAACCTGGCGGTCCGCGCCGCGCAGCAGTGCGCGGAGACCTTGGACGACCCGGTGTGGCTGGGGTATGCAGCCTGGCTACGTGATGTGACCACCGGGCGGCTCGATCGGGCCGCCCAGTACCGGCGCTCGGTGGCGGCAGCGGAAACCTTGACCAGCAGGCTGGATTCCAGCGACGCGCTGCAGGCGTGCGGGATGCTGCACCTTCAGCCGCGCTGGCGGCAGGAGCGCAGGCTGACCACGCCACCGCAGCTATCCACCTTCACGAGGCCTCAACGCTGGCGGCCCGGATGGGCACCGAGGTGGGCACCTGGGCGCATCTATGGTTCGGGCCCACCAACGTCGGCATCTGGCGCACCTCGCTGGCTGTCGAGATCGGCGAGCACGGGAAGGCCCTGGAGGCCGCGAAGACGGTGCACCCGGAGCTGCTGCCCGGCACTAGCAGGCCGGCTGAGTTCTGGGCTGAGGTCGGCCGCGCCCTGGTCGCCACGAAGAAAACCCGAGAAAAGGGCCTGCGGGTGCTGCTGCACGCCGAGCAGCTGGCCCCGCAGCGGATCCACGCTGACGTGTTCGTCCGCGAAGTGATCGCTGACCTGCTGCGCCAGGCCCGGCGCGACGCCGGTGGCCGCGAGTTACGCGGTCTGGCCTGGCGCATGGGTATCGCCCCGGTCGGCTGAGCATGCCCGGTGCACACAACCGCTGCTCTCAACACGGCCGAGCGGTCGAGCTCGGCTCACAACCAGGGCCCTTGATGCCGCCAAGACGGTGCACCCCGAACTGCTGCCCGGCGCCGTCCGCCAGGCGGAATTCTGGGCTGAGGTCGGCCGCGCCCTGCTCGCCGGGAAGAAGACTCGGGAGACCCGTCCTGTTTGTCCGGGAAACTGTCACCGACCTGGGCGCCGGGCGCGACGCGACGCCGACGGCGACCTGCGCAGCTGACCCTCCAGAATGGGTCTCACCGCGAACTGACCGGGTGATCTTGCCCACCGGCAAAAGTGGCATTGTCGCGCGGGTTGGCGAACTGGCGCGCCGGATCAGCGAGAGCACCATGCTCAGCAGCATGACAACGTGCCATGGCCACCACTCCCCTCCACCACTCCCCTCCACCGCTGCAGCTACTGGCCGCCGACACCGCGAGGACCTACCCCTCGTCGTGCGGCCTCGCCCGCTACAGATCTGATCCGCCACCAATGGCGACGCTAACGGTTGGGGATGGTGAACAATGGGCTACATTGGGCGGTATAGGGCCGGTTTCGCCAAATACAAGCTTGATAGGTCACTGTCTTGCCGTCAATAATGCCTGGGACCGCGACTGTGGAGGCGAGATTAAGAGTGGTACTGCTGCCGAAATCAGTCGTACAGAAGTGCCATTCATTAGTGGCGTTGGCCCACCGGATTTGTATCCCACCGGTGTATGTGCCTGGATAGGAGACTAGCCAGTCGTAGGACTGGCCGGCGAGGTCACCTCGTATGAGGACAGCTGAAACCCCGTCAACACCGACGGAACTGACAGGTCTATGTTCGTGAATTCACTGGTAGTTGGTGTACGTAAACCGTATCGCTTGACGTCGCCGCATAGTCCACCTGGGCCTGAGGGGACACCCTTGGCCGGAGTAGCACGCCGTGTTGAATGGCCAGAACCTGCAAGAGCTCCGACGACTAGGATTCCGATGCCAAGTAGGATGATAGCGACCGCAAGGGCGACACGCAGGGATCGCTGGGGCACTTTCGGGTTAGTCGACTGACATGGTGGGGACGACGGCTCCTCACTGACCGGCGCAGGTTCCGATACATGTGCAGATTCCGGTGCCCGTGCCGACGCCTGGGCTGCGGCAGCGATAGTCCCGCCGGTGTTGCGGTAGTGCTGCACACCTTGCGGTCAAAATCGAAGCCAGCCACGCTCCTCGGACCCGGAGTATCACCTCAACTCCACAGACTCCGCGAGGGACGCGGCGTCACCTCGCCCCCACCCAGACGGGCATCACACCGCCACAATCATTCTGAGTCAGAGTAAGCACACTATCGGTTAAGGAGGATGGGTTCGTGCATATCCCCACGACCTGCAGGACGCCGGTGCGCCCCCAGCACTGGCGCAGCAAGGCCACTCTCGTTGTCGGCGCGTTCACCGCAGCATTCACGCCGGCAGCTATCGCCGAGGTCAAGGCCGCAGCGGCGCAAGGCCCACAGGGCCTGAGTGCCCTCATCTCGCGCTTGGAGAAATCCGCTCCAGCCGCGACGACCGCGGAGACGATGGCCACTACACGGTCCGAGTACGCACTCGCCTTAGCGTTGGCGTCTTACACGTCAGACAGCTCCACGCCCAGCGGAAACTCGTCCATCGAACCCCGCACAGCGAACGCAGCGCTTAGTCGCGCCCACAATAGTTGCTGGCACGTGGGCGACCAGGTTGGAGAACGGTGGACGTTCACGGAAGCTGGTAAAGCGGTCGCCTGGATCGAAGAGGACCACAACTACTGGTGCGGTAATGGCTACAGCATCAGTCAGAACGGACTCGGCTTCTACCACCGCCAATGGCAACAATTCCCGTTTTGCCTGAACGTCACGAGCGACCTCCACGGCTGGGACGGTCCACACTCCAGCTGGGCACACGGAGGCATCTGGGCGTCCCAGGGAATGTGGACCCCCTGGGGCACCTGCGGCACGTATCAGAGTGGACACGCCGCGCTCCGGATCGCCGCGAACGGCCACTTTGACCATTACAACGACTACTGATTCTCAAAGCCTGCCTCCCGTGGTTGTGACTGTTGACGCCGCCACGATCATGTGCTGTGAGCGCTGGCCGAACCTCTGATCCTCAGTTCAACGCCAGCACACGGGCGATAGCATCGCGCCGGTAGATAACTGCGCGGTGCCCATCGCACTTTATGTTTGCCCTGATGCCGAAAGGATCGCACTCATCCAGCGATCCCAGACCGAGATCCTCACACCGATGCAGAGATACGAGGTTCCCGGCAGCCGACGTTGGCCAGCTCCAGCGCCGCGCGCGCCTTGACCGCGCGATCGGAGAGTGGCGCCACCGGGGATCCCGGGCTGGCCATCGAACACGATCGAGCTCGCGCTGTCGCACTCGCGACCTGGGGCGCTGCGAGCGTTCGTAGCCCTGCATGGCGCGAACGGCGGTCGGTAGCGTGGGAAAGCGGAGGATGACGAGCAAGACAGTGGGGGAGCACCACGGAGGCAGTGTGGATGACGCGAAGGCACTCGGGACACGGCTGCGCGAGGTGCGGAGCTGGCGTCAGCTGACCCTGCGCGAGGCGGCCGGGCTGGCCGGGCTGTCCTTCTCGTTCTGGGGCCAGGTGGAGCGCGGCGAGAAGGCCGTGGCCAACCGCAAAACGCTCGAGGCGATGGCCACCGCGCTCCGGGTGCACCCGACCGAGCTGAGCGGCCAGCCATGGACGCCGCAGGATGCGGTCGGCGCCGACGCGCACGCCGGGCTGATGGCCATCGAGACCGCACTGGAACGCTACGAGCTCGGCACCGACCCCGAGGTCACCGTGCGAGCCTGGCCGGAGATCCAGGCCGACCTCGATCGGCTCGTCAAGATCACCCACTGGACCTCGGACCACGCGGCGATGGGTGAGCTGGCACCAGCGTTGATCGGGGAACTGCTCGGTGCCTACCTGCTGCTGCCGCAGCGCCGCCAGGAAGTGCTGCTCGGGTTGATGAGCGCCTACACCAGCGCCATGTGGACCACCAAGCGCCTCGGTGGCCGCGGGCTGCCGACGCTGGCGGCCCGTGCTGTGCAGCAGTGCGCCGAGGAGCTGAGCGACCCGGTGTGGCTGGGGTATGCAGCCTGGCTGCGTGGCAACGCCACCGGCCAGCTCGACCGCGCCGCGCAGTACCGGCGCTCGGTAGCCGCGGCAGAGAACCTGACCAGCGAACTGGACTCCGGTGACGCACTGCAGGCCTACGGAATGCTGCACCTGTCGGCCGCGCTGGCGGCCGGCGCCCAAGCCGACCACGCCACGGCGGCCACCCACCTCGAGGAGGCCGCCGCGCTGGCGGCACGGATGGACACCGAGGTCGGCACCTGGGCGCACCTGTGGTTCGGACCGACCAATGTCGGCATCTGGCGTACCTCGCTGGCGGTCGAGCTCGGCGAGCACGGCCAGGCCCTCGAGGCCGCCAAGACGGTGCACCCCGAACTGCTACCCGGCGCCGTCCGCCAGGCGGAATACTGGGCCGAGGTCGGCCGCGCCCTGGTCGCCGGGAAGAAGACCCGGGAGAAGGGCGTGCGCGTGCTGCTGCACGCCGAGCAGCTCGCCCCGCAGCTGATCCGCAACGACCTATTCGTCCGCGAAACCGTGTCGGACCTGCTGCGCCAGGCGCGACGCGACGCCGGCGGCCGCGAGCTACGCGGCCTGGCCTGGCGCATGGGAGTCGCACCGATCGGGTGAGCATGGCCCCTGTGCACCAGCGGTGCACAAAAACGTCCTATCAGGCCCCACGATCCTTTGCATGCCAGAATGACCACGCCCGGAGCCACTCAGAAGGCCCATGCACAGGCGGGAGCGGTGCGGCGTGCCCGGCGCGGGCATCCCCTGTATCGAGCTCCCGGTGAACAGCACCGAACCGGCCTACGGTCATAGCCCCACGCTGGTGGCATCCCGGGTCACCCTCACCGACGCCGGGCACGCTCGATGGGCGCGGTGGCGCGACAGCCCCCACCGCGTGGGCCTACAGGTACCCGATCCTCAGTTCCCCCACAAGATCCCGGCTGGCCGCCGGTCGAGCTGCCCTGTACCGGCGCCTGGCGGCCAGCCGGACCCCAGCCCTCCCGGACGGTCCAACGTCGGGCAGCCGCAGCGGGCGCACTGCAGCGGCGGCCGGGGGCGCTGTGCATGACCAGCGTCCTCAGCGCGACGTCCCCGATGCCCGACCTTGGCCCGACGAGCGCCCCGTGAGTTCCCCCGTTCCGGTACGCCGGTAGCCAACAGCGACCTCCCCCGTCTCGCCGAGATAGAAACGGTCCGGTTCGAGAACGCGACCCTCGTCTGCCAAGGCACTGGCCGACATCAACGGATCAGACCGCGCGTCCAGCGATTCCGTCGTACAGTCAAGAAATCTGCGCCCAGGAGTCACGCGATAACTGTTGGGCTCGAGGTTCTCAGGAGAATACGGCTGAATTGTGATCTGGCCACCGCCAACTTCGGCGGCAATCCGGTTTCCTGTGAGGATCATCGACATCCTCCGACCTGGACGTAGTCGAGCGAGCTCACGACCAGCAAAGCTGCTGCAGGATCCGGGCGGGAGGCTCACAGGAGGGCTCACGGATCACGCGGGGAGTTCACGACCA
>DATDHI010000341.1:0-4981 GCA_036521655.1 Pseudonocardiaceae bacterium | reverse complement strand
GTCATGTTGGCTTGACCGAAGTCGATTAAGAGGCGCACGATGTGGCAGATCCCCGCGTATTTCGGCCGCGTTGCTGCGCGCGGGCACTGGGAGAAAGAGTAGGCCAAGGGTGGTCACCGGGTGATTCGTCGGCCCCGGATGTGGAGCGGTTCGCCGGGGTTTCGGGTGGCTTGAATTGCCTCCACGGGACGGATCAGATCCGTAGCGTTTCACCGGTAGGAGGAATGGTGGGGGTGGCTGGGTCGAGTCGGGATCCGATCGTCGCTCGCGCTGCGGGAGCAGCGCAGGGGCCGACCGCGTTGCGCATCGTGGTGGGCACCCAGCTACGTCGGCTCCGCGAAGTGCGCGGAATCACTGCCCAAGCCGCCGGCCACGCGATCCGAGCCTCCTACACCAAGATCAACCGCATGGAGCTAGGGCGGGTCGGGTTCAAGGAACGCGATGTGGCGGATTTGCTCAGCTTCTACGGCATTGCCGACCAACGGGACCGAGATGCGTTCCTGGGGCTGGTCCGGCGTGCCAACGTGGCCGGCTGGTGGCACCAGTACAGCGACATCATGCCGAGCTGGTTTGAGACCTACCTTGGCCTGGAGCAGGCCAGCTCGGTCGTCCGCACCTATCAGCCCCAGCTTGTGCCCGGCCTGCTGCAGACTCGGGAGGTTGCCCGCGCTGTCGTCCTGCTGGGCCATCCACGTGCCTCCGCCGCTGATATCGCCCGTCGGGTGGCACTGCGCATGACCCGTCAGGAGATCCTCACCCAACCCAGGGCGCCTGAGTTGTGGGCGGTGATCGAGGAGGCGGCGCTGTGGCGGCTTGAGGGGCGTTCGGTGATGCAGGAGCAAATCCAGCATCTCATCGAGATGGCTGAGCTGCCTAACGTCACGCTCCAGGTGGTGCCGGTCTATTCCGGTGCGCACGTGGCAGTAGGAGGTCCGTTCTCGATCCTGGGATTCGCCGAACTCGATCTATCCGACGTCGTCTATCTTGAACAGCTGACCAGCGCCCTCGACCTGGACAAGAGCGACGATGTCCGGCACTACTTGATGGTCATGGACCGCTTGTGTGTCCAGGCTAAATCCCCCACCGAGACGACCATGTTCCTGAGCGGCATGCTTAAAGACCTTTAAATGGGTACTCTCCAAGAAGTTGCCGCCCGTGGGAGACGGGACGTCTAGGCGGTGTCGGGTGCCGATGCACGGCAGGGGATGGGAGTGTCCGATGAACGGTGTAACTGGCAGTAGTTCGTTATCACGGTTGGTAGTCGGTTAGTTGGTGTTGTTGGGAAGGATACGGCCTTCGAAGGTGATGGCGAAGGCGTTGAGTGCGGGCTTCCATCGCATGGCCCAGCGGATTTTGCCGCGCCCGGTGGGGTCTAGGGAGCGGGTGACGAGGTAGAGGCATTTCAGGGCGGCTTGGTCGGTCGGGAAGTGGCCCCGGGCTCGCACCGCTCGGCGGTAGCGGCGGTTGAGGCTTTCCACCGCGTTGGTGGAGCAGATGATCTTTCTGATCTCCAGGTCGTAGTCGAGGAAGGGGATGAACTCCTCCCACGCGGTACGCCAGAGCTTGATGATCGCCGGATAACGCGGACCCCACTTGTCGGCGAATTCCTCAAAGCGCACCGCGGCCATTTCGGCGTTGACGGCGGTGTAGACGGGGCGCAGATCGCGGGCGAGCTCATCCCAGTGTTGACGGGCGGCGTAGCGGAAGGTGTTGCGGATCAGGTGCAGGATGCAGGTCTGGACCTGGGCGTAGGTCCAGGTGGTGGTGATGGACTCGGGTAGGCCCTTGAGCCCGTCGCACACCACAAGGCACACGTCTTCCACGCCGCGGTTTTGATCTCGGTGAGTACCGCGAGCCAGAATTTGGCGGAAGCGCACATGTTCGCGTGAACGTGTGCGAGGTAGTGCCTGAACGGTCATAGGTTCGATAGTCGGACCGCGTCGACGTGGTCGGCGAGATAGGCGGTCACGGCCTCGTTGGTCATGCCGTAGGCCGCGCCGACGAGTTTCACATCGACGGTGGTGACCAGGTCGGCGATGCGTGTGGAGCGCAGGATGCGGGGCCCGATGCCGATCGCGCGCAGGGTGTTTTTGACGTAGCCGTCGGAGGCCGGGGCGCGGGTTGCCTTGGTTTGCTTGGTGATCAGCAGATGAGAGTTGGTGCTGCGCAGTGCCGCGCGGTGGGCTAGGCAATTCTGCAGCGCGGTCCAGGTCCACGGATCCAGTGGTGTGGGGTGGGGACGGCCGCCGAGGCGGACGTTGCGTCGGCTGTGGTCGATCGTGTCGTCGGTCAGGTGCTGGATCTCGCTGGTGGTGGCGCCGTGCAGGAGTGCGAGCAGGCCGACGAATGCCTCGTGGGGGTGGACAGTCGGGTCGGCGGTCCAGCGGTGGAACAGCTCTCGTTGCCGATCGCTGGTCAGTGTTGGGCCGCGGAATCCCCGTGGTTGCGGCGCGGTCAGGCCGCGGGTCGGATCGATGAGGACGAGCCGGCTGCGGGTGGCGAAGCGAAAAAACTGTCGCAGCCCGGCCAGGGAGGACGCGCGGGTGGAGGATCGGTGGCCAAGGAACGCTTCGATATCACTGACCGCGACGGTGGCCCAGTCGGTTTTGCCGCGGTCGGTGACGAGGAAGACAGCCAGGTCCCGGACGGTGGTGAGCCGGGCGTCGAGCGTGTGGTGCCCGCGTGGTCGGGTACCGGATTTGCGAGCCCGGTCGCGCCCCGCGAGGAGCTGCTCGGCGAACGCCGCGACAGCGGGCCGCAGGGGTTGCGGCACGGCCTCGACGCGGCGCTGGCGCCGGACAGCGGCGTGACGTTCCTCGCACCCGCTCGGCAACGCCAACTTGCTGCTGGTGAAGAAGTCCTCCAGGGCGCGGGCCAGCCGGTCGTTGTTGGTCGTGGCGCGTTCCAGCAGCGATTGGGGGTGGGCCGGACCTCCGTCGACCAGCACCCGCCCGAGGTGGGTGAGTAGGGCGCAGGCGTGCCGGGGGTGGTGGCGAGGTGTGAGATAGACGGCGAATTCGGCCAGCCAAGGCGGCGGATGGGGCAGTGTCGCAGCCAGGTTGGTGGCGCGAACGAGCACCCGGTGCGGGGATCGGTCCCAGCAGCGGCGACACCGTCGGGCACCGGTCAACCGGGTGATCTGTCCGCAGTCCACGCACGCCGCATCCGGGTTCGGTGGCCGTCCCCGACGCGAGCAGGGCCCGCACCAGCCGGTCGAGTCGCGCAGGATGCCGCGTTTCCCACAGCGCGGGCACGTCGCTTTCTCGATCTCGCGAGCCGCCCGGCGGCGGCACTGCCCACAGATGTCGCGATCTTTGAACAGCACCGGCGCCCCACAACTGGTGCAGGTGCGTGAGCAGGTCGCACACCGTCGCGTTTCCGGCCGCAGGTTCTTGTCCTTGCCGCACCCAGGACACGGTTTTTTGACCGGACGGTGCTGGTGGGCGTAGTGGCAGCGCGGGCAAAGGTCCCGGTCGCGGCGGGTGACCCCGCGTCCGCACTTGACGCACTCGCTGACCCGCGTTGCCTTGCCTGCCACCGTGGTCACAACGGCGGCATCGACCGGCCCCGCCGGGGAGCGGGCGCCGAGCCACCCACGGCCGCTGTGTTCGACGGTGTCGTGGCGGCCGGCCGCGCCACGGCAGTGGTGTCGATGTCGAACAGGTCGTTGGGTGTGCACTCAAGCGCGGTGCACAACGCCAGCAATGTGGACAGTTTGATCTGGCTGGGTTCCTTGGTCAACAGCGCCGACACAGACGCCGAGGACAGCTCGAGTCCGGCGCGTTCGGTCAGTAACCGCCGCAGTTGCGCGCCGGTCCAGACTTCCCGCTGGGCCGCTGCCATGCGCAGTTTCCACCCGATCCGCATCCCTCACTCCTGCTCGGTCAACTCACCCAGCGTCGCGGAGATCGCCCGCTGGTAGGCGTCCTCGATGAACGTCTCGGAGGGACGGACGTACCGCATCGTCGAAGCAACCGTCCAATGACCGAGAAGTTGTTGTATAGCCACTAGATCGACGCCGCGCTCGTAGTTATGGGTTGCGCATGCCCGCCGCAATCCGTGTGGACTGAACCACTCCGATTGCGGGCACCCCTCAACCTTCATCAAGTGCCGCAGCCGATTCCGGATCGTTCCCGCGGCCATCCGCCCACCGGACTCGTCGCAGAACAACACCTCCGAGACCGGGAACCGGCCGCGGACATCGTCGAGGAACCAGCGCAGCACCAGATCCACACCGTCGAGCATCGGCACCCACCGCGGACGCGGTCCGGATGTCTTGGCGCCTTTGCCGAACCGCACATGCAACTTCCCGAACGGCCCCCGCCCGAAATGCGCGTCCGGCCGGTCGAGCATCACCACCTCCTCGGTGCGCAAGCCCGCGTGATACAGGGTGCGGAACATCGCGTAGTCCCGAGCGGCCGGAGCATACTTACGGGCGGTCACGATCCGGTCCTTGAGGAAATCGAAGAACGCGGTCACCCGTTCAGGCAACGGCGGCGGATCCGCCGCCGGGGAATCTTCGCCGACATGCCGCGCGGCGTTGAACTCATCCACCGGGCAGACCAGACGCACCCCGAACGCCGCCTCGATCTCGACAGCCTTACGGACTTCTAAAAATCGGTGGAACCCTTTGAACACCTGCAGATAGTTCCGTCGCGTCGAGACCGCCCGACCCGACGTCGCCAACGCGCCGACGACGCGGTCGATGTCTGCGGCCGTGACATCCCACGCCGGCCGGCCGAGCGCGTCGAGCATCCGCTCCAGCACTCCAACATCGTTATCGATCGTCGTCGTCGAGAAGCCCCGCACCGTCCACGACGCCACGAACGCCTCAACGCACCCAGCCTGGAACCGCTCCGGATCGACCGCACCCACGTCCGGGACAACCTGACCTTCGATCACACGCAGCCGGACCTCGCCCACCCACACACCTTCCTCGCACCCAACATCTCAAGGTGGCGCCTAACGAACCACCCTGAGA
>DATDHI010000340.1:0-4351 GCA_036521655.1 Pseudonocardiaceae bacterium | reverse complement strand
TTATACGGATCGCCGCGACATGGATGCTTGTGGTAGCCGGCGGGGCGCTCGGGAGTGCTACAAGCATCCATGTCGCGGTTAGAGGGCGAGGTGGGCTAGGGGAGGGTGGAGGGCGGTGACGTGGGCGCCGGCTCGGCCGATTTCGCGGAGTCGTTCTAGGGCTCCGGGGGCGTCCAGGTCGACGGTCACGGTGTCGCCGCGAGCACCGCCGCGGGCGGCGTCGAAGGCTCGGCGGGCCAGGTGACCGGCTCGGACGGTGGCCTCCAGCGCGCCGGTGGACGCCAGCGAACCGCGGGCCGCGCCCAGCCGGCCGAGCGCGTCGTCCACCGCATCGAGTAGTGCGCTGCGGTTGCCCTCGCACATCGCCCGCACCAGCTCGGGCCGGGACGCTGCCACCCGGGTGCCGTCGGTGAACGCTCCCGCGCCCAGCGCCATCGCCAGCGGTCCGCCGTCGGCGCCGACCGACGCGAGTACGGCAGCCAGCACGTGCGGCAGGTGGGACACTCGGGCTACCGCAGCGTCGTGATCCTCGGCGGTGGCCGGCACGACGTGTGCCCCGCAGTCCAGTGCGAGCTGGGTGACCTGCGCCCACACCCCCAGGTCGACGCCGTCGTCGGCACCTACCACCCAGGGCGCCCCACTGAACAGCGTCGCCGATCCGGCCGCCCAGCCCGACACGGACGTCCCGGCCATCGGGTGCCCGCCGACGTAACGGGCCAGCGGGGCATGCCGCGCCACCGCCGCCGCGATGGGCTGCTTCACGCCTGTCACGTCGGTCAGCCGGCAGCGGGGCGCACATCGCGCCACGACAGGCAGCACGTCCGCCACCGCAGGCAGGGGTACCGCGAGCACCACCAGAGCCTCGCCGGCTGCCCCCAGCACATCCTCGATCGATGCTGCGACGTCGAAGCCGGCGTCCCGGGCAGCGTTGAGGTCGGCGGTCGACGTCGCGGTGCCCCGGACCTTCCACCCGGCACTACCGGCGGCACGCAACAGCGAGCCGCCGATCAGGCCCAACCCGATGACGCACAGCGCCCGTTCACTCTGGGTGCGTCCGCTCATGGGGTCAACGCCTCGATGGCGAGACCGGCATAGAGCGCCACCCCGTGCACCATCGCCGACTCGTCGAACACCACCCGGTTGGAGTGGTTGGCCGGCGCCATGTCCGGTTCACGGCCTAACGGGCAGGCGCCAAGGAACGCCATCGCGCCGGGCACCTTGGCCAGAACGTAGGAGAAGTCCTCGGCTCCCATCGTAGGGTCGGGCATCGGCTCCGCGAGGTGGTCGCCGAGCAGGCGGCGGGCCAGGTCGATCACCTGCGGGCTCACCTCGTCGTCGTTGACGGTCACCGGGTAGCCGTGCTCGATGTGCACTGTGGCTGTGCAGCCATGTGCTGCCGCGACGTGCTCGCAGACCCGTCGCGCCTCCTCGTGCACCTTGGCCCGGGTGTGCTCGGACAGCGCCCGGATCGTGCCCTCCAGCTCCGCGGACTCCGGGATGATGTTGGAGGTGGTGCCCGCCGCGATCCGGGTGATGGTGATCACCGCCGGGTCGAATACGTTCAGCGTCCGGGTGACCATCGTCTGCAACGCGCCGACCATTGCGGCCGCCGCGGGCACCGGGTCCAGGGCGTTCTGCGGCGCCGAAGCGTGCCCCCCGCGACCGGTGACGGTCACCCGCAGCACATCCGAGGACGCCATAATGGCACCGGGCCTGGTCTGCACCACCCCGCTGTCAAGGGTGGACGTGATGTGCAGGGCGAACGCGCGTTCCGGCGTGCCGGCCACCTCCAGCAGGCCCTCCTCGAGCATGTGCCGCGCCCCGTGGAACCCCTCCTCCCCGGGCTGGAACATCAGCAGCACCCGCCCGGCCAGCTCCTCGCGCTGCGCGGCGACCAAGCGTGCGGCGGAGGCCAGCATCGCGACGTGCGTGTCATGCCCGCAGGCGTGCATCGAGCCGGGCAGCTCCGAGGTGAAGGGCACCCCGGACGCCTCGGTGAGCGGCAGCGCGTCCATGTCTGCCCGCAGCAGGACGGTGGGCCCTGGGAGGTCGCCCTCGATCACCCCGACCACCGAGCTGGCGCGGTGCCCGGTGTGCACCTGTATTGGCAGGTCGGCCAACGCCGCCAGCACCGCGGACTGGGTTTCGGGCAGGTGCAGGCCCTGCTCCGGCTGCCGGTGCAGCGCGCGTCGCAGGGCGATCGTGCGGGGCTGCAGCGTCCTGGCGGCGCACACCAAACTGTTCGCGCGGGGCCCGGAACGGGTGCTGGCGCGGCGTTGGTGCTGGGGGGCAGACGTAGTCACGGCCTCCTATCCTCGCACCTCATCCTGGTACCGTCGGGTGGGATCCGCGATCCAGCTTCCGTGCGGTGCCAGGCAACGCATACCGTGGTGCAATGGCGGTCACGGGTTTCGCCGTCGCTGTGGTACGCGAGGATGGACGCTGGCAGTGCACGCCGCTGGACGGGGCGGCCCTGCGGGATCTCGACGCGGCCATCACAGAGCTGCGCAGACAACGCTCGACGGGGGCGATTTTCGGCCTGCTCGACGTCGATGACGAGTTCTTCGTCGTGGTGCGGCCGGTGCCGGGCGGGGTGTCGTTGCTGCTGTCCGACGCCGTTGCGGCGCTGGACTACGACGTCGCCGCGGACGTGCTCGACCTGCTGCGCGTCGAGGTCCCCGAAGAAGATGCGGTGGACTCCGACGATATATGGCCCGAGGGCGACCTCGGGCTGCTCGCCGACCTGGGGTTGCCCGCCGCCGAGATGCAGGTGATCATCGATGAAGTGGACCTGTATCCCGACGAGCAGCTCGACATGATCGCCCAGCGGTGCGGGTTCCGGACGCAGCTCTCGGCGCTGCTGGAGAAGCAGCAGGTGTGAGTGCTGATGAAGCACTGGTGCGGCGCGCGATCGACGTGGCCGGTGATGCGGCGGCCACCGGAGACGTCCCGATCGGAGCGTTGCTGGTGGACGCCTCCGGCGTCGAGCTGGCCGTCGCCTGCAACGCTCGCGAGGCCACCGGGGATCCCACCGCGCACGCCGAACTGCTGGTGCTGCGAGCCGGCGCCGCTCGGTTGCGTGCTGCCGGGCGCGACGATGGCTGGCGGCTGGCCGGCTGCACGTTGGTGGTCACCGTGGAGCCTTGCACGATGTGTGCGGGTGCCCTGGTGGCGGCCCGGGTGCGCCGCCTGGTGTTCGGTGCCTGGGAGCCCAAAACTGGTGCGGTCGGCTCGCTGTGGGATGTCGTCCGGGACCGCCGTCTGAATCACCGCCCCGAAGTGGTTGGGGGTGTCCTGGCCGACGACTGCGCCGCCCTGCTCACCGGGTTCATGCAGCTGCGCCGCCCGTGAGTGGCGACGCGACCTCCAGCTCGTATTGCCACTCACGGGTGCGGCGCGCCCGTCGGGTACGATGCTCGGCGGTAGCGTGTCCGAGCGGCCGAAGGAGCGCGCCTCGAAAGCGCGTGAGGGTTCACGCCCTCCGTGGGTTCAAATCCCACCGCTACCGCCATTGACCAGGAAAAGTTCCGGCTGCCCCGTCTTCGGGTGGCTAACGTTTGCCGGGGCTGGTTGCATTTGTGGTGGCATTTGCGTGCTGCGCAAAGGTTTCGCTGGCGAGCAGGTCGAGGAGTTGGTCGGGGGCCAGGGTGGTGAGCTCGACGGGGCGGCTGTGGGACATCAGGTACACAGTTACGTGCTGGGTGGCCAGTTGTCGGGCGTGGTCGATCAGTTCCTTGGCTCGGCGTCGTTTATGAATGCGGTCGGCCAGATCGAGTACGGCCAGTGCGGCCGAGGGGATCGACACCACCAGAGCTGCTATCGACACCGGGTCGATCACCTTGTCGTCGTTGCGAGCTGCTGCGGGTGCTTCCGGGGTGATAGCGGGGGTCTTTACCGTCTCGTGGCCCCAGCTGCGGGCCAATTCGTCGAGATTGAGCCTGGCGGTCTCGACGTTCTCGGCGATGGCGCCCTCCAGTTGGATGATCATGTCTCCTCGTTTCCCTCGACCGGCCGGTTCAATAGCTCGTTGATCTGCCTGGTCAGGCTGCGATGGCCGATCTTGGTAGCGGCTGCCAAACTCTCACCGAGTACCTGGCGGGCCTCATCGGTCAGACCTGCGGCCAACATCAGTCCACCGAGCGTCATGCCCACCGTCGCGATACCGTCGGCTCGTTGCAGCTGGCACAGGATCTGGAACGACTCAAGCAGCCGGGGGATGGCTGAGGGGTAGTCCTGCTGCGCCAGGTCGATCTTGGCTAGGGCCCAGTCGGCTGCAGCGATCCCGTCGAGGTCACCCAGCTGCTTGTTCACCTCAAGCCGCTTGTGCTGCAACTCGACCGCTTCGTCGTAG
>DATDHI010000339.1:0-3408 GCA_036521655.1 Pseudonocardiaceae bacterium | reverse complement strand
TTCAGAGGGCTTCGAGGAAGGCGAGGGTTTTGTCGGTCGGGGTGTAGCGCCCGGGACGGGTTCGTGGCGGGGTCGTCCGCGCAAGAGCGCGTTGTTTGAGCCCCATGTCGGCGTGGAGGTAATGGCGGGTGGAGGCGGGAGATTCGTGACCCAGGTACAGGGCGATGGTTGTGATGTCGAGTCCTTGCGCGAGCATCCTCATGGCTGTTGTATGACGGATCGAGTGCGGGGTGACGGTCTTGGTCTTGAGGGAGGGAGCGCAGGCTGCGGCGGTCTGGGCGTGAAGGTCGACGCGCTGGGCGACGGCATCGTGGCTCATCGGCCCGCACCTTCCCCGGGTGGTGAACATTGGTGACTCAGGTGGGGCAGGGTTGGCTTTCATCCAGGCGGTGACCGCGGCGGCGGTGGGCCTATCGAGCGGGGTGATCCTCTGTTTGCGTCCTTTGCCGGTGACGACGATCTGGGCGGGCCGTCCGGGCAGGAAGTCGCATCGTCGCAATCCGACCAGTTCACCTACACGGATGCCTGTGGTGACCATGAGCAGCAGCCAGGTGTGGTCGCGTTGTCCGCTCCAGGTGTGGCGGTCGGGAGCGGCGAGCAGAGCGTCGACCTCGTTGTCGTCGAGGTAGACGACCTGGGTTCTGCGAGTGGTCTTGGGTGGGATGGCCAGGACCCTGGAGATGAGCTCGGCGTGTTCGGGGTGACGGTAGCTGGCGAACTGGAACAGCGAGTGGATGGCGGCCAGGCGCGCGTTTCGGGTGGTGATGCTGACGTGACGATCGGTTTCGAGCATGTCCAAGAATCCGGCGATGGTGTGATCGTCGAGATGGGCCAGGTCGAGCTGGGCGGGTGGGACACCGTGGCGTACGTGCGCGTAGCGGAGCAGGAGGCGCATGCAGTCCCTATAGGCGGCGACGGTGTTGGGGCTGGCTCCGCGCTGGGAGATGAGATGCTCGGTGAACCAGGCCTGCAGGGTGGGAGCCAGTGCGGTCACCGCGACGACCTTCCCAGAGCGGTCGCCATCCGGTCTGAGACGACGGTCATCAGCTCGGGGCTGGCGGTGAGATACCAGTAGGTGTTCAAAACGTCGACATGCCCCAAGAAGGTGGACAGCACGGCCAAGCGCGCGTCGACGTCAAGCCCTTTGCGGTGGGCGTCGACCAGGGTGTCCACGGCCAGGGTGTGGCGGAAATCATGAAGACGGGCTGGGCGTGCTCCGGGCTGGGCGGTGATGACGCACTGGGTCAGGAGTCGCCTGAAGGCGCCGTGGGCGGTGTTGTATGACAGGCGGCCGCCGGTGGGCCCGATCAGCAGCGGACCGCAGGTCCTTCCCTGGCAGTATCGGCTGAGCTTTTCGGCGGTGCTGGGATGGACCGGCACCAGCCGTTGACGGCCGAGCTTGCCGTGCACTTCCAGCACGTGCCGGCAGATGTCGAAGTCTTCGACGTCGAGTCCGAACGCCTCACCACTTCTCATCCCCGAGACATAGAGCAGGCCGATCAGGACGTACATCGCCTCGGCCAGCCACCGTTTCGGGAGTTGTTGGGTGGCTGCCAGCAGCTGGTGGACTTGGGCTGGGGAGTACAGGTGCGGGTTGACCCGCTGGTAGGCGCCGCGGATCAGGCCGGGTGGGATCAACTCGGTGGCGTCGGGGTCGAGCGCTCTCAACCAGAGCGCGAAGCCCCGGACGATCCCGAACCGTCGAGCCTGGGTGGCCCGGCTCAGCGCCGGGTTCTTCTGGGCGAACGCCAGGACGTCAACCACTGTGATGCGATCCGCGCCGCGGGCATCGAGAGCTTCGGCGAAGCTCACCAGGATCGCTTCCTCGTCGCGCAGTTTGTAGCCCCGGGCTCTGCGCTGCTGGACGTATTCGACCGCTCGAGCTCGCAGGTCCGCGGTCACTGTGTCACCTCCGGCCAGGGACGGGCCACAGCGGCCAGAGCGGTCACGTCGGCTCGGGCATAGATGGCGGTGGCGGTGACGCTGGAGTGGCGTAACAGCTGGCCGGCCTCGATCAGCCCGCCTCCAGCGGCAATGACACCCATTGCTGCGCTGTGGCGCAGACGGTGGGCTGCTCCGGTCCCGGTGATCCCGGCCAGGCGTATCGCCTGGCCAACCATGCTGGTGACCGCGGTGGCTTTGATCGGCACGTGTGGAGCGTCAACGGAAACAAACACCTGCCGATACGGGCTGCTGGCGGTTCGGCCCGCCTGCAAATAGGCGACCAGCGCTGCGCCGACATCGGTGGGCAGCGGAAGGGTGTCGGACCGACCGGCCTTGCCCGTCACCCTCAGCGTCCCCGCCCGCCAGTCGATGTCCTCCAATCTCAGCGAGGCCGCTTCCCCGGCCCGCAGGCCCAACCGCAACATCAACCCCACCAGGGCGGTGTCTCGCAGCCTGGCCACCGGATCTGCCGACAGCGCCCTATACAGCGCTGCCACTTCCGACGATGTCAGACCCCGCGGGATAGCCGGTCCTGCGGGGGCGAACATCGACTGCACCTGCTCGTGCACCGGTAGCGCGATCAGGCGCTCCAGCCACGACCATCGCAGCAACGCCCGCAGCGCGTTGATCCGCACCTGCACCGACCTTGGCTTGTGGATTGCTGCCTTCTCGTCGATGAACCGGTTCGCCTGCTGCGCCGTCACCGATCCCCAATCACCTGGCTCGACCGAAAGCACGAACGGGCGGACCTGCGATAAGTAGCTGCGCACCGTGGCCTCCGACACACCCCGCCTGGACCGCAGATATTCCTCGAAGCTGGCCATGATCTGGCTCGGCTCGTCCGCCGGGGCAGCCACCTCCGCAGCTGGGATTACCCCCAGGTCGCGCAGATAGTTCAGCAGCGGTTCCAACCCTCGCGCTGAACGGAGGGTCGGTGTTCGACGACGCCGGTCCGACACGTACGCCGCGATCACCGCACCATCCAGCGCCGCCAACCCGACGTCATGCTGTTCCAGCCAGGCCGACAGATCCCGCACCATCCGCATCTGCGTCTCGACCGTCCGAGGCGCGTAGCCCCGCCCCCACAGCACTTCGACGAACCCCTCCGCCAGCTCGCACAGCGGCCCCTGCACCGGCACGAACTGGCCCGCGTAACAACCCGACACTGACCTCTCCTTTCCTTGATCGAAGACGTCAGCGTCGCCGCAGGGGCGCGCGTTATGCCGAACTCAACCCCAGGAAAGGCCCGTCCCCGCTACCCACCGGCCCACATATCGGCATAACGACGACATCGGCATAATTGTCGAACGGGACGGCGAGGTCGGCGGTGAAACGCAGGATCTCGTCGGCGTGGTCGCGCAAGGCGACGGCGAGGTTGAACGAGGCCCGTTGGAGGTAGTCACGTTTGCGCCCTGGCGGCGGGTCGGGGTTGGCTGCGAACGCTTCGGCGATGATGGCGTGGTA
>DATDHI010000338.1:0-4239 GCA_036521655.1 Pseudonocardiaceae bacterium | reverse complement strand
GTGCTGCGCGCGGCCGCGCTCGTCGCGGCGGCCACGGTCGCGTTGTCGGCCTGCGGTGGGGGCGGTGCGGGATCCGGAGCGGGCGGTCAGCGCCAGACCGGGTCAGCCTTCGCCGGGTGCGAGGCGAGCCCGAATACCTGCAACTCCGCCGCCGCCGGCACGCTGAAGCAGGGCGGGACGCTCACCTACGCCATCGAGAAGAACATCGCGAACTGGAACCTGCTGGCCAGCGAGGGCAACGTACTGGAGACCGGCTGGGTGCTCTCAGGCCTGCTGCCGCGGACGTTCATCACGCAGCCGGACCTCACGGTGGCGATGAACAATGATCTGCTCGACTCGGCGACGGTGACCAACACCAACCCGGAGACGATCGTCTACAAGATCAAGGGCAACGCGGTGTGGTCGGATGGGTCGCCGATCACCGCGGATGACTTCGTCTACAACTGGAAGGTCCAGAACGGCCGCGACTGCAAGGACTGCGCTGTGGCCACCACCTCCGGTTACGACCAAGTCAAGTCCGTTGTCGGCGGCGACAACGGCAAGACGGTGACGGTGACACTGTCCAAGCCGTTCACCGACTGGAAGTCGCTGTGGGGTAGCGGCTCGCCACTCTACCCGGCGCACATCGCCGCGCAGCACGGCGGAATCGCGACCCCGCAGGGTCTGGCCTCCTCGTTCACCTGGTTCGGTACCACCGTGCCGAACTACTCCGGTGGGCCCTTCCAGATCGACAGCTTCAAGAACAAGGAGTCGGTCACCCTGGTGCCCAACCCCAAGTGGTACGGCGCCCCCCCCAAGCTCGACCGGCTGATCTACCGGATCATCACCGACGCCAACCAGGAGCCCACGGCGCTGCAGAACAAAGAGGTCCAGGCCATCTACCCGCAACCGCAGGTCGACCTGGTGCAGCAGGTGAGCAAGCTGCCCGGCGTCTCCACCCAGATCGGGCTCGGACTGTCCTGGGAGCACTTCGACCTCAACCTGGACAACAGGTTCCTGGCCGACCCTGCGGTACGTACTGCGATGTTCATGGCGGTCGATCGGCAGGCCATCATCAACAAGACCGTCGGCCAGTTCACCAACAAGATTCAACCGCTGAACAACCACAACTTCGTCCCGCAGCAGAGCGGCTATGAGGACGTGGTCAGCGAAACTGGTCAGGGTTCCGGCAACCTGGCGCAGGCCAAGCAGATCCTTGCTGCGGCCGGCTACAAGATCGACGGTGGCCAGCTCTATACCCCGATCGGGCAGCTCGTGCCGCCGATGCGGATTCGCTACACCACCGGAAACCAGATCCGCCAGACCGAGTGCGAGCTGTTCGCCCAGCAGGTCAAGCCGCTGGGGATCACCGTGCAGGCGGCGCCCACCGACGACCTCGGCGGCACGACGTCCCGGGGTGACTTCGACATCGTGGTGTTCGCCTGGGTCGCCACTCCCTTCCCCTACGGTGGCGCGGTGCAGATGTGGGGAACCGGGCAGGGCAACAACTTCGGCCACTACACCAGCCCGAGCGTCGACCGCCTGATCGCCGCGGCCGGAAGCTCGACGGACGAGGCCCAGGCCAAGGAGATGCTCAACCAGGCCGACCGGCTGCTGACGAAGGACGCCTACGTGCTGCCGCTGTACCAGAAGCCGACCTTCCTTGCGATCTATGACACCATCGCTAACGTGCGGAACAACTCCTCGCTGGACGGCCCGCAGTACAACATCGCGGAGTGGGGCTTCCGCGCCGCCGGCTGATCACCATGCTCGCGTACGCAGCGCGCCGGATGCTCGTCTCGGTGCCCATTGTGGTCATCGCAACGTTCGTCGTGTTCGTTATGGTGTCGCTGTCCGGGGACCCGTTGTCGCAGCTCAAGACCCGCAATCCACCCCCACCACCGCGCACCCTCGAGCTGGAGGCCCATCGGCTTCGCCTCGACGAGCCGCTGCTGGTGCGCTACTGGCACTGGATGACCGGGGTGCTCCATGGTGACTTCGGCCCATCGGTGCAGTCCACCCAGGTGATCGGCCCGGAGCTGGCTGCTCGATTCCTCGTCACCTTCCGCCTCATCGCGGTGGCGATGCTGCTGGCGCTCGTGCTGGCGGCGGCCGTGGGGGTGATCAGCGCGGTCAAGCAGTACTCCGGGACCGACTACACCTTCACGTTCTTCGGGTTCCTGTTCCTGGCGATGCCCTCGTTCTGGTTCGCGATCCTGCTCAAGGAGGCCGGCATCAGCTTCAATGACGCCCTCGGCAGCCAGGTGCTGTTCACCATCGGGGACAGCTCGGTGTACGTCGAGGGCGGTGCGTGGGCGTCATTCACCGACATCCTCGGGCACATGGTCCTGCCCACGATCTCGCTGGCGCTGCTGTCCTTCGCGGCCTGGAGCCGCTTCCAGCGGGCCTCCATGCTCGAGGTGCTCAACAGCGACTACGTCCGGCTGGCCCGGGCCAAGGGCCTGCGGCAGGGCCGGGTGATGACCCGGCACGCTCTGCGTACGGCGCTGATTCCCCTGGTCACGGTGACTGCGCTGGATCTGGGTGCGATCATCTCCGGGGCCGTCGTCACCGAGAACGTGTTCCAATGGCGCGGGGCGGGCAGCTTCCTGCTGGAGTCGATCGCACAGGACGACGTCTATGCTGTGGCCGGCTGGCTGCTGATCTCGGCGACCTTTGTCATCCTGTTCAACCTCGCCGCTGATCTGCTCTACGCCGTGCTTGACCCGAGGATCCGTTATGCCTGAGGGCCTGGCCCAGCCCGTCGCCGTGGCGGCCGTGACGGAGCGGGAGTTCACCGTTGCGCAGCGCAGCCAGGCCCAACTGGTGCTGCGCCGCTTCCTGCAACACCGGCTGGCCGTGGCCAGCTTGGTGGTGCTGCTCGCGCTGGTGCTGCTGGCCTTCATCGGCGGCTGGCTGTGGCGCTACTCCGTGGCGGACCTCACCCCGGACAACTCGCAGCCCCCGTCCTGGGACCACCCGTTCGGCACCGACGCGGCCGGGCGAGACACCTTCGCCCAGGTGCTGCGCGGCACCCAGATCTCGATCGGGATCTCGGTGCTGGTTGCGGTGTTCTCCACGGTCGTCGGCACCGTCTGGGGAGCTACCGCGGGGTACTACCGGGGCACCCTGGACACCGTGCTGATGCGGATCGCCGACCTCATCCTCGCCCTGCCGCTGCTCGCGGTCGCCGCCGTGCTGGGACACAACGTCGGGGGCAGCTGGTGGCTGATCGCGGTGGTGATCGCCGGGTTGTACTGGGCCTACGTGGCCCGGGTCTCCCGTAGCGTGGTGCTGTCACTGCGGGAGAAGGAGTTCGTGGAGGCTGCCAGAGCGCTCGGCGCGAGCGACGCCCGGATCATCTTCCGGCACCTGGTCCCCAACGCACTGGGTTCGATCATCGTCAATGCCACGATCCTGGTCGCGTTGGCGATCCTGCTGGAGACGGCGCTGTCCTACCTCGGCTTCGGCGTGCGCTCACCCGACACCTCGCTGGGCCTGCTGGTCAGCCAGGCGCAGACGGCGGTGCAGACGCGACCCTGGCTATTCTACTTCCCGGGCCTGTTCATCATCCTGATCGCGCTGACGATCAACTTCATCGGCGATGGTCTGCGCGACGCATTCGACCCCCAGCAGACCAAGGTGCGCCGATGACCCCCCCACCTCCCCGCGTGTCGTGCCCTGGTGCCCGGTGTGTCGTGCTCTGGTGCCCATCGTGACCAGCGCCGTGCTCGAGGTCGAAGACCTGCGGGTGGAGTTCCGCACCGACGATGGGCGGGTCCAGGCGGTGCGCGGGGTGAGCTACCAGCTCCGTCGCGGTGAAGTGCTCGGCATCGTCGGTGAGTCAGGCTCCGGCAAGTCGGTGACCTCGCTGGCGACGATGGGCCTGCTGCCCGGCTCGGCCCGGGTGTCCGGATCGGTGCGTTTCAGCGGACCCTCCGGGAACACCGAGCTGCTGGGCGCCTCCGATCGGGAACTCAGCCGGGTCCGCGGCCAGCGGATGTCGATGATCTTCCAGGATCCGATGACCTCGCTCAACCCCGTCTACACCGTCGGTTACCAGATCGCTGAGGCGATCCGGGCCCACCACGACGTCAGCGCAGACGCGGCGCGCACCCAGGCGGTGGAGCTGCTCGACCTGGTCAGCATCCCCAACCCCACCGCGCTGGCGGGCAGCTACCCGCACGAGCTGTCCGGCGGGACGCGCCAGCGGGCCGTCATCGCCATCGCCATGGCCAACGACCCCGACGTCATCATCGC
>DATDHI010000337.1:0-3524 GCA_036521655.1 Pseudonocardiaceae bacterium | reverse complement strand
CGCCTTGCGCTCTGCAACCAGTCCGGCTCCTTCCAGACGGTCGATCACACGCCGTCGCCATCCGCCGTCACCAACGGCCGTTGGGGCCGCTGCTACGCTTCACCTCCAGAGTGCGTCCTCAGTTGGGTTCTCGAGACCTCATCAATCTTGAGTATCCCTGACCGGGTCAGGCACTTCACATGGTCAAGTCCCCTGGCGTGGTGTAAATCGGCTGGAGTTCTCACGACGTCGGTGAGCTACGCGGCGAGGCCCTCCGTGAGCGGGTTGGTGAGCAGGGGTGGGCCCTCGGGATGGAGCAGCAGCGACATCGACTGCTGACTGAAGTGGCGCCGGCCGTCCTGCCATTCGTCGTGCTGGTCCTGGAGGACAGCGGTGAAGAGGCGCACCAGCGAGGCGGTGTTGGGGAAGATCCCGACCACCTTGGCGCTACGATCGAGCTCAGCGTTGACGCGCTCGATGGCGTTCGTCGAGGAGACGGAGCGCCAGTGGTCGACGGGGAAACCGAGGTAGGCGAGTACGTCGGTCTCGGCGGTGCGGAGCTTCTCGGCCACCTTGGCAAAGCGCGGCTCCAGCACCGCCAGGGCGTGTTCAACGGCGTCCCGGGCGGTCTCGCGCGTGGGCTGCAGGAAGATCGACTTGACCACCGCCAGGACTGCGGGCGCGTGCTGCTTGGGCACCGCGCTGGCGACGTTGCGGAGGAAGTGCACCTTGCACCGCTGCCAGGTGGCGCCGGTGAAGACCTGGGCGAGCGCGCTGCGCAGCCCTTCGTGGGCATCCGAGATGACCAGCTGGACGCCGCTGAGGCCCCGCCGTGCGAGGCTGCGGCAGAACTCCAGCCAGAACGCCTCGGTCTCGCTGGCGCCGACCGCCAGGCCCAGCACGCTCTTCTCGCCGGTCGCGCGCACCCCCACGGCGACCACCGCCGCCTGGTTGACGATGCGGCCGCCCTCGCGCACCTTCTCGTAAGTCGCGTCGAACCAGACGTAGGGGTAGGCCTCGTCGAGAGGGCGGTCTCGGAACTCGGCCAGCTCCTCGTCGAGCAGGGCGCAGATCCGGCTCACCTCGCTGCGGCTGACGCTGCAGCCGCCCAGTGCGGCCATGAGGTCGTCGACCTTGCGGGTGCTGATGCCGAGCACGTACGCCTCCTGCACCACCGCCAGCAGGGCCCGGTCGATGCGCCGGCGCGGCTCCAGCAGCGACGGGAAGAAGCTGCCGGAGCGCAGCTTGGGGATCTGCAGCTCCAGCCGGCCACCACCGGTGTCGAGCGTCCGCGCTCGGTAGCCGTTGCGGTACGTGGTCCGCGCCGCCGTGCGTTCGTGGGGCTCGGCACCGATCTGGTTGGCCGCTTCGACCTCGATCAACCGCTGCAGGGCGTGCTCGAGGACGCGCCGCAGCACGTCGGTGTCGGCGCCGTCGAGGTGGTCGAGCAGCGCCTGGTGTGTCATCCTGTGGTGGGCCATCTGGAACTCCTGGAGGAAGTTAGAAGCGCTTCCAAGAGAACTCCACGGTGGCCTTCTTTGTCTACCCGGCTCGGGTCACCCAGAAGGCCCCGCCAATTTCCACCACCTTACTCAGTGTCATGCTCGGCTCGCCCGGTGGGCTCGCTCCACCACTTGATGCCAATGTGGCCATGTCCCGTTGTGCGGCCCACCGGGCACAGGTGGACCGACCGGTGTGGCTTGATAGGAGCGTGGCATCGCCCCACTGAGGTAGTGCCCACCGATCGGTCCTGTCCGCCCGTTCGCACAGGGAGACAGGCTAATGGTGACCATCGGGATCGACGCGCACAAGCGTAGCCACACCGTCGTCGCCGTCGACGAGCACGGCAGGAAGATCGGAGAGCACACGGTCGGGCCAACAACGGCGGACCACCTCCGGCTGCTCGCGTGGGCCGAGCGCATCGAGTCCGAGCGCCTTTGGGCAGTTGAGGATTGCCGCAACCTGTCGCGGCGGTTGGAGCGTGATCTGCTCGGCGCCGGCGAGCGGATCGTCCGCGTACCGCCAAAGCTGATGGCGCACAGTCGCGATGCTGCCCGGACCTTCGGCAAGTCGGATCCGATCGATGCTCTTGCCGTGGCTCGAGCCGCACTTCGCGAGCCGAACCTCCCGCAGGCCCGCCTCGACGGGGTGGAGCGCGAGGTGCGACTCTTGCTGGGCCATCGCGACGATCTCGTCGCCGAACGGACCCGCGTCATCAACCGGCTGCGCTGGTACCTTCACGAGATCGACCCCGCATGGGAGCCGCCGGCGCGGGGTCTCATCCTCGGGAAGCACGTTGCCGCCGTGGAAGTCCGGCTCGTGGGAGTTCCCGGCCTGGTTGCACGCCTGGCACGCGAATTGATCGGCCGGTGTCGCGACATCACGGCACAGATCGGGCAGCTGACCGTTGAGATCGGCGCGCTCGTCGCCAAGCTGGCGCCCTCTCTCATCGCCGTCCACGGCTGCGGCGTCCTCTCAGCGGCGAAGATCCTTGGGGAGACAGCGGGCGTCGACCGCTTTCGCTCCAAGGACGCGTACGCACGACACAACGGCACCGCCCCACTCCCTGTCTGGTCTGCCAATCTCGTTCGACACCGGCTCAGTCGCATCGGCAACCGCCAGCTCAACGCCGCGCTTCATCGCATCGCCATCACCCAGGCGCGGCACCACCCGGCTGCCCGCGAGTACCTCGACCGTCGTCGCTCCGCCGGCAACAGCACGCGAGAGGCGATCCGCTGTCTCAAGCGACGCCTGTCCGACGTGGTCTACCAGGCGCTCCAGCAGGATCTCGCCCTGAATCGGATCCTCGCGACTCAGGTGGCCGCTTGACATAGGAGCAATGGGACATCAGCCGCAGCACCGCCCGCTCCTGCTCGGTGGGCTCCGCCCTGCCCTCCGGGAAATCTCAATATTCCCCGCGAAAACCCGCCGTTCAGGGCTGAAGGGTCCGCGGCCGGGCAGGTCGCGGGGAAGTCGGCCAGAATGGGCCCGGGTCTCAGCACCCATCTCGGGGGCGGCGGCTGGGTGCCCTCCCTCTCCGTCAGCCACGTAGTTTGGCCCTCGCCCAAATCGCCCTTACGTGAGCAGGCTTGGCGACTCCGGTCTTGCCCTTGCGAAGATCAGGGGCCGGTGGGGCTCGGCCCCAAGGCGTTCAGTGGCCTCCAGGCCCAGCCGCCGCAGGGCCTTGGTCACGCTGTGGGAGCGCGGACCCAGCGCCACCCAGCACCCGGGGCGGGACCGCAGCTGGTCGGCGAGGCCGGCCCAGTGCCCCGGGGGACCGCTCCGCGAGGGAGGCGAGGCCTCGACCCAGTGCACCCCCTCCGGAAGGCCGGGAGGCTCGGCGGGCAGCTCGACCCCGGCGGCGCGGGCGATGCGCAGCACGTCGGTGGGGAGGTCGAGGCCGTTGCGCTGCACCAGGCGCTCCATGCTGGCGCGGTGGCGGGCCTGGTCATCGGCGGCGCTTGCTGCGGTGCGCTGGGGGTGGGAGGGCATCAGCCGAGGCGCTGAGAGCGCGCGAGGATCGCCAGGGCAGCCCGGGCGTACCG